>UQKC01000006.1 GCA_900541495.1 uncultured Ruminococcus sp. | reverse complement strand
AGTTCTGAATGCATTTCAATTATTTTTATTATATCATATTTTTTTATTTTTTTCTATAAAATTTTTTGATAATAATAAAATTGTCATAATTAACAAAAATAAACTTGGAATTGGTGAGTTTTGCCGAACTGCTTCTCCGTTCAAAGCAGAAACTTGTGTATAATTTGAAATGTTAAATGTTATTATTAATATTTTACAGCAAAGATATGACAAAATCATTGTCACAATACGACTTATCAAGAAATTATGAGTAGACAATTTGTTTTCAATGATGCCCTCTACCTGAAAGATCACACAAAGTCCACCGAAAGAAAGCAGTGCAGTAACGATCGGCAGAAAGGAAATATCGGACGGTAGAGCGGAAATATTGCTTATTTCAAGCATTGAACGCAGTAATATTCTACATATCTCAGGAGAAATATTTGTTATCGATGAAATTATCCGTGAGAAAAAATCAATTATCCCCGAAGCATCAAGTACGGCGAGAAGTGAAGCGAAAAACACGATAGCCGCGCATATTTTTGCTATGCCTATTCCGCCCGAATTTATCGATGAAAGAAAGTCATTGAGCGTGAAAATGAACCGTCGTCCGTGTGCATCTTTCGGCGGTATTGGTGAACGCAGACCAAACAAAAACATTGCTGTCAGATTTGCAAAAAATATGCTTGCGAAAATTATTATTCCTACGGAAGTGCTGTTATATATCTTCATTCCCGCCGCTCCGATGAAAAAAGCAGGCCCTCCCATATAGCAGAAACAAAGCATTTTTTCAGCTGTATTTTTATCAATATTTCCGCTTTCATACAGATTCATCAGCAGCTTTGCGCCAACGGGATAACCTCCGACCGAACTTATGAGAAATATTGGAAAAAGGTCTGCTCTAAGGTGAAAAACATATCTTGAGATAGGTGAAAACGGAAAGCTTAATTTATAGTAAAGTCCCGAGGAAATGATTATCCCCGAGGCTATCATAAACGGAAAAAGTGACGGAATGATAACATTCACGCATACTTTTATAGATGCTATAACTCCTTCAGAAACCGCTTTATTAAAATAAAGCAGAGCTGCCGAGTATGCTATTACGGCAGCGGCAATAATAAATCCCGATATTTTTTTCATCTACACAAGTCCTTTCACTGTTTTTGGAAAACTGTTCTGTTAAAAAGTATATGTGCATTTTTCTGTTAATATAATTTAGAAAGACAAGTGATTCGGAGGAATGTGCAGTGCTTGTAAAAGCGAAAAAAATATACAGCTCGCTTACGGCAAAGTTTATCAAAAAGCGGCTTTATCTTAATACATATATGAATCTTACCGATAATACGCACCTTGAAATTGAAAATTGCAAGCGGATAATCGAACTTAATGATGTTTATGTTCGATTGAAAACATCGACTGTCACGCTTCAGGTATGGGGTGAAGACCTGCGGATATCCGATTTTAACACAGCAGGAGTAGTCATTGACGGGAAAATTTCTTCGATAGAATTTGAATAAGAGGGGAGGTCTGCGCTTTTTTCGGCGCATATTCTTATGAGAAATAAATTGCTTGGAAGTGTATATTTCAGACTTTTTGCGGCAGACTGCGGTGATATCGTGAACAAACTCCGTGCGACAGGTTTTGCTGTAAAGGATATAAGAATAGAGAACGGAAAATTTGTCACGGGAACTGTCGATTGGTATGATCTTGACGAGCTTAAAGCCTTTGCTGAGGATAACAAGGCGCAGTTTGAGCAGCTTGATAAAAAGGGAATTGCCTTTACAGTCCAAAAATATAAAAAAAGACTTGGTTTGGCGGCAGGACTGCTGGCGGCTCTGATGCTTGTTTTTTACCTATCAAATACGGTGCTAAGAATAGAAGTCTACGGCAATGAAAGTATTTCGGACGAGCGTGTAAAAAGTATTCTTGCCGATTATGGGATAAAAATAGGTGCGTTTATCCCGTCACTCGACCTTCGCGATTCGGAGCAGAGGATAATCACCGCTTTCGATTCATTCAGCTGGATAGGGATACGCTCATCAGGGTGCAGGATACTTGTTGATATAAGCGAACTTACGGAAAAGCCTGAGATGATACCGATATCAACACCCTGCAATGTTGTTGCAGCCTGCGATGCGCAGATAGTTGACATAAGGAATGTTCATCTCGGTATGCTTGTTCCGATGCTTTATGACGGCGTTAGAAAAGGCGATATCCTCATCAGCGGAACGATAGACGGAAATCTTGACCACGATTATTTTGTTCACGCAATGGGCGAGATAATCGGCAGATATGAACGTGAAGTAACGTTTGAACAGCCATATTTTGACAGTGTTATAAATTATGGATCAGAGAAAAAGAAAAAATCACTTTATCTTTTCGGACTGAGGATACCTTTATATTTGAACAAGGAAGAAAAGTTTGAATATGAGTACAGCGAAGAAATAAAGTATGTCCGGCTTTTCGGTCTGGAACTTCCTGTCGGAATGGTTGAAGCGGAGTTAAAGCCATACACTGTTGATGAGATAGAATATTCGCCCGAGCAGGCAAAGATCATACTTGAAAGCAAGATATCGGTTTATGAGAAAAATTTTCTCAAGGTAAAAGATATAACCGTTGATGGAAAGGAGGTAGAATTTACCGAAAATGATGATAAATTAACCGTAACGGTAAAATATTGTCTTGAAAGCGATATCGGGGTCACTCAGGAGATTCTTGCCAAAAAATATTAAGGAATATTTTTAGCGATTTATGTAAATTTGGTTAATTTGCAAGAAATATATTGACATTTTACTTTAAGTGCTGTATAATCATTATAACTTGAAAACGATTTCTCAATATGAAAGGATCGATAAAATGAAAAATCACAGCACAATAAAAAAGATCGGAGCGGCAGCTGTCTGCTTATGTATGATGTTCGGCGTTCTGACGGGTTGTTCGGATAACAAAACTACCGATAGTGCCGAAACAACATCTGCGGCTGCAAATTCAACGGACACTGATTCCGCACAGGCTGTCAGCAACACTGACTGGAGCTACGGTCAGGTAGAAATTGGCGGCGGCGGATTCGTTACGGGTGTTTTCAGCACTTGTGAGGAAAATGTTTACTATGCCCGTACAGATGTTGGCGGTGCTTACCGTTGGGACGAGGCTGCACAGCAGTGGAAGTCGCTCGCTTACTGGGTAACGGAGGAGGATAAAGGTCTGCTCGGAATTGACGGACTTGCTGTTGACCCTAACGATGCTTCAAAGCTGTATCTTCTTGCAGGAACGGAATATTTCAGCGGCGGAAAGACAGCTATCCTTATTTCCGACAATTACGGCGAAACATTCACAGTTGTTGATGTTACCGATAAAATTAAGGCTCACGGCAATGGAATGGGCAGAGGCAACGGTGAAAGAATAGCTGTTGACCCTAACAATGGCAGCATCATTTTTGTTGGCGGAAGAACGGGCGGTATGCTCAAAAGCACAGACGGCGGCAGCACTTGGGAACAGGTCGCAAGCTTCCCTGTAACTTCGACAACTAACGGCAACGGCATAAACGGCATCGTTTTTGACCCGTCATCGGGTAAGGACGGCGCTTCACAGAAGATATATGCATCCGTTTCGAGAAACGGTGACGATAATATCTTTGTTTCCGAGGACGGCGGCGCAAGCTGGAATCCTATCAAGGACGGCAACACAAAGCTTATGCCGCAGAGAATGAAACTTGACTCAAAGGGCAATCTTTATGTTGGCTATGCAACAAAGGAAGGCCCTTGGAACGCAGGTGCAGGCGCACTCTGGAGATACAATACAGATGGTTCTGTTGAAGATATCTCGCCTATGAGCGTTTCTATCGGCGATATCGTTATTGATCCGACAGATGATAACAAGCTCGTAACTGTTTCTACCAACAACTGGAATGAGCAGCCGAATGGCGCTTTCGGTGATTCGTTCTTTGTATCAATAGACGGCGGCAAGAACTGGAAGAATATTATCAAGGATATGACAATGAGTGACGGAGGAATTCCATGGATCGCTGATTATGCAATTCATTGGTGCTGTTCACTTGAAATAAACCCATTCAATACAAATGAAATTATGGTAACTTCGGGCAACGGTATTTTTGCCTGCGATAATATCTGGGACGAGCATCCTGCATTCTATTTTAATGCAAAGGGCATCGAAGAAGTCGTTCCCGAGGATATCGTTACTATGGAGGGTTATCCGCTCGTTTCCGCTATCGGCGACTACGACGGTTTCGTACATAACGATATAAAAGAACCTGCAGACAGACACAAGGGACAGATCGGTTCATGCACAAGCATTGCTATCGCATATCAGAACAGAGATTACTGGGCAAAGGTCGGCGGAAGTGAATCCGAAATGGCGCTTATCTACAGCACGGACGGCGGCGAAACATGGAATGACATTACCACTTCTCCCGAAGAGGGCAAGATACTTTACCGCGGAAAGCTTGGTTTTACGGCTGACGGTTCACGCCTTTTCTGGAGTTCCACAAACAGCTTCAGCGCATACTATACCGAAGATTTCGGAAAGACATGGACAAAGTGCGAGGGAATCACAGGCAAAGATGTTTACTTCCTTGGTGACCCGAACAACAGCGACTATGTATATGCCTGCGGAAACAGTGCAGTTTTCTTAAGCTCTGACGGCGGAAAGACATTCTCCAGAATGGCAATTGTAAGCCCGAGCTTCTCAAGATTGTGTGCAGACCCGTCCGAAGAGGGAACTTTCTACATTCCCGGAGGTGCAGGACTTTACAAGGCAACAAACCACGGCGAGAATGTAACGCTCGTTGACGGCATCAAATACTGCGAAGCAGTAGGACTTGGCAAGGCAAAGAATGACGGTGACCCGTATGTTATCTATATCTACGGCACACCAAATGATACCGATGTAAAGGGCGTTTATATGTCCGAGGACAACGGTGCAACATGGGTTCGCATCAATGATGACCTCCATAACTTCGGCGGAACGGGCAACGGCGTATTTGTAAGCGGCGATATGAACGTTTATGGCAGGTGCTATATGAGTACGGTCGGACTTGGAATCGCTTATTTTGACAAAAACGAAAAGTAAACCTAAAGGACAGCAGGTAAGCATCTGCTGTTCTTTTTTTATGAAAAAACAGTGAAATGTCTTTTACTTCGCGGAAAAATATGCTATAATAACTGTATATTTAAATTTTTATAAAGGAAGTAAAAAAATGAGTTTTGTTGAATTAAAAAATGTGTATAAACGTTATAAAATGGGCGAAGTTACTATAAATGCCTCTGACGGGATAAATTTCAGCATCGAAAAAGGCGAATTTGCCGTTATCGTCGGCGCAAGCGGTGCAGGAAAGACTACTGTTCTCAATATGCTCGGCGGAATGGACTGCTGCGACGAGGGCGAGATAATCGTTGACGGCGTTGATATCGCAAAATATTCCCCGAAAGAACTTATTTCATACAGAAGATATGATATCGGCTTCGTTTTCCAGTTCTACAACCTTGTTCAAAATCTCACCGCAAAGGAAAATGTTGAACTTGCTACGGAGATATGCAAGGATTGTATCGGTGCAGAACAGATACTTCGCGAAGTCGGACTTGGCGACAGAATGGACAACTTTCCCGCTCAGCTCTCAGGCGGCGAACAACAGCGTGTTTCTATTGCAAGAGCACTTGCGAAAAAGCCGAAGCTTCTGCTCTGTGATGAACCGACGGGAGCGCTTGATTACCAGACTGGTAAAACAATCCTAAAGCTTTTGCAGGATACCTGCCGAAACACGGGAACGACCGTTGTTGTTATAACGCATAACCTTGCCATAACTCCAATGGCTGACCGTGTTATCACCATAAAGAGCAGCAAGGTCGAAAGCGTTGTTCTGAATGACAAGCCTGCTTCGATCGACACCATTGAATGGTAAAGAGGTAACGTTCTATGAAAAAATCAATGCTGAAAAATACATTCCGAAGTATAAAAAACACTTTCGGAAGATTTATTGCGATCTTTGCGATAATTGCGCTCGGCTCGGGATTTTTCTCGGGATTAAAGGCAGCTTCTCCCGATATGAAAAAGAACGCTTGGAATTATTATAACGAACACTCGCTTGATGATATCCACATAATGTCAACGCTCGGATTTGAGCAGAGTGAAGTTGATGATATCGGTTTATTTGACGACGCATTTTATTCCGAGGGAGCTTATTCGTCCGACCTTTTTATAGAAAGTGATTCTGTTTCACGAAAGGCTGTAAAGGTCTATTCTTATGCCCCCGAGAGCAAGTTCAATTATCCCGAGATAGTCGAGGGCAGACTTCCGCAGAGCAGTGACGAATGTGTCGTTGACTATAAATTCCGCGGCACTGAGCAGCCTCAAATAGGGGAGAAAGTCACATTATCCGCACCGAACGATGATGATATTTCGGATACTCTTTCACGGAATGAATATACCGTTGTAGGCTATATAAAGCTTCCTATGTATATCTCACTTGAGCGTGGAACGACCTCTATCGGAAACGGAACGCTGAACGGTTATATCCTTATCCCGAAAGAGAATTTCGACCTTGAAGTTTTTACGGACGTTTATGTCAAAGTTGACGGCGCTGAAAAGCTTGACCCGTTTAAAAACGAATATGATGATTTTATCGAAGAAAAAATCAGCTTGATTGAAGACTTTGGCGAAACTGAGATAGAAAAGCGTGTTAAGAAAATCACCGACGATGCTTATGAAGAAATAAATGACGCAAAAGCGGATGTCAGCAATTCGCAGAAAGATATTGACGATGCAAAAGAAAAGCTTACCGACGGCGAGATAGAATATAATGACGGTTTGAGAGCTGTTGAAAAGCTTAGAGCTGTATCGAAAAAGCTCAATGAGGTTCTTTCCGACTATGAAACGACCGCTGTTTCCGACCAAAGCGAAATTTCCGATGTTATCAATGAATTGGATCAGGGAGATTTCTTTTCGGCTGACGATGACCTTGTTCAGCTTTTAACGGG
This sequence comes from uncultured Ruminococcus sp., assembly GCA_900541495.1. Classification (GTDB taxonomy): domain Bacteria; phylum Bacillota; class Clostridia; order Oscillospirales; family Ruminococcaceae; genus UMGS363. The sequence goes on along the minus strand of UQKC01000006.1, from coordinate 55,307 downwards.
ATATATGTCAATTCCTGCCGAATATGACAATGGCACAAAGGCTGCCTGCAAAAACGGACTTGAACAGTATATTTCGGCTATCGATAATTCAATAACGGATAATTCGGACAAGCTTGCCGAAGCGCGTTCAGAGCTTGATAATGCCGCTGACGAAATTGCAGACGGCGAAGAGAAACTTAAAGATGCGCAGGCAGAGATAGCCGATGCCGAAAAAGAAGTTGCCGACAAGACAAAAGATGCCAAATGGTATGTAATGAACCGCAGTGACATTTATCCGTCATTCGGAAATTATGGCGATGACTGCGACAAGGTAGATGCCATTGCAAAGGTATTCCCTATATTCTTTATTCTTATCGCGGCGCTTGTCTGCTGGACGACAATGACACGAATGGTCGAGGAACAGCGAATTCAGACGGGTACATTCAAGGCGCTTGGCTACGGTTACGGCGAAATAATGGGACAATATATACTTTATGCCGTTCTTGCGAGCATTCCCGGAGTTATTGCAGGCGTTGCACTTGGACTTGGGACTATTCCAAAGCTCATTTTCACCTGCTATAAATCGATATATGCATTCGATAAATTTTCCGCTTCGTTCAGGTGGGACTATGCGCTCTACTGCGCAGTTGCCGCTTGCCTTTGCACGGGACTTTCGTCATTTATGGCTTGTCGAGTGGAGCTTATCTCAAAGCCTGCGGAGTTAATGCGTCCGAAGCCGCCAAAAAACGGCAAGCGTATCTTCCTTGAAAGGATAACACCGCTCTGGAGCAGAATGAAGTTCACCACAAAGGTGACATTCCGAAATCTTTTCCGATACAAAAGCCGTGTTATAATGATGATAATCGGAATCGGCGGCTGTACAGCACTGCTTGTTACGGGTTTCGGACTTCGTGATTCGATAGTGAGTATTGTTGACAGACAGTATTCAAACGTTTTCCTCTATGATGCGGTAGCGGCGCTTGATGACGGAAAGGCTGACTATGCTGAAGTCAAAAAAGCCGCTGATGATACGGGTCTTGTTGACAATTCGATGTTTGCAATGCAGAAAGTCGATGATCTTTATTCGAAAAAAGGCTCTACAGAGGTTTATCTTATCGTTCCCGAAGATGAGAACAACATTTCCAACTTTTTCGATATCCATAACCGTGTGACAAAAGAGCATTATGACCTTTCGGACAATGGTATCGTCATAAACGAAAAGCTTGCTCGTCTGCTTGATGTAAAGCTTGGCGACAGCGTTTATTTTGAGCAGGGACATTCCGTTGAGATTATCGGAATAATGGAAAATTACACGTTCAACTATGTGTTTATAGCTTCGGGCGGATTTGACAAGCTTGGACTTGACTATGAACTGAAAAACAATGTTATGTACATTGATATGAACGATATATCAAGAGAAAGCGAGCTTTCCGAAGCCCTTGTTGAGCGTGATGATGTGCTTGCGGTAAACTATTCTTCAAGCGGAAGTGACAGCTTCAGAACTCTTGTTGAAAGCCTTTCCTTTATCGTTATTCTTGTAATAGTCTGCGCAGGAGCGCTTGCATTTGTTGTAATGTTCAATCTTACGAATATAAATGTAAATGAACGTTTGCATGAACTTGCAACAATAAAAGTCCTCGGTTTTTATGACGGCGAAGTTGCAGCGTATATTTACCGTGAAAACACGATATCCGCACTTATGGGAATGATAGCAGGACTTATTTTCGGAGTTTTCTTTGAAGGTTTTGTCCGACATACCTGCGAGGTTGATTCGGTAATGTTCGCGCCCGATATACCTGCTTATTGTTTCTTTGCCGCTGCAGCTCTTACAGTTGTATTTGCTGTTTTTGTAAACATAATGCTTTATTTCCGCCTGAAAAAGATAGATATGGCGACTTCGCTCAAATCAGTTGATTGATCTTCCAAAGGAGGATTTCTTATGAACAATAGAAATGAAAAGCTTGTCAGCATAGTAATAATCATACTTTCGCTGATAGCGTTTGTAGTGGTAGCCTGCATTGTTATCTTCCGAAAGCCTGCCGATGTGCAGGAGATAATGCCGAAGATCGTCGGTTATACCGTCGATGATGTAAACGGCTGTTACAGCAGATTTTTCACGCTTGATGTAGAATATGACTATGATACTGACTATGAAAAAGGTGTTATCCTTTCGCAGAGCATTGCTCCCGAAGAAGCGTATACCCCGGGCGATACTGTAGTTAAGGTAATAGCGAGCGGAGGAAAGCGTCAAGAAGAAACAGTGGAGGAGCAGACCGAGGCGGTGACCGAAACTGAACCAGCTGAACCAGAAACGCCGAAGCTTGCACAAACACTTCTTGTTGATGAGCCTAATTTTGATTTTGAAACAATGTCCGAGGGCGAACCGTCAACGATAATCACATCGGGCATCGATACCGACAATGAGGAGATAAGCGCTGCTCTTGACGATCTTTACAATGTACTCATAAAAAAATACGGTGATGCAGGCTTTATGTTCGTAAATCTTGAAAGCGGAGCATCGGTCGAATACAATGCAGATGTTTCATTCTCAGCGGCAAGCATTATAAAAGCACCTTATGTAAGAGCAGTTCTCGGAAACGAAACAGATCTTTCGCAAAGCTTTGAAATGACCGAAGATATGCTTAATTCAAGCTCTGAACTTATCGATAATCAGCCAATCGGAACAAAGTTCACCATTGAAGAGCTTGCAAAAGCTGCTATTGAAAAGAGCGACAATACGGCATATAAAATGCTCTATAACTACATAGGCTATGACTGCTTTAATCAGCTTGCAGAGGGACTTGGCCGTGACGAACGAATGACCGAGGACAACTATTGGTTCAAACTCACCGCAAGAGAAACCGCTGTTTACTTCAAGGATATCTATTTCTTCAATGAAGAACATCAAAACGGTGCGCTTATGAAAGAATTCCTTGCAAACAGTGAGCATAACGATCTTTTCTCGGACGAGCTTGAAGAATACACCGTTTGCGAAAAATACGGTTTTCTTCCGCAGGATGATTTCTATACGCTCGGTGCGGCAGCTGTAGTCTATACTGATTCGCCGTATGTTATCGTACTCTATATCCGAAGCACTTCCTCAAATATCAAAACTCAGCTTTTCCATGACTGCGCAAGATATGCAGATAATTTGAACAAGCTTATTTCAGAATAAAAAATGCGTGACTTTCGCAAAATGAGAGTCACGCGTTTTTGTTATTTTTATTATATGATTATCTGTTATCGACTTTTTCGGGATAAAGATCATGGTGCGCAAGTCTGTCAACTGCGACTTGTTCCCACATTGTACCTTTCTTGCCATAATTGCAGTAAGGGTCAATGGAAATGCCGCCGCGCGGGGTGAATTTGCCCCATACTTCAATATATTTGGGATCCATAAGCTTGATAAGGTCCTTCATAATGATGTTCATACAGTCCTCATGGAAATCACCGTGATTGCGGAAGCTGTAAAGATAAAGCTTCAAGGATTTGCTTTCTACCATTTTAACGGACGGAACATAAGAAATATATATTGTGGCAAAATCGGGCTGTCCCGTGATAGGGCAGAGGCTTGTAAATTCGGGGCAGTTGAACTTTACGAAATAATCGTTGTTCTGATGCTTGTTTACGAATGTTTCAAGCACATTTGGGTCATAGTCGGTAGGGTACTTGGTTTTCTGATTGCCTAGGAGCGTAATGCCCTGTGTTTCTTCGGTATTTCTTCCTGTCATTTTTATTCTCCTTTACTTTAAAAGTGGGTCGGTAACGCCGTTTGCTTCAAATGCTTTCTGACGGTCGATGCAAGTTCCGCATACGCCGCATGGCTTGTCGTGACCCTCATAGCAGCTCCAAGTAAGTTCATAAGGAACACCGAGTTCAAGTCCTTTTTTAACAACGCCTGCCTTGTTCATTCCAACGAAAGGTGCTTCGACTTTGACCTGATGACCGCTGCCCTCCCAAACGGCAGTGTTCATAGCGTTGTTGAACACCTCGGAGCAGTCGGGATAAGCGTTTCCTGCCGCATCGTCGGCGTGAGCACCATAAAGAATAACACCGCAGCCTTTGGACAAAGCAATACTTGCCGCAGAAGCAATGAAAAGACCGTTCCTGAACGGAACATAGGTTGAAACAGGCGAACCGTTGGTTTCTTTGAGCTGTTCAGCGTAGCTTTCGTGCGGAACTTCCTTGTCGGAATGCTGCAGGAGCGAGCAGTCCGAGAACTTGAACATTTCCGAAAGGTCGAGCTTTATAAACTCAACTCCATAGTGCTTGGCAATTTTGTCAGCAGCTTCAACTTCTTTTGTGTGCTTCTGACCGTATGAAACGGAAAGTGCAACAACATTATCCTTTCCGTATCTGTCAATGGCAAGCGCAAGGCAGGTTGTGCTGTCAACGCCGCCGCTGAATAAAACAAGTGCTTTCATAGTTATTCTCCTTTATAAATTTTGTAGGTTGATTTTATATTCATCATTGATAAGGATATATTTGCAGCCATATTTTCGGCACAATTCAAGATTTTCCTTGTTTTCGGAAATAAGCTCTTCCGCATTGAGCCAACTGTCATCAAGGCGCTTTTCGATATCATCTGCGTGATGCTTTATATCGGCAAAATGCGCATTGATGTATTTTGCCGTCATTATAAGACAGAGAAACTTTATATGTCGCAGATAATTTTCATCAAAATCATCTTCCCGGTCAAAAGGAATATAACAACCCTCAACTATAAAATTTTGCTCATTTTCAATTGCGGTTTTGACTATCTCTTTTACGATATTCCAAAGATAGGGGAGAAGCTCTTTATCATCGGACGGTGTAAGTTCCGTCTGACCGCTTCGTATAAGTCCCATTTTAAGATGATCTATCGAAAGATACGGATATTGATATTTTTCAAGAAGCTTTTGCGCGAGAAGAGTTTTGCCCGTGTGCGAGCAGCCGCTTATAAGTATTACCATATCATCACATTTTCATCTGCATAAAAAGTCTGTTCTGAAGTGCGGCTTCGGTTTCAAAACGTCCTCTGAAAGTTGTTGAAACAGTCTTTGCGCTCGGCTTCTTTATTCCGCGTGCTGTCATACAACTATGGTTTGCTTCAATTATAACAGCAACATCGGGAGAACCGCTTGCAAGAGTGATGATCTCCGCAATATCTGCGCCAAGGCGTTCCTGAAGCTGTAAACGCTTCGCTGCCATATCGGCAATTCTTGCTATTTTGGACAAGCCGAGAACTTTTCCGTTAGGAATATATGCGACAGATACTTTCATATCATACATCAGTGCCATGTGGTGCTCACAGTAGGAGAAAACTTCGATATCCTTTACAAGAACGATATCGTCGCTGTGCCTTGAAAAGCCGTCCTCAAATGATTTGTTGAACATTTCGGCGATCTCGGCGTTCGTGTAGCGCATACCCTCAAAAACCTCGCCGTACATTCTTGCAACACGATCAGGAGTTTCACGAAGTCCCTCTCTGTCGGGATCTTCGCCAAGAGCAACGAGAATTCCGCGAATATGCTCCTTTATAGCTTCATAGTCAAATTCTTTTTTCATTTAAACACCCCGCTTGTTCGGATCCCATATAAATTTATGCATCTGTAATTGTAAATTTACATCGTTCAAATTCTTATCTATCATAAATGAAACGATATTGGCAGGTTCAATTTTGCCGAAAACGGCACTAAGGTAAACACCGCATCTTTTATCAAGTTCATATTCTTTGATTATCTCGACAGCACGTTCAAGATCGCTCACGGAAGAAACAACAAATTTTACAGTATCGCATTTTTGCAAAAACTGATAGTTCTCGGTCTTCATAAATCGTTCCATTCCGCTGCCGCCGAGCTTATAATCGAGTGTAAAGCTCGGACGCTTGACAATGTTTGCGTACGGTTCGATAAGAACGCTTCCGTTGGTTTCTATCTCAACATTGAGCGAATTGTCTTTTCCAAGACGTTCAAGCAAAATTCCTATATTATCACGGAGCAAAGGTTCTCCACCTGTAAGGGTAACATTCTTTACACCTGTTGATTTGATATAATCGTAAATCTCATCTTCGTTCATTGATTCAAACGGGGCTGACAGGTCATTTGCCCATTTAGTATCGCAGTATCCGCAGTTAAGATTGCAGCCTTTGAAGCGAATAAAAACAGCAAGCTGTCCTGCTCTTTGTCCTTCGCCGTTTATGCTGACGAATTTTTCAACGACTTCAAAATCAGCCACGTTATCAGTCCTTTCCGCAGTAGCTTGCGCAGTTGTTCGGGGTTTCATATACTGTTAAGGTTCTCACCTTGTAACCCTTGCTCTGCATTACATCGTAAAAATACTTCGAGAAATTTTCGGCGGTCGGGCGAAAACCAACTTCGATAAGTCGGAAGTTTTCATCTTTAAGTGCAGCGATAGTCGTTTCTTTGAGAGAACCTTTTTCATATATAAAAGCGTGGTCGAACGAATCGGCAAGAGCTTTCAGGTCATTTTTTAAGTCGCCAAAATCAACTATCATTCCGCGGCACTGACCATCCTGAACAAGTTTTTCACTTTCGATCTCAATTTCTATCTTCCAGCGGTGACCGTGAAGATTTGAGCATTTTCCGTCATAGCCGCTCAAAAAATGAGCGCTGTCGAATGCAGCTTCGGTTTTTAAAATATACATAGCTTTTCTCCCTGAATAATACTGAACTCTAATGAATGTGCAGACAAAAAATCGACGCAAAATCCATATATGTAAGCATTTGCTTGATTTTTGTACGCATTTTGTACACATTCTGATTAGATATTAGTGTAAAAATAAAAAGGGCATGGCTGAACACCATACCCTATGATAATCGGTTTATGATGTCCTGGTTTTGTTTATAGACAGGATGGCACTAACGAACTGTCTTTATGTCTTGTAATATATCTATTCTATTATAATATTAGTATATCGATTTGTCAAGAGGTGAAAATTCTTAATAATTTTTAAACAATTGTTAAAGTTATTGAAAAGGTAAATAAAATGTTATATAATAATCACAGTATATTTTGTTAATATTCACACAAAGGAGCAGAGAACGAAAATGCAGATACGAAAAGAAAAGAAACACGCAAAATTCCGATTTTCATTTATTCTGCTTTTTATATTTGCAAGCTTCGCTGCTTGTTTTGCACTGTATATGAAAAGTGACGATGCGATTCCTGTTTCGAGCAGCAATACAGAAGAAACTTCCGATATTAACAGTGATGAACTTTATGAAGAAAAAACAAGTGTTGTAAACCCTGTTCCCAAAAGCGAACGTGCGCAGGACGGTTATTTTGACAGCGTTTTGATTCTTGCTCCCGAACAGATGAGAGGTTTGTCCGACTATGGAGCTGTTCCGCGTGATAATCTTTTTACCGGAGATTTTACGCCGTCGGATATTATTACGAGTTCGGCAGTTTCATTTCTCACCGGCAAGGATTACAGTTCACTTTACATATTTTTCGGCGCTGATTCAGCTGCATCGCAAGGTTTTGACGGTTTATCACAGCTTATTTCCGATATAAACGAAAAAAGTGACAATATTAAGATATATCTTGTATCGGCTTTGCCTGTAAAGGCGGATAATGAAACTGAAGCGCTGACAAATGCCAATATTGAAAGTTTTAATTCACTTTTACTGAAATTTGCGGACGAGAATAGTGTAAATTATCTTGATCTCAATACATTTCTTGTAGGCAATGACGGAAAGCTGCCAAATAATAAGGCAGAAGCTGTCGGTGACAGGCTCAAAAAAGATACTTATCTCGAAATAGCTGATTTTCTGCTAACGCATATTGCTTGAATGCGAAATTTATAGAAAAATTTTCATTTCGCACTTTACATATTGGAGAAAATGTAGTAAAATAGAATAGATAGATTATGCAAAGGAGTAAATTTAATATGTCTGATGTACCTAAATATAAAAGAGTTCTTCTGAAGCTCAGCGGTGAAGCACTCGCAGGTGATAAAAAAACGGGACTTGACTATTCCGTCATCACGCCAATTTGCGAAAGTATCAAAAAGTGCGCTGATATCGGAGTTGAAATGGGTATCGTTGTCGGAGGCGGAAACTTCTGGAGAGGCCGTTCAAGCGGCGCTATGGACAGAACAAGAGCTGACCATATCGGTATGCTCGCAACAACGATGAATGCGCTTGCAGTTGCGGATGTTCTCGAATCGCTCGGAGTAGATGTTCGTGTTCAGACAGCTATTGCAATGCATCAGGTAGCAGAGCCTTATGTTCGCAACAAGGCTGTTCGCCACCTTGAAAAGGGAAGAGTTGTTATCTTCGGCTGCGGCACGGGAAACCCGTTCTTCTCAACGGATACAGCTTCAACCCTTCGTGCTGCTGAAATAAACGCTGACATTGTTCTCAAAGCAACAATGGTTGACGGTGTTTATGACAAAGACCCGAACAAATATCCCGATGCTGTAAAGTACGATGAACTCAGCTTCAACGATATTCTTGTAAAGAACCTTGCTGTAATGGACAGTACGGCTGCTTCAATGTGCAAGGACAACAACCTGCCTATAATCGTATTTGACCTCAGCAGACCCGATAACATTTATGATGCCTGCATCGGCAAAAAGATCGGTACTATTGTTATCGACAGAACAAAAAATCAATAATTCGGCAAAAGCCGCATAAAGGAGTATATTATGAACGAACACGTTACAAAAGCACAGGAAAAAATGGAAAAATGCCTCGGCAGTCTTGAACACGAGCTTTCTACTGTAAGAGCAGGAAGAGCTAACCCTGCTGTACTCGACAAGGTGCTCGTTGACTACTATGGCACACCCACACCTATCCAGCAGATGGCTGCTGTTTCCGTTGCGGAAGCAAGAATCCTTGTTATCCAGCCATGGGATAAGACACAGCTCAAAGCAATTGAAAAGGCTATCCTCAATTCCGATATCGGTATCAATCCAACAAATGACGGCAACGTTCTCCGCCTTGCATTCCCTCAGCCTACAGAAGAGCGCCGTAAGGAACTTGTTAAGCAGGTAAAGAAGTTCGGCGAAGAAGCTAAGGTAACTGTAAGAAACGTTAGAAGAGATACTCTTGACAAGCTCAAGACACTCAAAAAGAACAACGAGATCACAGAAGACGATATGAAGGACATCGAAAAGGACGTTCAGAAGGTAACTGACACATTCTGCGATAAGGTCGATTCCGTTATTTCCGTTAAGGAAAAAGAGATCATGTCTATCTGATGAAAACGGCGAATGTACTTCCGAAGCATATCGGATTTATTATGGACGGCAACGGACGTTGGGCGCAGAAAAGGGGACTTCCCCGAACCGCAGGTCATGCGGAGGGTGCGCAGACGTTCCGCCGCATCGCCCGATACTGCAAGACGCTCGGGATAAAGTATATCACTTTCTATGCGTTTTCGACAGAAAACTGGAAACGCCCGAAGCAGGAAGTCGATATGATAATGAAGCTTTTTATGCAGTATCTTGACGAAGCAAAAGATTTCGCGAAAGATAAAACAAGGCTTATTTTTCTCGGTGATAAATCCCGATTTGAACCAAAGATGAGGGATAAAATGATTGAGCTTGAAAAAGCTTCGGAAAATTTTGATGAGATGACACTCGCTATAGCTGTAAATTACGGCGGCAGAGATGATATCGTCCATTCTGTCAAAACTGCTGCGGAGATGCTTCAAAACGGGGATATAAAAATTTCCGATATTAATGAAAGTCTGATAACGAGTCTTCTTTACACGGGGGCAATGCCGGATGTTGACCTGGTTATCCGTCCAAGCGGTGAACAGCGCATTTCAAACTTTCTTATATGGCAGTCTGCGTATGCGGAGCTTTATTTCACAGATGTACTTTGGCCTGATTTTTCGCCCAAGGACCTTGATAAAGCGCTTGAAGATTATGCTTCGAGAGGTCGGCGTTTTGGCGGAGTATAAAATTGACAGAAGATGAATATTCTTGCACATAACTGTTCTATAATAATATGAGAGTGCTATTTGCGTCTTATATTATTATGCCCATATTATTCGGAACAGATAAATGGTGCTTATTTTGGAGTTTAAATTATGCTTACAAGAATTTTGACAGCTATTGTCGGGATCACTATTGGAGTAATAGTAGTTCTTTTGGCTGATACGATCGTTTTTGAGATATCGATCGCTGTATTGTCGGTTCTTATTGTTTATGAACTGCTTTCCAATTGCAAATGCCTGCAATACAAAGTCCACAGTGCAGTTTGTCTTGCTTATGCGGCGGCACTGCCGTTTTTGACGAACTTTTGCAGCATCAATGTGATCTATATCGTTGCGGCTGTTTGTACATTGGTCATGTTGGTCGGATTTATCGCATATCATAAAACATTAAGCTTTGATAAGCTTTGTTTTATGATAGCTTCAACGGTGCTTAGCTCTGCGGCGATGAGCTGTCTTGTTATCCTCAACAGAATGGACAAAACGCATGGTGCATTTTATGTTGTGCTTTGCCTTGCAGCTGCTTGGCTCAGTGACGGGGCTGCATATTTTGTGGGAACATTCTTCGGAAAGCATAAGCTTTGCCCTGAGATATCGCCTAAGAAGACCATTGAGGGTGCAGTTGGCGGCGTTGTCGGAAACATAATCATACTTTATATTTTCGTTATCGTTTATACAATGGTAATGCATTCAAAGGGTTATGAATTCTCCACGAACTATGTTTGGACGGGTATCGTCGGACTGATAACAAGCCTTTTGAGTATGGTCGGCGACCTTTCGGCTTCGCTTATAAAACGTCAGAACAATATAAAGGATTTCGGCAAAATAATGCCGGGTCACGGCGGAGTGCTTGACCGTTTCGACAGTGTTCTCGTCGTTGCGCCGTTTATGGCACTTGCTTTTAAATATTTTGCAATTTTCAATTAATGTTTAGGGTATGCAAAACAAGCATACCCTAAAATTGGTTTTTGGGAGTGAGCTTTTTATAAATGGAAACAATATCTCTTATCGGTTCAACGGGTTCTATAGGCGAGCAGACGCTTGATGTCTGCCGAAAGCATAATATCAAAGTTAAGGCTCTTGCTGCAGGCAGCAGCGTAAAACGTATTGCGGAGCAGGCACATGAATTCAAACCCGAATATATCTGCATTTTTGATGAAAGCAAATATTCCGAGTTGAAAACACTTACCGCTGATATTGATGTTGAAATAGGCTGCGGTATGGACGGACTTTGTCAGGCTGCTGTTATCGAAGCTGATAAATTCGTCAATTCTGTTGTCGGAATGGTCGGACTTTTGCCAACGCTCAAAGCTATCGAAGCAGGCAGAGATATTGCTCTTGCGAATAAAGAAACTCTCGTTGCAGGCGGTGAACTTGTAATGAAAGCAGCTGCCGAAAAGGGCGTAAAAATATATCCTATCGACAGCGAACATTCGGCTATTTTCCAGTGCCTGCAAGGCAATGACCGTAAGGAACTTCGTAAAATTATCCTCACAGCTTCGGGAGGTCCTTTCTTCGGCAGAACAAAAGATGAACTGAAAAATGTTACCCCTGCCGATGCGCTCAAGCACCCTAACTGGAGTATGGGAAACAAAATAACTATCGATTCCGCAACCCTTATGAACAAGGGTCTTGAATTCATCGAAGCAAAATGGCTTTTCGGAGTTGCTCCCGAGAAGATAGAAATTGTCGTGAACCGAGAGAGTATTTTACATTCGGCTGTCGAGTATAATGACTACTCCGTTATAGGACAGCTCGGAACTCCCGATATGAAAATACCTATCCAGTATGCTCTTTTATATCCAAACAGAGTAGAATGTGATGTAAAGCCTTTATCCCTTACAGACTGCGGAACGCTTACATTTTTCAAACCTGACTATAAAACGTTCGACTGCCTTTCCGCTGCGATAAAAGCCATAAAACTTGGCGGTGCATATCCCTGTATCGTGAACAGTGTAAACGAAGAAGCGGTTCGCCTGTTCCTTAATGAGAAAATTTCATTTCTTAGAATAGGCGAACTTGCAATGGAAGCGCTCGAAGAATTTGAGTTTGCAGATATTACTTCATACGATGATGTAGCTGCCGCAGATGCCGCTGCAAGAGAATTCGTTTATAGGAGAGTACAGCGTTAATGAAAACATTTTTATCAATCATCATCGGCATTTTCATCTTTGGTATCATTGTTATCGTGCACGAATTCGGTCACTATATCACGGCAAAGCTTTGCAAGGTCAGAGTGACGGAATTTGCAATAGGAATGGGTCCTGTCATATATCAAAAAAAGGGCAAAGAAACGACCTTTTCGCTCAGACTTCTTCCGCTTGGCGGCTTTTGCTCTATGGGAGAAGATGAAGATTCGGACGATCCGAATTCTTTCAGAAAAAAGCCTGTCCCTGCCAAAATGGCTGTTATTCTTGCAGGCGCATTTATGAACCTTGTGCTGGGTTTTGTTATTTCGATTGTTGCAATGCTTGTGAGCGGCGTTGGTATTTCTTCAAGAATAGTTTATTTTGATGAAGACGCTGTAAGTCCGAGCTATGGTTTGCAGTTAGATGATAAGATTGAAAAGATAAATGGAACAAAGATCTTTACCGCCCGTGACATCACTTATCTTTTAAGTACGGACGATGACGGAATCGTTGATTTTACTGTTAAGCGCAACGGTGAAACAGTAGAACTTAACGGTGTTCAGTTCCCGATGATAACAGATGAAACAACGGGAAAATCCACGCTTAAATATGATTTCAAGGTACTTGCCGAAAAGATAACGATAAAAAATATCGTTCCATACGCCTTTAATAATGCTGTTTACTGCGGAAGAATAGTTCTGATGTCGCTCCGTGATCTTGTTACGGGAAAATATGGTCTGAACGACCTGCAAGGGCCTGTCGGTATCGTTACGACTATCGGTTCATCTGTCACGGAGGCAGGACTTGACTGGGATTTTCTGCTTCAGCTTGCGGCGCTTATAACGATAAATATCGGAATTTTCAATCTTCTTCCTATACCTGCACTTGACGGCGGAAGATTTGTATTTCTTGTTATCGAAGCTATCCGCAGAAAGCCTATGAAAGCCGAAACAGAGGGAATGATTCATTTCGTTGGTCTGGCGCTTCTTATGCTGCTGATGATTGCCGTAACATTCAATGATGTAAAAAATATTTTCGTGAACCGCTGAAAAAGGGGGAGCTTATGCGTAAAGTCAAGCCCGTAAAATTAAAAGATCTGACCTTTGACGGAAAGAAAATTTACGTTCAGTCGATGCTGAATACTCCGTCTTATGATATAGAAGCAAGCGTTCGTCAGGCGAAACGCCTTGAAGAAGCAGGCTGTGACATAATCAGAGCCGCAATTCCCGATGAAAAAGCTCTTGAACTTATCCCTGCGATAAAAAAAGAGATTTCCGTGCCACTCGTTGCAGATATTCATTTTGATTACCGTCTTGCATTGAAAAGCGCTGAACTCGGCATTGATAAAATTCGCATAAATCCGGGAAACATCGGCGGTCAGGACAGAGTGAAGGCTGTTGCTGAAATTTGCAGACAGAAAAATATACCTATAAGGATAGGCGTGAACTCGGGTTCGCTTGAAAGAGAAATTCTTGCAAAATATGGCGCTCCAACTGCCGAAGCGCTCGTAGAAAGTGCGCTCGGTCATGCTGCGCTTCTTGAACAGTGCGATTTTGACGATATTGTTATTTCGATAAAATCTTCGGACGTAAAAACAATGATAGACGCATATCGCTTGCTTGCGCAGAAATGCGAATATCCGCTTCACTTGGGAGTTACAGAAGCAGGAACGGCACGAATGGGACTTATTAAATCCGCCGTCGGAATAGGTTCACTGCTTTGTGATGGCATCGGCGAAACTATCCGTGTTTCGCTTACCGCTGATCCGGTTGAGGAGGTTTACGCGGCAAAGGACATTCTTAAAGCTGTAGGCAAGGGAAACGGTGTGAAGCTTGTTTCCTGCCCGACCTGCGGAAGAACAAGAATCGACCTTATTTCGCTTGCACAGAAAGTTGAAGCAGCTATAAAAGATCTCGACAAAGATATAACCGTTGCTGTTATGGGCTGTGTTGTCAACGGTCCGGGTGAAGCTCGTGAAGCTGATATCGGAATTGCAGGCGGTGACGGCTGTGCAGTTTTGTTCAAAAAAGGCGAAGTTATAAGAAAGATACCCGAAGATAAAATTCTTGATGAGCTCATCGCCGAGATAAAAGCTGTGGAAAACGACTGACCGCATATTTAGGAGTTGAAATAATTGCTTATAAAAGAGCTTTTTTCGGAATATACCGAGCTGATACCGAATTCGATCGGCAGGGGAGATATTCTGAAACTGCAATATACACCGAATTTTTCGGATATATATATTTATGCTTCGTTCGCTCAGCTTCAAAGCGGCGAATACATAGCCGACTTTGAAAACGGACTTGGAAAAGCGCTCAATACTGCTGTAAGTCTGATTTGCAGATATGCGCCGAATCTTTTCAGCGACAAAGCACTGCCTGAACTTGTTGTTCAGCTGAAAAAGAAAATTTCGCTCATAAACGGCTGTTTCAAGGGCGCGATGTACAGCATAGATGATAAGGATAAAAAGGTGATCATCGCGATAAAAGGCGCAGGCGCGGATATGCTTATAAAGGCTGGCTTTGAACGTGAAATGTCAAGAATTATTCGTGAATATTTTCAGGTCGAGTATTCTGTCGAACTTAAATCCCTTTCTACCGCAGAAAATCGGCACGAGAACTATCAGCGTGATGTTGAAGCTTATATGGCAAGTATGCCAATACCCGATGCTCTGCCGCCCGATCCATTTGCAGCATTTGATACGGAGATTTCCGCTGATAATATCGTAACGCTTGACTATAAAGATTTGCCGATACTTTCAGAAAACGCTGAAATTTTGAGAGGACGAAAGATAGAAGCTCCTCCCGTAAATATTTCCGATATTCAGGGAAAGGTCAGCAATATTGTTATCTGGGGCGATGCATTTGACTACAAAGAAAAGGAAATTCGCACCAAAAACGGCGAAAAGCGTGTTGTCAGCCTTAGCATCACAGACTATACAAGTTCGATCTCAATAAAAAGCTTTGAAAATAAGGACGATGAAAACATTCTTGCCAAATTTGCAAAGGGCGGAACTGTTCTTGTAAGAGGACGAACCGAATTTGATACCTTTGAAAATGAACTTGTTTTCAAAGCAAACGACATAATGAAAGTACAGCGCGTTGAAAGAATGGACAGCGCCGAAACAAAGCGCGTTGAGCTTCATATGCACTCGAACATCTCTATGATGGACGCGATAACTCCCGTTTCAAAGCTTATCAAACGCGCATTCAAATGGGGACATAAAGCTATCGCAATAACAGACCACGGTGTTGTTCAGGCATTTCCCGAAGCAAGTTCTACCGTAGCTGATATACGCAAAGGCGGCGGTGATTTCAAGGTAATTTACGGCTGTGAAGCTTATTCCGTAAATGACTGCACCGAAGCTGTGCGTTTGTTCCGTGACAAGGACATAAAGGACGAGCTTATCGTGTTCGACCTTGAAACGACGGGTTTCAATGCCGAAGCCGAACGTATTATTGAGATAGGCGCTGTAAAAGTCCGCAACCTTGAAATTGAAGAATCATTTCAGACTTTTGTAAACCCCGGAAAAGACATTCCCGAAAGAATAACGAAGCTCACAAGCATCACTAACGATGATGTAAAGGACGCTCCCTCGCAGGAAGAAGCACTTCGTCAATTTATAGAATTCTGCGGAGAAGCACCCGTACTTATAGCGCATAATGCAGGTTTTGACTGTTCATTTATTGAAGCAGGCTGTCTGCGATACGGCATTGAATTCCATTTCACAATGATAGATACCGTTGTAATGAGCCGAAGCATGCTTCCCGATCTGAAACGCCATAAGCTTGACAGCGTTGCAAAGGAATTAAAGCTCGGTGAATTTGACCACCACCGTGCAGATGATGATGCCAAAATGCTGGCGCGAATCTTCGTTAAGCTTGCAACAAGGCTTGTTACCGAAAAAGGCGTAAAACGTATTTCGGAGATAAACGCCTGTGTTAAGGACGTTGACCCGAGATTGCTTAAAATGTATCACCAGATAATCCTTGTAAAAGATGCTATCGGACTGAAAAATCTTTATAAGCTCATCTCGTTCAGCAACCTCAAATACTACCGCCGCCGTCCGAGAATACCTATATCGGAGGTTATGAAACACCGTGAGGGACTTATTCTCGGAAGTGCCTGCGAAGCAGGGGAACTTTTTACAGCGATAAAGGACGGCCGTCCGTGGGACGAAATAAAGGAGATCGCAAGCTTTTACGATTATCTTGAAATTCAGCCGGTTGGAAACAACGAGTTCCTTATCCGTGACCCCGATCAGCCGTCAATAAATACTATCGAAGACCTGCAGGAACTCAATAAAAAGGTCGTTAAGGTCGGCGATGAACTCGGAATACCCGTTGTTGCGACCTGCGATGTTCATTTTATGGACAAGTCCGATGCAATTTTCCGAAGGATTTTACAGCAGGGCGGTTTGAAAATGGCTGACGCTGCAAATCAGCCGCCGCTTTATCTGAGAACTACCGATGAGATGCTTGAAGAATTCGCATATCTGGGAAAAGAAAAGGCTTATGAGGTCGTTGTAACGAATACGAATCTCATTGCGGATATGGTAAATCCCGATATCGTACCGATACCACCGGGAACATTCACGCCTGAGATCGAGGGAGCGGAAGAGGACCTTCAGCGCATCACTTGGGCGCGATGCAAAGAGATATACGGTGATCCGCTTCCCGAACTGGTTGAAAAACGACTGGACAAGGAGCTTACCTCTATTATAAAACACGGCTTCTCGGTGCTTTATATGATCGCGCAGAAGCTCGTTGCGAACTCGAATGAACACGGATACCAGGTTGGTTCACGAGGTTCGGTAGGTTCTTCTTTCGTTGCTTCAATGGCGGGAATTTCGGAAGTAAATCCGCTTCCGCCGCATTATATTTGCCCTAAATGCAAGCACAGTGAATTCATCACGGACGGTTCGATAAGCTCAGGCTTTGACCTGCCGCCAAAGGATTGTCCGAACTGCAATATCCCGATGAACCGAAACGGTCACGATATCCCGTTTGAAACGTTCCTTGGCTTTGACGGTGATAAAGCGCCTGATATCGACCTTAACTTCTCGGGCGAATATCAGACCTTTGCGCATAAATACACGGAAGAGCTGTTCGGCGTTGACAACGTGTTCAAAGCAGGAACAATCGGCTCGGTCGCTGACAAGACTGCTTATGGCTACGTTATGCATTACCTCGAAGAAACGGGACAGACCGCAACAAAGGCAGAGATATCCCGACTTACTATCGGCTGCACGGGCATAAAGCGAACGACTTCGCAGCACCCCGGAGGAATGGTCGTTGTACCGTCAAAATTTGAGGTATACGACTTCACCCCCGTTCAGCACCCTGCCGATGACCCTGAATCCAACTTTATAACAACGCACTTCGACTTCCATTCACTTCATGATACTATTTTGAAGCTTGACGAACTCGGACACGATGTGCCGACGCTTTATAAGCATCTCGAAGACCTCACGGGCATTAAGACCGATGATATCTTCCCGGGCGATGAAAAGGTAATGAGCCTTTACACCTCGACAGAAGCTTTGGGAGTCACCCCCGAACAGATAGACAGCCTTACGGGAACGCTTGCTATCCCTGAAATGGGTACAGGCTTCGCCCGTCAGATGCTTATGGACGCACAGCCTAAGAAATTCTCCGACCTTTTGCAGATATCGGGACTTTCGCATGGTACTGACGTTTGGCTCGGCAATGCGCAGGATCTTATCAAAAACGGAACCTGTACGATTTCCGAAGTTATCGGCTGCCGTGACGGTATTATGACATACCTTATTTATCACGGTGTAGAACCGAAAACAGCGTTCAAGATCATGGAGATAACCCGAAAGGGCAAAGCGCCTAAGCTGCTTACGGAAGAAATGAAGCAGGATATGCTTGCTCACGATGTTCCGCAGTGGTACATTGACAGCTGCTTGAAGATAAAGTATATGTTCCCGAAAGCCCATGCTGCAGCTTACGTTATTTCCGCAAACCGTCTTGCTTGGTTCAAGGTTTATTATCCGCTTGCGTTCTATGCGACGATATTTACCGTCCGCGGTGAAGATTTTGACGCTGAATCGGCAGTTGCAGGAAAAGAAGCGGTTCGCTATCGTCTTGATGAACTCAAGAAAAAGGGCAACGACCGTTCGGCAAAGGAAACCTCCACAATGGATATGCTCATGATAATAAATGAGATGATGCAGCGTGGTTATGAATTCCTGCCGATAGATATTTACAAGTCGCACGGCACGGATTATACTATTGAGGACGGCAAAATCAGACTTCCGTTCTGCGCAGCGGCAGGTATCGGCGCAAATGCAGGAACAGCTATTTATGAAGCCGTTCAGCAAGGTCCGCTGCTTTCGATAGATGAACTACAGGAGCGAAGCGGTGCAACAAAGACCGTTATCGAGATCCTTGAATCGATCGGTGCTATGGGTGATCTGCCAAAATCCGACCAGATGAGCTTATTCTAAATTCATGCTATACGAATTTACCAAGCAAAATGCTGTTATTTTGGAATATTAAGTCGATTTTGTCCAAAATTTTTGGCAAACTATTGACAATCCGATGTTACTGTGTTACTATAATAGCACAGTAACACTTTATCACAATGAATTACAGGAGCTTAAAGCTATGAAAAGATTTGATTTGATAACTCCCGAGGGTACAAAAGATCTTCTTTTTGAGGACTGCGTTATAAGAAACAGTGTTGAGAAGAAGATATCCGATATTTTCAAGTCCAAGGGTTATTGCGAGATAAAGACACCCGGTATTGAGTTTTTTGATGTGTTCAACCTGCGTTCACGTTATTTTCCGCAGGAAAGTATGTATAAGCTTGTTGACAATAAGGGCAGACTGCTTGTTGTTCGTCCCGATTCGACAATGCCTATAGCACGAGTTGCCGCAACAAGACTTCGTGAAGCAAAACTGCCTCTCAGAATGTTTTATAATCAGAACGTTTACCGCAGCAAATCCGCAATGCGCGGCAGAAGTGATGAAATAAAACAGATGGGTATTGAGCTTATCGGTTCGGACTCAAAGAGAGCCGACCTTGAGGTTATCACAACGGCTATCGAAGTCCTTTCTTCCTGCGATAATGACAAATTCCGTCTTGAACTCGGCAACATCGGTCTTTTCAGAAAGCTTGTAGAAAAGCTCCCCGTTACCGAAGAAACAAGAGAAGAGATAAGAAGCCTTATTGAAGTAAAGAACTACCCTGCGCTCAACGATCTGCTTGATTCTATCGGTGATACCGAAGTAACGAATGCACTCAAACAGCTTCCTCGTCTTTTCGGCGGAGTTGAGGTTTTCGACAAAGCTGCAGAGCTTATGAACGACAGCGAGATAGATCAGATCCTTGCAGAGCTTAAAGCGCTTTATACAAGCCTGCTCTCACTCGGATACGACGGAAAGATCACAGTTGACCTCGGAATCGTAAACAAGATGCATTACTACACGGGTGCTGTTATCAAGGGTTATCTCGAAGGCTACGGTGATGCTGTTCTTTCGGGCGGCAGATATAATCATCTTCTTTCCGAATTCGGATATGATGTTCCGGCAACGGGTTTTGCTATCAACGTTGACGCTGTATCGACCGTATTAAAGCGCAGAGAAACTGTAAAAGTTCCTGTTGCCGATGTGATAGTTTTCGCAGAAGACGGCTATGTTATAGACGGTTTGAAGCTTGTTTCAAAGCTTGGCGCAGAGGGAAATATCGCACTCAATTCCGTATTTGATACGCTCGAAGAAACGAAAAATTATGCCCGTGAATACGGTATAAAAAAAGTTATTTGCGTTTCCGATAAAACAACTGAGATCACTGTGGAGGGCTGAAAATGAATAACGAAAACAGAAAACTGCGTATTGCTCTCACAAAGGGCAGACTTGAAAAAGATACTGTCGGACTTCTCGAAAAGATAGGTTATGACTGCTCGGCTGTCCATGATAAGGGCAGAAAGCTTATTCTCCCCGTTGGTGACAAGATCGAAGTCGTTCTTGCAAAGGCCGCTGACGTTATCACTTATGTTGAACACGGCGTATGCGATATGGGCGTTGTCGGAAAAGACACTATTATGGAGATGAGCGGCAAATTCTTTGAAGTTGCAGACCTCGGTTTCGGCAGATGCAAATTTGCTCTTGCAGGAAAAAAGGGTACAAACTTTTACGAGGGCTTCAACGTAAAAACTATCGCTACAAAGTATCCAAACGTTTCCCGTTCATTCTTTGAGAAAAAGGGAATGGACGTTGATATCGTAAAAATTGAGGGCAGCGTTGAGCTTGCTCCGCTGCTTGACCTTGCGGACGCTATCGTTGATATCGTTGAAACGGGAACAACGCTTAAAGAAAACGGACTTGAAGTATTTGAAGATGTTGCTCCGATCTCCGCTCGTCTTATTGTAAATACAGTAAGCCTTAAAATTCGTCAGCAGGAAATTGAAGAGCTCATAAAGTCGATTGAAGATAATCTTTGATAGAAAGAAGTGCAAATAAAATGATACAGAAAATTATTGCAAACGGAACAGATGAAAAGAACTTCCTCAAAGAAGTTGAAAAGCGCAACGGCGAAAAGGATAAAAAGGTCGGAGAAATTGTCAGTGAGATAATCGAAACCGTAAAGAACGGCGGAGATAAGGCTGTAAAAGATTATACACTTAAATTTGACGGTAAGCTTCCGCAGTATTATGAAGTTCCGAGAGAAGTTATCAATGATGCTCTCACCGAAGCTGATCCCGAATTTGTAAACGCTCTCCTCAATGCACAGGAAAACATAACCGACTTCCACAACCGTCAGAAAGAGCAGGGTTTCATCAATCCGCTTTCAAACGGTGTTATCCTCGGTCAGAGAGTAAGAGGACTTGAAAGAGTTGGTCTTTATGTTCCGGGCGGCACGGCTGCTTATCCGTCATCTGTACTTATGAATGCTATTCCCGCAAAGATAGCAGGAGTTAAGGAAATTATTATGGTAACACCGCCAAAGAAAGACGGTACACCTAACAAGGATATTCTTGTTGCAGCTGCTATCTGCGGCGTTGACAGAATATTTATGGCAGGCGGCGCTCAGGCAATTGCTGCACTTGCTTACGGCACAGAAGAAATCCCAAAGGTAGACAAGATCGTTGGACCGGGAAATATCTTCGTTGCAACAGCGAAAAAGCTCCTTTTCGGTATGGTAGATATCGATATGGTTGCAGGCCCGAGCGAAATTCTTGTTGTAGCTGATGAAACTGCTGATCCGAAATATCTCGCCGCTGACCTTATGTCGCAGGCTGAACACGATGTTCTCGCATCTGCAATCCTTATCACAACAAGCGAAGAGATCGCGGACAAGACAATTGCTGAGATCGAACGTCAGAAAGAAACTCTTTCCCGTAAGGCTATCATCGATCAGTCGCTCGATAACTATGGCGCTGTTATCATTGCAAAAAGCATTTCGGACGCTATCGAGCTTGCGAACGGTCTTGCTCCCGAACACCTTGAAATGCAGGTAGATAATCCTATGCAGTATCTCGGTCAGCTCGACAACGTTGGCTCTATCTTCCTCGGAAAGTACGCTCCCGAGCCGCTCGGCGACTACTATGCAGGTCCTAACCACGTTCTTCCTACAAGCGGCACGGCAAGATTTTTCTCTCCGCTCTCTGTAAACAGCTTTACAAAGCGTTCAAGCTTTATCTATTATACAGAACAGGCTCTTATGGACGCAAAGGACGATATCGTATGTGTTGCGGAACGCGAGGGACTTACTGCTCACGCTAATGCTATTAAGGTAAGATTTGAATAATATCAACTAAATCCCGCAGGAGGAATAAGAATGTACGAACTTAACAGCAAGCTCAAAAGAGTTGAGGCTTATGACCCCATTGAGGGCAATTACAAAATCAGACTTGACGCAAACGAATCCTGTTTCAATATAAATGAAATGCTCGGCGACAAAATTGCTGAGGTCGTAAAGAGTGTTGCACTCAACCGTTACCCTGACCCGACCGCATCAAAAGTTATAAAGGCATTTTCTGACCTTTATGGTCTTGATCCGCAGTATGTAACGGCAGGCAACGGTTCGGACGAACTTATCAGCATTATCTGCGGCTGTTTCCTTGAAAAGGGTGACAAGGTGCTCACACTTTCGCCCGATTTTTCAATGTATGCTTTCTACAGCGAACTGTATGAGCTTAAAGTCACAAATCTTCCCAAAGACAGCGTGACTTTGAAAATAGACGTTGACAAAGTCATCGAATACTGCAATAACAACGATGTTAAGGCTCTTATTTTCTCAAATCCCTGCAATCCTACTTCGCTCGGCTTGAAACGCGAAGACGTTATCCGCCTTGTAAAGGGCGTAAGCTGTCTTGTTGTTGTTGACGAAGCATATATGGACTTCTGGGATCAGAGTATTCTCGACAAAGTTCCCGAGCTTGATAACCTTATCATTCTTAAAACTTGCTCGAAATCTATCGGTCTTGCAGCTATAAGACTTGGTTTCGCTGTCGCTTGTCCTACGATAACAAATGCACTCCGCGCTGTTAAGTCACCATACAACACCGACTCTATCGAGCAGGCTGTCGGCACACTTATTTTAGGCGAAAAAGATACATTGAATGAGCTTCGCAGCGAGATAATCAGCAGTCGAGATGAACTTCAGACTGCTCTTGATGAGCTTGCCGTAAAATATACAAAGCTTGAAAAGGTATTCGATTCCGTTACAAATTTTATCTTCATAAAAACAGCCTCCGCCAAAGAGATACACGCAAAGCTGCTTGAACGTTCTATCGCAGTTCGCTTTATGGGCGGCTATTTAAGAATTTCCGCAGGAACAAAGGAAGAAAACAAGGCAGTCATCACTGCACTTGATGAAATTCTTTCCGCGATGTAAGGAGGGGCAGAAATGCGAGCAGCAGAACTCACAAGAAAGACCCGCGAAACCGATATTTATGTAAAAATAGACCTTGACGGAAACGGAAAGACCGATATTTCAACGGGCATCGGTTTCTTCGACCATATGCTCACAGCGCTCGGAGTACACAGTGGCTTTGACCTTACCGTAAAAGCTGAGGGAGACCTCTACGTTGATGCTCACCACACCGTTGAAGACACCGGGATCGTGCTCGGTCAGGCTTTCAAGCTTGCCATTGGCGATATGAGCGGCATTGAACGTTACGGCAGTGCATATATCCCTATGGACGAAGCTCTCGGCTTTGCCTGCGTTGATATCAGCAACCGCCCGTTCCTTGTTTTTGATGCAAATTTCAGCGATGACAGAACGGGACAGTTCGACAACTGCCTTACCGAAGAATTTTTCCGTGCTTTCGCTTTCAATGCTGGTCTTACACTTCACGTTCTTGAAAAATACGGCAAGAACGACCACCATATAATTGAAGCTTTGTTCAAAGCTTGCGCACACGCTTTAAAAATCGCAGCAAAGCAGAATGGCGGCGCTGTACTTTCCACAAAGGGAGTTTTGTAAATGATCTCAATTGTTGACTACGGTGCAGGAAACATTTTCAGCGTTAAAAATGCGCTTGATTTTCTTGGCATCGAAAATAAACTTACGGCAGATGCAAAGGATCTTGAAAACGCCGATCGTATCATTCTTCCCGGTGTAGGCGCTTTTCCTTGGGCAATGAAAAAACTTAATGAAAGCGGTCTTGTTCCAACGATAAAGGAGCAGGCAAAGGTAAAGCCTTTCCTCGGTATCTGCCTTGGAATGCAGCTTATTTTCGACAAGGGATATGAGTTTGAGGAAACGGACGGACTGGGACTTATAAAGGGCAGCGTTGAAAAGATCGAACGGGAAGAACTTTCAGTTCCGCACATGGGCTGGAACAGCCTTATCTATAACAAGGAATGTCCCATTCTAAAGGGTATTCCCGAGGGTGAGTATGTTTACTTCGTTCACTCCTATGCTGCCAAATGCGATGATGACAGCGTTGCAGCTTACTGCGATTACGGCGGAAAAGTAACAGCTCTCGTTTATGACGGAAAGTATGTTATCGGAACGCAGTTCCACCCCGAAAAGAGCGGCAAAGCAGGTCTTAAAATGCTCAAAAACTTTTCGGAACTTGTCTGACGGGAGGATATAAAAATGCTTGCAAAAAGAATAATCCCTTGCCTTGACGTTCGTGACGGAAAGGTAGTAAAGGGCATAAATTTTGTCGGAATAAAAGAAGTCGGCGACCCCGTTGAATGTGCCGCTGAATATGACAGACAAGGCGCGGACGAGATAGTTTTCCTTGATATAACCGCATCGAACGAGGGCAGGGGAACTATGCTCGATGTTGTACGCAGAACAGCACAGAAAGTTTTTGTTCCGCTCACAGTCGGCGGCGGTATCAGAACGATAGATGATTTTCGTGATACTCTCCGTGCTGGTGCAGACAAGGTTTCGGTAAACTCTGCGGCTGTAAAAAATCCTCAGCTTATAAAAGAAGCTGCTGATATTTTCGGCTGTCAGTGTGTTGTTGTTGCTATTGACGCAAAGAAATGCGAGGACGGTCACTATACTGTCGTTATAAACGGCGGACGTATCGATATGGGGATCGATGCTGTTGAATGGGCAAAGAAAGCAGAAGAACTCGGAGCAGGGGAGATACTCCTCACTTCGATGGACACAGACGGCGTAAAGGGCGGCTTTGACCTTGATATGCTCAATGCAGTGTGCAGCGTTGTAAAGATACCCGTTATCGCAAGCGGCGGCTGCGGAAAGCTTGAACATTTTACAGAAGTATTTGAAAAGACAAATTCGTCGGCGGCTCTTGCAGCTTCACTTTTCCACTATAAGGAGCTTACTGTCGGTCAGGTCAAGCGAGAACTTGCCCGTCATGATATACCTGTAAGAGCGACCTAAAAAAACAGATTTGGAGTAAAAAATGGGACTTATCGAAGAAACTAACGAGCTTATGCTCGACTGGGAAAAGATAAATAAAATTTCATCGGAAAACCATGTAATTCCCGTTGCAGTTCAGAATATACTGACAAAAGAGGTAATTCTCGTTGCTTATATAAATGAAGCGGCATTAAAGGAATCTATCCGTCTAAAAAAAGCTGTTTTCTGGAGTACATCGCGCAACCAGCTTTGGTTCAAGGGTTCAGAATCGGGAAATACATTCACACTTAATCATATTTTTGTCAACTGTGAGCAGAATTCTCTCGTCTTTCAGGTAACGCCGGATAAGGGGAATATCTGCCATACAAGCTATAACGGAGTTGCGAACAACTGCTACTACCGCGAGCTTGATATGGATACAATGAAACTTATAAATTTAAACGAAAAGAAAGGAAACCGAACATGACAGTTTATGAAGAAATATTTGAAGTTTTAAAGCTTCGCAAAAAGGCTTTTGACGAGGGTAATGCGCCCGAAAAATCCTATACCTGCTACCTTTACGAAAAAGGTGTTGATAAGATCTGCAAAAAGGTCGGCGAAGAAGCTACAGAAACTGTTATAGCTGCAAAAAACGGTGACAACGATGAGCTTATGAACGAAATAAACGACCTTATTTATCACGTTATGGTTCTCTGTGTTAATCAGGGACTTGAATGGAGCGACGTTGAAAAGGTCCTTTCCGAGCGCAACGAAAAGATCGGCAACCTCAAAACATTCCATACCACCGATAAAAATTCATAAAATTATAAGATAAGTAACCTTTTCAGCCTTCTGTGAATAATATGTATGGAAGGGGACCTCTATAACCCTCTGCCACAAAATATGCGGCTGCGTGTATCGGTTTTAGAGAACTCCCGAAGCAATTAGATTTGCTTAAATATTATTTACAGGAGGTTTTTTATGAGCGAATTGAATGACTGCTTTAAAGAAGCAGTATGCGTTGATGTTCAGCGGATCTTCGACAGCTGCTCCGACCGTGACTGCATATACGATCTGCCGATAACTCTCACGCAGGATTCTGCGCCGATCACAGATGAAATGGACATCGTGCGAACACGCTGCGCAGAAGTTGAAGTCACCTGCATTTCAGTTGATCCCGTTCCTTTCAAAAACGGTTTCTATGCAGTTGATATTACTTATCGTTTCAAGATCACAGCTGAAGCTTTCACACAGGGTTTCTGCAAAAATCAGGCAGGAACGATACTCTGCGGAACAGCTTTGTGGAACAAGAGGGTAATTCTCTACGGCAGCGAGGGTACATCCAAGATCTTTACAAGCGATCAGGATCTTTTCCCGACTGACGTTGAATGTAATGAGTGCACCTGCTGCAATGATGCTGCAAGTATGCCGAAAGCAACAGTCCGTGTGCTTGACCCGATCGCACTTGATACGAAATTGGCTTGCAAGAAGCCCTATCCTCCGCATTGCTGCCAGCCTTGCGAGGAAGACCCCAAGCCGTGCGAACGTGTACTTACTGTTTCGCTCGGACTTTTCTCGATAATCCAGCTTTCACGTCCGGTATCGATCATCGTTCCTGCGTATGATTACTGCATACCGTGCAAGGATTGCTCACTGACCGACACGGGCGAATCGCCGTGTGATGTTTTCGATAAGCTCGAATTTCCGTCAGAACAGTTCTTCCCACAGCCTTCATCAGATGCTACGAAATATGGCTGCTGCGATAAGAACGAAAAGAAAAAATGCGACTGTGACAGCGATTAAAGAGTATTCTGACAATAATTGTCTTGAACATTAAACTCAATGCAGATGATCTGCCAAACCTCGGTTTGCGCATTTTGTCTGCATTTTTGTTTTCTGTGTGAAAATTATACGATTTTAGTTGCAATCGAAGCAAAAAAGTGATATAATAAAATTTGTCCATAGATAGATTTAAGGAGCGAATTTGTTTTGACCGAATATATAGAAAAAGTTAAAGAGCTTATCAGCAAAAGCAGCGAAATACCGCTTTGCTATATACATAGCTTCGGCTGTCAGCAGAATGTCAGCGACGGGGAACGTATCTTAGGCTTGCTTTCAAGCTGCGGCTACGGAATAACTTCCGAACCCGACTCGGCGCAGCTTATACTGTACAATACCTGCGCTGTTCGTGAGAACGCCGAAAACAAGGTATATGGTATGATAGGCGAACTCAAACATCTCAAAGAAAAAAATCCCGACTTGATAATAGGTCTGTGCGGCTGTATGGCGCAGGAATCAAAAACTGTTGACAAGATACGCAGCACCTACAAACAGGTCGATCTTATATTCGGTACACACGCTTTATCCGAACTGCCGCATTTGCTGTATGACGTTCTGACAAAGCGAAAATTCGTATTCGATACTGACGAACATTCAGAAGTTCCGCTCAATGTTTCGGCAGTTCATCAGAACAGCTTTAAAACAGGTGTCCCGATAATGTACGGCTGCGATAATTTCTGCTCATACTGCATCGTGCCATATGTCAGAGGCAGAGAAAAAAGCCGTGATCCCGAAATAATCCTTGAAGAGATCCGCGAGCTCGCCGATAAAGGCTACAAGGAGATAATGCTCCTCGGTCAGAATGTAAATTCATACGGAAAAGGTCTTGATGAACCTATAAGCTTTTCCGAACTTCTACGCAGGATAAATAAGATCGACGGTGATTTCAAGATAAGATTTATGTCACCGCACCCCAAGGATTGCACACACGAACTTATCGATACTATCCTTGAATGTGACAAGGTCTGCAAGCACCTTCACCTTCCGCTCCAATCGGGAAGTAACGAGATCCTCAAAAAGATGAACCGCAGATATACCGCGGAAAAGTATATGGAAACTGTTGACTACGTTCGCAGCAAAGTTCCAGATTTTTCGCTCACAACTGATATAATCGTCGGATTTCCGAATGAAACATACGAAGATTTTCTCAAAACAAAGGAGATCGTCGAAAGGGTCAAGTTCGATAATATCTACTCGTTCATCTATTCAAAGCGCAGCGGTACAAGAGCCGCCGAGATGATAGACAATACAAGCGATGAGGACAAAAGCAAGTGGATGACAGAACTTCTTGCAGCGCAGCGTGAAGTTTCGTCCGAAAACTACAAGCGCTTTATGGGACATGAACTTGAAGTCCTTTTTGATGCAGAAAGCAGGCACGAGGGCTTTATCACCGGCAAGAGCGATGAATTCATCATAGTAGAAGCCAAGGGCGATGCTTCGCTCATCGGTCAGCGCAGAAAAGTAAAAATCACCAAGACGTATAATTGGGCAGTCAGCGGTGAGATAATATAAGCAAATACCATTTCAGGAGGTCTAAAAAATGAATGATGTAATAGAAAAAGCAAGAGAACTTGGTGTTCTCATTCAGAAAGACGAGCGCTATGCTGCTTATTATACAGCAAAAGAAGCAAATGACAAAGATGAAGAGCTTCAGAACATGATAAATGAGTTCAATATGAAGCGTATGCAGCTCAATGCGGAGGTTTCAAAGGAGAACAAGGACGAAAAACGCCTTGCCGAACTCGATGACGGAATAAAGTCACTTTACGGTACAATTATGGCGAACGAAAATATGATAAACTACAACAAGGCTAAAAATGCTATGGACAGCCTTCTCAACCAGATCAATATGATAATTACCTATTCCGCAAACGGTGAAGACCCACTTACCTGTTCCTGCGAAGAAGTAAATATCAGCTGCGGCGGAAACTGTTCTGCCTGCGGCGGCTGCCACTGATCAAATGCTGATTGACCTGCTTTAACGGCAGGTCAATCACATTAAAGTTTGTCATCGGAAAAGAATGGAGGTTTATTCTGTGGAAATTGATATGCAAAAGCTTTCGCCTATGATGAAGCAGTATTTCGCCGTAAAAGAAAAATGCAAGGGCTTCCTGCTTTTTTTCAGACTTGGCGACTTTTACGAAATGTTCTTTGACGATGCGCTTTTGGCTTCGAGAGTTCTTGAACTTACACTCACAGGACGTGACTGCGGACTTGACGAACGTGCGCCGATGTGCGGTATCCCTTATCACGCCTGCGAAATTTACATAAAAAAGCTTATCGATGCAGGTTATAAGGTCGCTATATGCGAACAGCTCACCGACCCGAAGGACGCAAAGGGCGGCATTGTTGAGCGTGATATCGTTAGGATAGTTACTCCGGGTACTGTCACTGAAAGCAATATGCTTGACGAGTCAAAGAACAACTATATTGCAGCGATATATGCTTTGGACAAACGCTGTGCGCTCTGCTTTGCGGATATATCCACGGGCGAAGTTCATCTTTTCGATAAGACTTCAAAAAATCTTGAAGCGGAAGTTGTCAACGAGCTTGTTCGCTTTGAACCGGTTGAAATTCTTTTCAACGAAAAATTCCTTGATTACAAAAATGTTCAGGAATTTATCCGCACAAAGATGAATGTTTCCGTTCAGCTTCTTGATGATGAAGAATTCGATATTTCAAGCAAAAAAGATATCGTTTTAAAGCAGTTTAATGTTGATGATCTTGACGAGATATCACTTCACGAGGGTACACCCGAAGCAGACTGCGTATGCGGACTTTTCGGCTATATCTACAACACTCAAAAGACACTTGTCGGACGCTTCACTGAGATCAAACGCTATAATGACAACTTCTTTATGGAGCTTGATTATACTGCGAGAAGAAACCTCGAACTTACCGAAACGATGCGAAGCAAGGAAAAGAAAGGCAGCCTTTTATGGGTGCTTGACCATACCAATACTTCAATGGGAAAGCGTCTTCTCAAATCCTATATTGAACAGCCGCTTGTAAAGCTTGCGATAATCACCAACCGACTTGATGCGGTCGAGCAACTTTGCAGAAAATCCGTGCTTCGCCAGCAGCTTTCCGATGCGCTTTCAAAGGTCTACGATATTGAGCGTCTTATGACAAGAATAATGTACAAGACAGCAACTCCGAGAGATGTAAAATCACTTTCGCTGACAGCTTTGCAGCTCCCCGAGATAAAAAAGATACTTGGTGAATTTTCATCAAAGCTTATTACCGAGCTTAACAGCAAGATAGATACCCTTGAAGACATTTCGGGACTTGTCGAAAGAGCTATTGTTGATGAACCTCCGATAACCGCAAAAGAGGGCGGCGTTATCAAGGACGGCTTTAATGCAGAACTTGATAATCTTCGTCACATTATCAGCGGCGGAAAAGACATTATCGATGAGATCGAACAGCGCGAGCGCGATAAAACGGGCATCAAGAATCTGAAAATCGGATATAACCGCGTTTTCGGCTACTATATCGAAGTTACAAAGTCCTATTATGACCTTGTTCCCGATACTTATATCAGAAAACAGACGCTCGCAAACTGCGAAAGATTTATCACGGAAGAGCTCAAAAAATATGAAAACGAAATTCTTGGTGCAAACGAAAAAGTTCTTTCGCTTGAAGCAAATATTTTTGCGGAAGTCCGTGATTTTATTGTCGAAAAGATAACCCGTGTTCAGGAAACAGCTTCGGCTGTTGCTCAACTTGACGTTCTCTGCTCGTTCGCTTATGTTTCGCTGAAAAATGAATATACAAAGCCTGATATCGCTATCGACGGCGTTATCGATATCGCGGACGGTCGTCACCCCGTTGTAGAGCTTATGCTCAAAGATGAGATCTACGTTCCGAACGACACATATCTCGATATGAACAGCAACCGTATGCAGATAATCACCGGTCCTAATATGTCGGGTAAATCGACATATATGCGTCAGGTCGCGCTTATAACACTTATGGCGCAGATAGGCTGCTTCGTCCCTGCGAAAAGAGCGAAGATAACTATTGTTGATAAGATATTCACGCGTGTAGGCGCATCGGACGACCTTACAGCAGGTCAGTCTACGTTTATGGTCGAAATGAGCGAAGTTGCTGATATTCTCAAAAATGCAACCAAGCAGAGCCTTGTTATCCTCGATGAAGTCGGAAGAGGAACTTCGACTTTTGACGGAATAAGCATTGCAACTGCGGTCGCAGAGTATATTGCAAATCAGCGTGTGCTCGGCTGCAAAACGCTTTTTGCAACGCATTATCACGAACTTATAAAGCTTGAAGATCAGCTTGACGGCGTGAAGAATTACAGCGTTGCTGTCAAGAAAATAGGCGAGGATATACGTTTCCTGCGAAAGATAGTTCCCGGCGGAGTTGACGACAGCTACGGTATCGAAGTTGCCAAGCTTGCAGGACTTCCTAACAAGGTTCTGAACCGTGCAAAAGAGATACTCGCCGAAATGGAAAGAGAAAAGGCTGCCGAAAAACAGCATAAAAACGATGACAATGACCTGCAAATATCTTTCGGCGCGATGAACGACGAAATTATCCTTGACAGATTGAGAAAGACCAACGCAGATGAATTCAGCGGCGAAGAGGCAAAACAGTTCCTTAAAGAACTTTGCAGTTCGCTTTAAGAGTTTCAAACGCTTTAAAATGGAGATAAAATGGGAAGAATAAATCTACTTCAGAAAGAAACCTCGGAGCTTATTGCCGCAGGTGAAGTTATTGAGCGTCCAAGCTCCGTTATAAAAGAGCTTATCGAAAATTCGATAGACAGCGGTGCTGATAATATCACTATTGAGATAAAAAACGGCGGCATTTCGTATATACGCATCACCGATAACGGCTGCGGAATGGAACCCGAAGACGTTCCAATGGCTTTTCTTCGTCACGCAACAAGCAAGATCAGCTCTAAGGAAGACCTTAACAGCATAAATACGCTTGGATTCCGCGGCGAAGCGCTTGCTTCGATATGCGCTGTTGCAAGGGTCGAGGTTCTGACCAAGGTCGCAGGAAGTATGTACGGAACTCACTATATCATAGAGGGTTCGGAAGAAAAACTGAACGAACAGACAGGCTGTCCTGACGGTACAACTATAATTATCCGTGATATTTTCTTTAATGTTCCCGCCCGACTTAAATTTCTGAAAAAAGACGTTGCCGAGGGCAATGCGATATCGGATATAACGAGCAAAATTGCCGTTTCTCACCCTGAAATTGCATTTAAATTCATAAGAAACAACAATCAGGATTTTATTACCCCGGGCGACGGCGACCTTTATTCTTCGATATACTCCGTTATGGGAAAGGACTTTGCTGAATCACTCATTCCCGTAAAATACAAGCTTAACGGCGTGAAGATAAAAGGCTTCACGGTAAAGCCGATAAAAGGCAGACCTAAGCGCAATTTTCAGTATTTCTTCGTGAACGGCAGATATGTCAAGTCTTATACTTGCTCATACGCGCTTGAAGAAGCTTATCAGAACTGCATAATGGAGGGAAAATTTCCTGCCTGCGTTCTGCTTATGGAAGTTTCACCTGTGATGCTCGATGTCAATGTTCACCCTGCAAAAATCGAGGTCCGCTTCAATGATGACAGACTTATCCATGACAGCATTTATTTCTCGGTAAAAACTGCTATACACAATAATTCAGAGCCGATGAACATCGAGATAAAGCAGCCAATACCCGATTATACAAAACCGCTTCCCGAAAGCTATAATATCGGCACACAGCTTATGTTCAATACAGAGCAGCGAAAGCAAGCTGAACCTGCTGCATCCGTTCAGCATTTTTCACAGTCTGAACGTCCCGAACAGCCGCTTCGTGTAAACGAAGTAAGCGATCTTGTCGGCAGGAGAGAGAATGTTCCCGTTATGGGAGTTGCTTCGGTAAACACTTCTAAGCCGACGGGCAGTTATGCGGATCTGCCCTGGACAACGCCAAAGCCTTCTGTTTCCGAACCAATACCACAGAAAAATGTATCTGTTCAGGTCGAATATAATGACTATAAAAACGACAGCTCTCAGACTGAGATACCATATACCGTTGAACCGCCTGAGGATATCCCCGAACCCCAAATCCCTGATATTCCCGAGCATAGCGGCGGTTACAAATACATAAACGAGCAAGCACCTATCATTGAACAGCCTAAAAAGGAGATTTTCTTCCGCATCATAGGTGAAGCTTTCAAAGAGTATATCATTGCCGAAGTCGACAAGGAAGTTATCTTCGTTGACAAACACGCGGCTCATGAAAGAATACTCTTTGAAAAGCTCAAAGCAGGTCAGCAGAATCTCCAGTGTCAGATGATGCTTGAACCGATCGATGTTATGCTTTCAAATGAGGAATTTGATGCTCTTATTCAGAATAAGCAGACAGCATTTGACCTTGGTTTTTCATTTACGGAAAAGCGCAATACTTCCGTCAGTGTAAACGGTATACCTGCAATGCTTGACGGCTGTGACCCTGCCGATCTTATTATTGAACTGGCGAGCAATTTCAGCAATAACCGCAACAACCCTCTTCCCGTTATTCTTGACGATATGTATCACACTTTTGCATGCAAAGCTGCAATCAAAGCTAACGATGAAAACAGCCCCAAGGAGCTTGCTGAGATAGTTCGTACTTTGCTTGAAAATGAAAGTATTCGCTATTGTCCTCACGGCAGACCCGTTATGTTTAAGATTACAAAATATGAACTTGATAAACAATTCAGGAGAATCGTTTAATGGAAAAGAAACAGCCTTTGATCGCGGTAGTAGGTCCGACAGCTTCGGGAAAAACCGCGGTCGGCATCGAACTTGCAAAAGAATACAACGGTGAAGTCGTTTCAGCCGACTCAATGCAGATATATAAAGGCATGGACATTGCGACCGCAAAGCCCGATGAAGAAGAGATGCAGGGGATACCTCATCATCTTATAAGCGAGTTAGAGCCTACTTCATCATTCAGTGTTGCGGAATATGTCAAACTTGCTCAGCAAAAGATAGAGGATATAGCCGCAAGAGGGAAACTCCCCATACTGGTCGGAGGAACGGGACTTTATGTTTCTTCACTTATAGATAACATAAACTTCGACAATGCTATAACAGACGGCAGCGTTCGCAGAAAGCTTACAGAAGAAGCTGAGCGAATCGGAAATGAAGCGATGCTTGAAAGGCTTCGCAAAGTTGACCCCGAGGCCGCCGAAAAGATACCCGCCGCAAATCTTGTCAGAATTATCCGCGCGTTGGAAGTTTATGAGGTAACGGGGATCCCATTCAGCAAACATAAGGAACTCAACCGTATGCAGGACAGTCTTTACAATGCGTGTATGATCGGCTTGACTTACAAAGACAGAAGTGTTCTTTATGACAGAATAAACAGGCGAGTGGATATTATGCTCGAAAAAGGTCTTATTGAGGAGTGCCGCGCCGTTTACGTAAACGAAAAACTTGGAACAGCCTGCCAGGCAATTGGTTACAAGGAATTTATTCCATATTTTGAGGGAACAAAACCAAAAGAGGAATGTATTAACAAAATCAAACAATATTCGCGAAATTATGCAAAGCGTCAGCTTACTTGGTTTCGTCGAGATGAACGAATTCGGTGGGTCGAAATCGAAGAAGATACAGCATTTAGTACAATTATTGCAGAATGTAAAAAAATAGTAGCCAAAACTGAAATTTTGTGATATAATATACTGTGTGTATGAAATGATCATTATGCAATTTCAAAAGTTAACAAATCGTTGACACGTGCGCATGATCCTAAGGAGTGATAGCAATGAATAAGAATATGAATCTACAAGACGTTTTTCTCAATCAGGCACGAAAAGATAAGATATATGTTACTTTTATCCTCACGAATGGCTTCCAGTTCAAGGGTATCGTAAAGGGTTTTGATAACTACACGGTAATTCTTGACTGCGATGGCAAGCAGGAGCTTGTTTTCAAACACGCTATCTCAACGATAGTTCCTAGCAAGCCTATCCCGATACTTGATTCCGAACAGTAATTCTTCATTCGGGAGAGTAATATGGATACAATTACGGGAAAAGTTCTTGTTCTTATCCTTTCGATCTTTATGCTCGTTACGGTCTTTCATCAGTTTGTTCAGGTTTTTGAAGATGATTACACGACAGAAACCGCTACGGTCTATTCCTCTGCTGAAAAGGTCACTTTCAACGGCGTTTATGTCAGAAACGAAACCGTCGTCAGCGGTGGCAAAAGCGGTGTTCTGAGCTATCCGTCCTCAGACGGAAGCAAAGTTGCCAAAGATTCTGTCGTTGCGTATGTGTACAGATCCGCAAATGATATTTATATCAATCAACAGATCGAAAATCTAAAAAATGAAGTTGAGATATTGAAAAAAGAACAAAGTCCGGGCACGACAGTAGTTGCACAGCCAGAGTTCATTTCAAGTCTTATTGATGAAAAATACCGCACGATCACAACACTCGCCGCAAGAAACGACCTTAGTTCCTTAAGATCGGAAAGTGATGATTTCCAAATGCTTATGGGAATTTATCAGATCGTTATCGGCGAAGAAACAGATTACAACGATAGGATAGAACAGCTCGAAAAGCAGATAAAGCTTCTTGAGGCAAAGCAGAACAATCCTATTGATATCATAACCGTCCCAAATTCGGGATATTTTATCAGCTATGTTGACGGATATGAAGATATCCTTTCAACGGACAGGCTTTCTTCCATAACAGCCGATGACATAAAAGAAGTCATAAAAAATGACGGCTACAACGCAGCAAAAGTTTCAAAAAAAGCGGTCGGAAAAATAGTTGATGATTATGAATGGAATCTTGTAGGAATAGTTAATCCGAAAGACGCTTCGTTCAATCCCGGTAAAGAGGTCAAGGTAAAGCTTTCATCTACACCGGATCTTCTCACAGCGAAGATTACAGATGTTATCGAAACCGATGCCCCCGAGGAGTGCGTTATTGTTTTATCATGCGAAAAGCTGAATTTCAACCTCGTCCAGTACCGCACCGAAAGAGTTGAGATAATCCTCGACGACTTTAACGGTATAAAAGTGCCGAGAGAGGCTGTAAGATTCAACAAAAACAACGAAAAGGGCGTTTATGTTCTTCTTGGACAGCGAATTGCCTTTAAAAAAGTTGATGTTATATACGAATGCGATGAATATCTCCTGTCTGCAATTACCTCTGATACAAGCTATATCAGCGTTTATGAAGATATTATCTTAAACGGTGAGATACCTGCAGAGGTAATGGAACAGGTAACAACAGCAAGTACGGAAGAACAGTCGGAAGAAACGACAACTCCCGAAACAACTGCTGCATCTGTTTCGGTGACAGTAGAAACTAACGGAGATGAAGCGGCAAATGAATAATGATGCTTGTGAAAACTACCGAAGAGCGTTGTTCAACGTTCAGGAAGCAAAGGCTAAATACCGAAAAAGCGATGAATCCGTTCGCCTTATGGCTGTCACGAAAACCGTTCCTGCGGAGATCGTGAATACGGTAATTGACTGCGGTGCTGATCTTCTTGGCGAGAACAGAGTTCAGGAATATCTTGAAAAAAAGGATATCTACAAGCCTGCCGAAGTCCATTTTATCGGACATTTGCAGAGTAATAAGATAAAATACATAATAAACTCCGTTGAGTGCATACACTCGGTTGACAGCCTTGACCTTGCAAAAGAAATAAGCAAGGCTGCCGAAAAGAACGGAAAGGTGATGAAAGTTCTTGCCGAGATAAATATTGGCGGGGAAGAATCAAAATTCGGAATTTCACCCGAAAAGCTGGACGAGCTTATCTATGGCGTGTCCGAGCTTCACGGGATAAAGCTTTGCGGTCTTATGACGATACCACCAAAAGGAAACTCCGAAGTCTATTTCGCAAAAATGCAGGAGCTTTTCTGCGAAACGGGCAGCAAAAAAGCAGAAAACGTATCAATGGATATTCTTTCAATGGGAATGTCCGCAGATTACGTTGAAGCCATTAAATATGGTTCAAATATAGTTAGAATTGGTTCCGGTATTTTTGGTGCCAGAAAATAAAGAGAGGATGTAAAATATGGGATTTCTTGATACTATTAAAGAAGCAATCGGAATGGGTGCGGAGGACGACGATCGCTCCGATGATTATGTAAACGAACAGCCCAATAATTATGACAGAGATGACGACCCTAAGACAAACAGAGTCGTAAATATCAGCGCAACTGCACAGCTTCAGGTCATTCTTGTAAAGCCTGAGGTATTTGCCGATACAAAGGAGATTGCTAATCACCTTAACTCCAAGAAGACTGTTGTACTCAACCTTGAATCTACAACACCTGACGTTACAAGAAGAATTATCGACTTTCTCGGCGGCGTTGCCTATGCAAATGGCGGAAACATCAAGCCTGTTGCAAACAATACATTCATCATCACACCTTACAATGTTGGATTTGTCGGCGAAGATCTCGTAGGTGAACTCGAAAACAACGGCGTTATCATCTGATGAAGCTTTCGGGTCCATACTTTGACAGATTATCCGATGAGGACAGGCTGTTTGCTTCGCATACTGCGGATATCATTGACATCTGCGAAAGAAAATATATACCGAGATTTACAGCATTTCTTGACGGAAATCAGGTTGAGATAGCTCGTTCTGTACTTGGAAACATTGGCTTTGAGAATTACTGCTTTTACGGCGGATTTGACGAAGCTTCAAGATGTGTTCTTGGCGTTTACCCTCCGTATTCCGAGTGTGAACTGTCGGATTTTCCGATAACGGCACTTGAAATAAGATATCGGAGCGAAAAAAAGCTTTCTCACCGTGATTTTCTCGGTTCATTTATGTCCTGTGGAATAAACAGGAATATGATCGGGGATATCATTGTAAATGACGGACTTACAGTAGCTTTTGTTTACAATACTATTGCCGATACGATAATGAACGAAGTTAAAAAGATAGGTTCGGAGGGCGTAAAAATAAGTGTGAATTCTTCACCCAAAATAAAGCCCAACGAAAGCTTTAAGGAAATTTCGGGAACGGTTTCATCACTTCGTGCAGACTGTGTAATAAGCCTTGCTTTGAAACTGAGCCGTGAAAAAACAGCACAGCTTATAAGAAGCGGTAATGTTATGATCAATTCACGACCCTGCGAATCAGTCAGCAAAGAAATGAACTGCGGTGATGTTTTTTCCGCAAGAGGTCACGGCAAATTTATTTTCACCAGCATAAACGGCACTACAAAGAGAGACAGAATACATATCACGATAAAGAAATATATTTAAAGGTTTGAATTGTTTCAGACTAAGAGTTCTGTTTTGGACGGAATTCAGAAAGGAATGGTCAAAAAAATGCTTACAGCTAAGGATATCAATAATAAAAAATTTGAACAGACAAGACCCGGCTACAAGCCTGAAGAAGTTGACGATTTTCTCCGTGAGATCGCACTCCAGATAACTCAGATGCAGAAAGACAAGGAAGAGATCGAGAAGAAGATCGAAGTTCTTGTTGAAAGCGTAAGAGAATATAAAAAGGACGAAGATGCTCTCAAGGACGCCCTTATCGGCGCACAGAAGCAGGGAAGAGCTGTCGTTCAGGAAGCTCACGAAAATGCCGACAAGATCATTGCCGAGGCTCATGTCAAGGCAGAGGGGATCATCGGAAATACAAGAGTTCAGCTCGAAAAGGAAAAGCACTGCCTTGCTAAGATGCAGCAGGAAGTTTCCGATTTCAAGCAGAATCTTCTTACAATGTACAAGGCTCACCTTGAACAGATAACATCTATCCCCGAATTTGAAGATGAAGGCGAAGAAGAAGCTCCCACTCCGACAGCTGTCGAAGAAAAGCCTGCTGAACAGCCAAAGGCTGAGCCCGCTCCCGTAAATATGGAAGCAACAAGAGTTGTTGATACTTCTTCCGTAAAAAGAGAAAGAACAGGTTTCCCGTTTGAAAGCAACCAGTCAAGCGGCGAAAGCAAATTCGGCAATCTCAAATTCGGTCAGAACAAGTAATCTATTTCGCAGCACGGTTATATACTGATATCTAATTCCAAAATCAAGCAAATGCTTAAATTATGTTTTTGGATCTATCGGTATTAGATGCTGTATTCTACTTTTAAATAAGGAGATAAAATCAAATGGCGCAGGATTTTAATTCAACTATCAATCTTCCGAAAACGGAATTCTCGATGAGAGGAAATCTTGTTCAGAAAGAACCCGCTATGCTCGAGGATTGGGCAAAAAACAAAACATATTACAAAATGATCGAGAAGAACAGCGCAAAGCCTAAGTACGTTCTTCACGACGGCCCTCCGTATGCAAACGGCGATATTCACATGGGTACTGCTCTTAATAAGGTACTTAAGGATATTATCGTCCGTTATAAAAATATGAGTGGTTTCTGCTCACCGTATATCCCCGGTTGGGACACACATGGACTTCCTATCGAGCTTAAAGCACTTAAAGCACTCGGCGTTGATAAGGGAGCTATTTCTCCTGTTGAACTTCGTAAGCACTGCCATGAATATGCTCTCACTCAGGTAGAAAATCAGAAGAAGCAGTTCGTAAGACTTGGTGTATGGGGCGATTTTGACGATCCTTATCTCACACTTAAACCGGGATTTGAAGCTAACGAGATCGAAGTTTTCGGCGAGATGTACAAGAAAGGCTACATCTATAAAGGATTGAAGCCGGTTTACTGGTGTCCTGACTGCCAGACTGCACTTGCAGAAGCAGAGATCGAGTATGCAAACGACCCATGCCATTCAATTTATGTAAAGTTCAAGGTAACAGACGACAAGGGCAAGTTCACAGCTATGGGACTTGATCTTGACAAGACATTCTTCGTTATCTGGACAACAACAACTTGGACACTTCCGGGCAACCTTGCTATCTGCCTTGGTCCTGATTATGAATATACAGTTGTAAAGGCAAACGGCGAAAACTACATTATGGCGGCTGAACTTGTTAAGCCAACAATGGAAGCTGCAAAGATAGAAAACTACACTACCGAAGGCTCATTCACAGGTAAAGAGCTTGAATATATGAAAGCTGCTCACCCATTTATGGGAAGAGATTCTCTCGTTATCGTTGGCGATCACGTTACGCTTGAAAGCGGTACAGGCTGTGTTCATACAGCTCCTGGCTTCGGTGTTGATGACTTTGAAGTATGCAAGAAATATCCCGAGATCGGCATTGTCGTTCCTGTTGACGCAAAGGGTATCCAGACTGCTGAGGCAGGCAAATATGCAGGTCTTTCGACAACAGATTCCAACAAGATCATTGCTAAGGATCTTGAAGAGAGCGGCGCACTTTTCGCACTCGAAAAGATCGTCCACCAGTATCCTCACTGCTGGAGATGTAAGAATCCTATCCTTTTCAGAGCAACTGAACAGTGGTTCTGCTCCGTAAAGGGCTTTAAGGATAATGCTATCGAAAACATCAGCAAGGTTCAGTGGATACCTGAATGGGGCGAAGAGCGTATCAAGGGAATGGTAAACGACAGAAGTGACTGGTGTATTTCCCGTCAGAGAACATGGGGCGTGCCTATCCCGGTATTCTACTGCAAGGACTGCGGCAAGCCTATCGTTACCGATGAAACTATCAAGAAGACTTCCGACCTCTTCCGCAAAGATGGTTCTGACGCTTGGTATATC
Organism: uncultured Ruminococcus sp.; assembly: GCA_900541495.1. GTDB lineage: Bacteria > Bacillota > Clostridia > Oscillospirales > Ruminococcaceae > UMGS363. The sequence continues at coordinate 14,997 of UQKC01000006.1, read as the reverse complement.
CATGACGTAAAGGATCTCATTCCTGAGGGACTTAAGTGTGAATGCGGCTGCACAGAATTTGTCAAGGAAACAGATATCTTTGACGTTTGGTTTGACAGCGGCGTTACACATAAGGCTGTTATGGAAGAACGCGGATTTGATACACCTGTTGACCTTTATCTTGAGGGCGCAGACCAGTACAGAGGTTGGTTCCAGTCCTCACTCCTCACATCTTCGGCTATCTATGGCAGAGCGCCTTACAAGGCTGTATGTACTCACGGCTGGGTAGTTGACGGCGAGGGTAAGACAATGCATAAATCCCTCGGAAACGGTGTTGACCCGAGCGAGATCACAGATAAATACGGTGCAGATATCCTCAGACTTTGGGTAGCTTCTTCCGATTATCACGCTGACGTTCGTTTCTCAAATGAAATTCTTAAGCAGCTTACCGATACCTATAAGAAGATCCGTAATACTGCTCGTTATATCCTTGGAAACCTCGGAGACAGCAATGGTTTTGATGTAAAGAATGATATTGTTCCTATAAATGAGCTTCATGAGATTGATAAATGGGCATTGCTCCGCCTTAACGCTCTTATCGAAAAGTGCAAGGCAGCTTACAATGCATTTGATTTCCATGTTGCAATTCACGGAATCCATAATTTCTGTGTAACAGATATGTCCAACTTCTATCTTGATATCATCAAGGACAGACTTTACTGCACGGGCGAAAAATCCGCTGACAGACGTGCTGCTCAGACAGCAATGTACTACATCATCAGTGCACTTTCCCGTCTTGTTGCTCCTGTTCTTGCTTTCACAGCAGAAGAAATCTGGAAGTATATGCCACATTCTGAAACAGACGATACAAACAGCGTTATGATGAATGACTTCCCAACACCAATTGACGTTCAGGTCGATGATGCATTTGTTGAGAAGTGGAATTTCATCTACCAGCTCCGAGCTGATGCAACAAAGGCACTCGAAGTTAAACGTGCTGACAAGTTTATCGGTGCTTCTCTTGAAGCAAAGGTTATTATCCATGTAAATGGTGATGCTTCACTCCACGCAAAGCTTGACAGCTACTCCGATATTCTTGCAAAGGTATTCATTGTTTCGGGCGTTGAGATCGTTGACGGCGGTAACGGTGAATTCAAGAGCGACTTTAAGGCTGACAACCTTTCTTATGATGTTGCAAAGGCTGACGGCGAAAAGTGCGAAAGATGCTGGATCTACTCCAAGTCTGTTGGAAAGAATGCTCTTTATCCTACACTTTGCGACCGCTGCGCAGAAGAAGTAGCAAAAATTTTAAAGTAAAGAAATAGTGCAGACCGATAATTTCGGCCTGCACCATGGATATTTATATGTTGATTATTTCAATTGTAATAATTGTACTCCTTATTGCTGCCGATCAGTTCCTTAAATATTTTATGGTAAATACGGTTTTTGCCGAGGTTTCCTCACGCGATCTTATCAAGTTCGGTGACCTCGATGTGATCGGACTTCGCTATGTAGAAAATAGGGGAGCGGCATTCAGCAGCTTTGAGGGAGCACGTTGGTTTCTGATAATCCTCACGCTTGCACTGATAGTTCTTCTCACCGTTTGGGTGATAAAGGACAAGAAAAAAAATCCATTTATGGTTTATAGTGCGGCGGCAGTTATCGCAGGAGGAATCGGAAATCTTATCGACCGCATAAGGCTTGGCTACGTTATCGATTATATCGAAGTTAGACTCTTCAATTTTGCTATATTCAATTTTGCCGATATATGTGTTGTCCTCGGTGCGATATGCCTTGTGATCTATGTTTGTTTTATTGAAAACAAAACGGAGAAACAACATGGATGAGCTTTTCTTTACCGTAGAAAACCTCGAAAACGGGGAACAGATACGAATCGACAAATGGCTGAGTGATAATTGCGCTGATCTTACGCGTTCAATGCTGCAAAAGCTTATAAAAGACGGTCAGGTCACGCTTAATGGCAAAACTGTCAGCAAAAGCTGTTCCGTAAAGAATGGAGATAATATTTCCGTAATTGTACCTGAGCCTACCGAACTTGATGTAACGGCTGAAAATATCCCGATAGAAATAGTCTATGAAGACGATGATCTTCTCGTTGTAAATAAGCCAAAGGGAATGGTAGTTCACCCTGCGGCTGGCAATTACAATGGTACATTGGTCAATGCTTTGCTCTATCACTGTAAAGACAGACTTTCATCTATCAATGGAGTCATCCGACCCGGAATAGTTCATCGTATTGACAAAAACACAAGCGGGCTTTTGATAGTCGCAAAAACAGACCGTGCACATCTTGGACTTGCTGAGCAGATAAAGGCGCATACCTTTACACGAGAGTATCAAGCCGTAATATGCGGCCGTCTTAAAGAAGGTCACGGTATTATCGAAGCTCCCATAGGCAGACACCCCGTTGACCGCAAAAAAATGTGCGTGACAGAGAAAAACTCAAAGCCTGCCAAGACGGAATATACAGTTCTTGAAGAATACAATGGTTATTCACTTGTAAAGCTAAAACTCTTTACAGGGAGAACACATCAGATACGAGTACACATGGCATATATAGGTCATCCCGTGTTCGGTGATGATGTTTACGGAAAACCGTCCAAACTCTGTGAAGGTCAATGCCTTCACGCCAAAAAAATAGGCTTTGTTCATCCTGTTGACGGAAAATATTACGAATTTGACAGTGAATTACCCGATTACTTTAAATCGGTCATCAATAAACTAAAAAAAATGTAGGTTTTTAGCCATGAAAGATTTATCCAATGTAATTTTCATTACTGACATGGACGGAACACTGCTTCCTGCCAACAAGCGGCTCAACCAAAAAGATCTTGACGCAATTTATGATTTCCGAAAATTCGGAGGAAGATTTACCGTTGCAACGGGCAGAACAGTTCAGTCTGCATCACAGTATTTTGACACATTGCAGCTTGATGAACCTATGATCGTGCTGAATGGCGGTGCAATTTATGACTGCAAGGACAGGAAATATGCATGGCAGAACTTTGTTGATCTGTCAGCATACGAAGCTGTAAAGGATATACTTGAAAACTTTCCAAAAGTCGGCGCGGAAATAGACCTCTCCGATGATATACTTGTTCCGCAGTACAGTATTCAGGAAGAATATCATATCGACATTTCTTATAATGATATAACTCCGCGTTCAGCAGATATAAAAGACATCTCTCCTGAGGGTTGGTGCAAGGTTCTTTTTGCTGCCGATTCAGATGAGATAGATAAACTTACCGAATATACCAAGAATAAAGGTTGGGACAACCTGACTTTTGTACGTTCAAGCAAATTTTTTTATGAGATACTGCCGAATGGCTGCTCAAAGGGTACAGCGCTCAAAAAAATGCTTGAATTATACCGCGGTTATGGATATACCGTTGCTGCCTGCGGTGACTTTAACAATGATATTGAAATGCTGCAGAACGCAGATATCCCGATAGCACCTGCAAATGCTTTGGATGAAGTGAAAAAGATCGCCTGCATGGTCACAAAAGCAGATTGTGATAACGGAGCAGTCGCCGAGGCACTTTATTATGTCATGAATGTTCTTTAACGGACATTTAAATATACGGAGGTATGAATATGGATGCAACAATAAAAAAACAGCTTGAAAAAACAGCCTGCAAAGTCAGAATGGGCGTTATCGAGGGCGTTTACAACGCTAAGTCGGGTCACCCGGGCGGATCGCTCTCAATAAGCGATGTTCTTACTTATCTCTACTTTGCAAAGCTTAATGTTGACCCTAAAAACCCCAAGGGGGCTGACAGAGATCGTTTTGTTCTTTCAAAAGGACACTGTGCTCCTGCACTTTATGCAGTTCTTGCAGAAAGAGGATTCTTTGACAAGTCTGAGCTTAAAAAGCTTCGTCACATCGGTGCAATGCTTCAGGGTCACCCTGATATGAAAGGTACACCGGGCGTTGATATGAGCACAGGTTCACTCGGTCAGGGCATCTCTGCTGCTGCAGGTATGGCTCTCGGCGGCAAGCTTTCTTCCGCTTCTTACAAGGTTTACACTATCCTCGGTGACGGTGAGATCGAAGAAGGTCAGGTTTGGGAAGCTGCAATGTTCTCCGCACACAACAAGCTTGATAACCTCGTTGCTATTGTTGACAACAACGGTTTGCAGATTGATGGCAAGATCACCGATGTTTGCTCACCTATGCCTATCACAGACAAGTTTGAAGCTTTCGGCTGGCACGTTATCACAATGAACGCACACGATTTTGATGATATTGAAAGAGCTTTTGATGAAGCTGAAAAGATCAACGGCAAGCCTGTTGCTATCGTTATGACAAGCGTTAAGGGCAAGGGCGTTTCGTTCATGGAAAATCAGGTTGGCTGGCACGGTACAGCTCCTAATGCTGAGCAGTATGCACAGGCAATGGATGAACTCAACAAAACATTAGAAAGCTTGGAGGACTAAGAACATGGCAGATGTAATCAAAAAAGCTACCAGAGAAAGCTACGGCGAGGCTCTCGCAGCACTTGCCGATGAATATGAAGATCTTATCGTACTTGACGCTGACCTTGCTGCTGCAACCAAGACAGGCATTTTCAAGAAAGCTCATCCTGAGCGTTTCATAGACTGTGGTATCGCAGAAGCTAATATGATGGGCGTTGCCGCAGGTCTTTCGACAACAGGCAAAAAGGTTTTCGCAAGCTCTTTTGCAATGTTTGCTGCAGGCAGAGCTTATGAGATCGTTCGTAACTCTATCGGATATCCTCACCTTAACGTAAAGATCGGTGCAACTCATGCAGGTATCTCCGTTGGTGAAGACGGTGCTACACATCAGTGCAACGAAGATATCGCACTTATGAGAACTATTCCGGGTATGACAATTATTTGTCCTGCCGATGATGTTGAAACAAAGGCTGCTGTTAAGGCTGCACTCGACTTCAACGGTCCTGTATATATGCGTTTTGGTCGTCTTGCTGTTGAGAATTTCAACGATAAGGATACTTACAAGTTTGAACTTGGCAAGGGAATCCAGCTCCGTGACGGCAATGATGTTACTATCATCGCAACAGGTCTTATGGTTGGCGAAGCAAGAAAAGCAGCTGATATTCTTGCAGAAAAAGGAATCTCCGCAAGAGTTATCAATATGCACACCATAAAGCCTATCGACAAGGATATCATCTGCAAGGCTGCAAAGGAAACAGGCGTTATCGTAACAGCTGAAGAACACAGCGTTATCGGCGGACTTGGTTCTGCTGTTGCTGACGTTGTAACAGAATGCTGCCCTGTTCCTGTTGTAAAGGTCGGCGTAAATGATGTATTCGGTCACTCCGGTCCTGCTGTTGATCTTCTCAAGGAATTCGGACTTTGCGCTGAAAACATTGCTGAAAAAGCTGAAGCTGCCGTAAAGCTCAAAAAGTAATTTGTAATAAAACGCAATATAAACGGGTACAATTTGTATTGAAGTAAGCCAAAGGCTTTCGTTTGCAAACTGTATCCGTTTTTTGTCAGGGTGAATTATGGATAAAAATATAATTGACAGAGTTAATGAATTAAGAACTACACTTGAACAGTATAATTACGAATACTATGTAATGGATAATCCATCTGTCGAGGACTACACCTACGATATGATGATGCAGGAACTTAAAGCGCTTGAAGAAAAGTATCCCGAGCTTGCCGACCCTAATTCACCAACGCAGCGTGTCGGCGGTGAGGCGCTCAATGTCTTTGAAAAGGTTGAGCATAAAGTACAAATGGGGAGCCTGCAGGACGTTTTTGACTTTGAACAGGTCAGAGCCTTTACAGAGCGCTGTCAGACAGAAGTTTCTGATCCCGAGTATGTAGTTGAACCGAAAATAGATGGCCTTTCGGTTTCGCTTGAATATGAAAACGGCAGCTTTGTCCGCGGCTCGACACGAGGTGACGGTTTCATCGGAGAAGATGTTACTGCTAACCTTAAAACGATAAAATCTATTCCGCTGAAACTCAAAGAATCTATCCCTTTTCTTGAAGTTAGAGGGGAAGTTTATATGTCGCTGCCTGTTTTTGATGAGCTTGTCAAAACGCAGGAGGACAACGGGGAAGTACCGTTCAAAAATCCGAGAAATGCAGCGGCAGGCTCACTTCGACAAAAGAATCCTAAGATCGCGGCATCAAGAAAGCTTGACATATTCGTTTTCAATATTCAGCAAATAGAGGGTAAAGAACTAACCTCGCATAAACAGTCGCTGGATTTTCTCAAAAATCTTGGCTTTAAGGTTATTGCAGATTATCAAAAAGTCAAAACCTATGAACAGGTCAAGGAACGTATCAGCGCAATAGGCGATATGCGCGGAAAATATTCGTTCGATATTGACGGAGTTGTTGTAAAGGTTGATGACTTTGCACAGCGAACCGCTCTCGGAGCTACCGCAAAAGTTCCGAAATGGGCAGTTGCATATAAATTTCCTCCCGAGGAAAAGAAAACCAAGCTGCTTGATATTGAAGTAAATGTCGGAAGAACTGGTGCGATAACTCCCGTGGCGATTTTTGAACCAGTTAAGCTTGCAGGAACAAGCGTCAGCAGAGCTACACTCCATAATCAGGAGTTTATCGATGAAAAGGATATCCGCATCGGCGACGAGATAATGGTTCGTAAGGCAGGTGAGATCATTCCCGAGGTTATTTCCTCTGTTTCGCATCAAGAAGGTTCTGAACCATATAAACTTCCCGACAAATGCCCCGTCTGCGGAGCTGAAACAGTTCGCTTTGCCGATGAAGCCGCACTTCGATGCACAAACATCGACTGTCCTGCGCAGATAAAGCGAAATATCATTCATTTCGCAAGCAAAGGCGCAATGAACATTGACGGAATGGGCGATGCGGTCGTTGGAATGTTGCTTGATGCACATCTTATCAAAAACATCGAAGACATTTACAGCTTAAATGTCAACGAACTTGAAACACTTGAACGCTTTGGTCGAAAATCCGCTGAAAATCTTATTGCTGCCATTGAAAAATCGAAGGATAATCCGCTTGACCGTGTAATTTTCGGTCTTGGAATACGAAATATCGGCTCTGCGGCTGCAAAGCTTTTGTGTGAAAAATTCGGAAGCATAGACAAAATAATGTCTGCTACCGCCGAGGAGATCGCTGAGATAGACGGTTTCGGTACAGTTATGTCCGAGAATGTTGAGAAAGCCTTTTCAGAAGTACATTTTCGAGAGCTTGTTAAGGCACTTCGCGAAAAGGGCGTAAAAATGGAATACACCTCGCAGAGATCAGGTGATGACCGTTTTGCAGGAATGACATTCGTTCTTACGGGAACGCTTCCTACGCTTAAGCGTGACGAGGCTAAAGCAATGATAGAAACCTTCGGCGGTAAGGTTTCCGGTTCGGTTTCAAAGAAAACAACTTACGTTCTCGCAGGTGAAGAAGCAGGCTCAAAACTTACAAAAGCGCAGGAACTTGGCATAAAAATAATCAGTGAAGAAGAATTCCTTGAAATGCTGAAATAAACTAAAAGGGACTTTGCGGTCAATGCAAAGTCCCTTAAATTATATGGAGGAATTATTAGAAATCGTTACATTACAGATGTTCCGTTATCAACGGGAATGATTATCGCACAAAGAATATATGCGATAGCGGCTACTCCGAACGAACAGAGTGCAAGTATCGCCCAGATAACTCTTATTACTGTTGGGTCAATTCCAAAATAGTTTGCAAAGCCTGCGCAAACGCCGCAGATTACCTTGTTGTCATTTGATCTTAAAAGTTTTTTCATAGCTGTTTTCTCCTTATGTTATTCATATTCATAAAAGTCAATGGAACAATTCCCCGCGAGAACTGAAATATTGATCTTGTCGTCAGAATAGGTATTCTCACTAAGATCATAGCCACTTTCGATCTCACCGACTTTGACCTTTGCATTGATCGTATAATCGGAAGGGAAACCTTTAAGGGTCAAATCTGCATTTCCGACATCAATATCAATGTTACTGCTTCCGTTTAACATAGTATTATAAATATTTATATTTCCGGAAACCATATCAGCGTTTAACACTGTAATATCAGAACCGTAAAAATATGCACTTCCGAGAGTATTTGTTATATTGCACGACTCAGATACAGTTGAATTGTTTATCTCAATGTTTCCGCAGTCAACGGAAATATCCATAGTATTTCCTGTAAATTCATCAATCGTTACATCACCTGCATTGCATTTTATAGTAATGTTTTTACAGCTTTTTGGTATACCGACCGAAAGCGAATCACCGTCTGTATCTTCAATTGCTTCTTTGCTGTAGTTGACATTTAATGTTCCGTCTGAATTGGTTACGGAGAGGTCATTACTGTCAAGTCCATCTGTATTGACGAGGTATTTTTCGCACTTGAATAAATTTATAGTTGCCGCTTTGCAGTTCAAAACAATGGAATCCGCTTCATTTGAGCTATAGGTAATTGATGATTCATCATCGTATTCTCCATCATATTCATCATCATATGGCATTGTTATTTCTGTTTCAGCAACTTCATAAGATTTTGAACTGCGAAAATCAGGTGATTCACTTATCGACATTATGATGCCACCCACAATAGAAAAAACAAACCCTATCGGTAAAAATACCGCACATACTTTTGCAAGCTTGCTCATTCGATAACACCTCCCGCAAGATTCTTGACAGTTTTGGCTGTCCATTTAACTATCTTTGGAAGAAGTTTTACTGCCAAAAGAAGTCCGATCGGCAGGAATATCATTGTCAGACCTGCGCACAGGATAGATGCACCAAAATAAAATGCCGATGCTTTGACAATAGCTGCAAGCAGAACAACCAACGCACCGATAAGACAGCCAACCGCTCCGATAAGCAAACCAAATGCGATGCAGCCAATCGTAATCACAGCAGGTGCTATTACAAACACGATAAGAAGTACGAACAGTACAAAACCTACTGTATCAGATGAACCTGCAGAAGAACTGCGGCTGTAACTGCCGTTCCTTTTATAGGAGTTATCATAGTTATTGTTATTCGTATTTGTGTTGGACGAATATGCATCATCGTTCTTGTAGCCGCCGTAGTTTTCCTTGTATTTGTCATAAGAACCGATTTTATCATCAGCACTTTCATTTGAAGCTGACGAACTATTTGAATCAGCATAATTATAAGCTGTATACTGCGTATGAGGCTGCTGAGGCGCTGCATCGGGAGCAACATCGGGTTCAACTTCTTCCGATGCTGTCGAATTGTAATTTGCGGAAATGCTCGCCTTATAGTTGGCAAATGATTTGCTCTTTGAATAAGCAGACTGCTCGCAAATTATGCTCTTTGCAAGTGCAAAAGGCTTTCCAAGCTCAGAAATGACCTGCTGCTCGTTCTCAGGACCTGCATCTTCAAAATATTCTTCATAAAACTGGAGCGCATTGGTACGTTCTTCTTCTGAGAGAGAAGCAAGGTGCGCCTCCAATTCGGAAAGGTATTCTTGTTTATTCATTGTTTTCACTCCTGTTGTCTTCGGAATTTATCATAAGTTTGTCGATTTTCTCTTTATAGATGAACCATTCGCTTTGATAATCCTCAAGCTGTTTTAATCCCTCGTCTGTAATTTTGTAGTATCTTCTGTTTCTTCCCATATACTCCTGATCGTAGCTTTCAAGAAAGTTATTTTTCAGAAGACGGCGAAGAACGGGATAGAGTGTCGATTCCGACATATCCATTGCTTCGCGTATCTCCTGAGTAATTTTGTAACCGTAGGTATCTTCCTTTGAAACGACCGAGAGTACAAGAGCGTCCAGTAACGCTGCACTTACCGGAAAAGCCATATTTATGTACCTCCTTGGTGTAAAAGAAATGCTGATCTCAAAAATCAACTTTTTCTTAACTCTGTATATATTATATGCCGTATAATATATTATGTCAATACATATACGGCATTTTTTATTATTATTTGTATTAAATTATAAATTCTAAAGCAAATTTCTGTTGATTTTGTTCAAAAAAACAATATCAACCTTCCATTTCTTCCGAAAGCATAAGCCATTCATCGGAATATTCGGACGAAAGAAGCTTTTTCTGCTCAAATTCGGCACATTTTTCCTGCATAAGCTGATAATCCTGACAGACCTCGGGTGAAGCCATTTCATCCTGCAAAGCCTGCATTTCCGCTTCAAGCTTTTCGATCTCTTTTTCAAGCTCACGGATACGGTTTCGTTTTTTTGCATCAGCCGAACGCTGTTCCTTGCTTCTGTAAGCCTTAACGCTCTTTTCAGCAGCCTCCTGCTTCGCCTTTTCCGCCTTCTGCATTTCTATCTGCTTTTCTTCAGCAAGCTGTTTTGCTCGCTTTACTTCCATATATTCATCGAATCCGCCATTAAAGCTTTCAACGGAATCAGGAGTTATCTCAAGTATTCTCGTTGCAAGTCTGTTGAGAAGATAACGGTCATGTGATACGAAAATTATCGTTCCGTCATATTCGCAAAGTGCCTTCTCAAGGACTTCCTTGGTATCAATATCAAGGTGGTTCGTAGGTTCGTCCAAAATGAGCACATTTCCGCGTTCAAGCATCATTATAGCGAAGCAAAGCTTTGCACGTTCGCCGCCGCTTATAACGCTGATAGGTTTGAAAACATTCTCTCCGACCATTCGTACAGAGCCTAGAATAGAGCGTATCTCCAAGTCGCTCATTGTGCGATAGCGCGAGTGAACTTCTTCCATAACAGTCTTATTGAAATCAAGCTGCGAATTCTCCTGATCGAAATAGGATATCTTTATGTTCTTTGTCCACTCGACCGAACCGTGAGAGCAGGGGAGAATATGCTGGATGATTTTCAGCAGGGTTGATTTTCCGATACCGTTTGAACCGATAATACCAAGCTTTTCTCCACGCTTGACCTCGAACGAGAGGTTGTCAACGAGCGTTTTTCTGTCATATCCGCTGCCAACGGAAACATCGATATTTTTTACCGTCAGAACATCGATTGGAGGCGCGATGTCGTACTCAAACTTTATCTTCGCCGACTTGGTGTTTGTTACAGGCTTCTCTATAAGCTCCATTGCTTCAAGCTTCTTTATACGGCTTTTCGCCATATTTGAAGTCGTAGCGCGAACAAGGTTTCTGTCAATAAAGTCCTGAAGCTTTGCAATTTCCTCCTGCTGTGCTTCATATTCTTTCATCTGACGAATAACATCAGCTTCTTTAAGCTTTGTGAAAGCGGAATAGTTGCCCTTGTAGCGTTTGAGTCTGCCGCGTTCTATCTCGCAGATAGAGGTTGTCAGCTTGTCAAGAAAGTATCTGTCGTGCGAAACGATGAGCAGTGCGCCTTTGTAGTCTTTGAGATAATCTTCAAGCCACATTATTGTGTTGAAATCAAGGTGGTTAGTAGGTTCATCAAGGATAAGCAGATTTGGATTTTCAAGCAAAAGCTTTGAAAGCGCAAGACGTGTCTTTTCGCCGCCGCTCAAAGTCGATATAACTCTGTCATAAGTATCCGTGCCAAAACCCATACCGTTAAGGACTTTGTTTATCTTAACGTTTATAAGATAGCCGTCATTTGATTCAAATATTGCAGTTTTACGGGCATATTCTTCCGATATCTCAGCAAACTTTTTTTCATCGCTGTGTGCTTCGGGTGAAGCCATTGTTTTTTCAAGCTCACGCAGTTCGTCGCCTATCTTTAACAGCCACGAAAAAACTGATGTCATCTCTTCAATGATAGTCGATGAACGGTCAAGTCCCGTATTCTGTGCAAGAAAGCCTATAGATGCGCTTTTGGTTATTGCAACGCGCGCAACATTGGGCTCGGGCTGTGTTTCGGGTTCTTCCGCCCCTGTGATTATTCTTAAAAGCGTGGACTTTCCGCAGCCATTTACTCCGACCAGTCCGATTCTGTCATTATCTTCAATGGTCAGCGCAACATTATCAAGAACGGTATTTCCGTTATATATCTTGCTGACATTTTCAAGTGATAAAATCATATATGTTCTCCATTATTTTCTTTTTCAAAGTATTTTTACAATAAAACTCCATTATTGATTATACCATATTCTGAAAATAAGTCAAGAAAAAAGCCGTCCGAATTTTGATCGAACGGCTTTCAAAAAATACAATTTATATATTTGCTGCGATAACATCGCCCATTCCCGAGCAGGAAACCTTTTTCATACCCTCGGACATAATATCACCTGTACGATAACCGTCTTTGAGAGTCTTATCAACAGCCTTTTCAACTGCATCAGCTTCTTTGTCCATATCGAATGAATAGCGAAGCATCATTGCTGCTGAAAGAATTGTCGCAATAGGATTAGCAATATTCTGACCTGCAATATCAGGAGCAGAGCCGCCGCTCGGTTCATAAAGACCAAACTTAGTATCGTTAAGGCTTGCAGAAGAAAGCATACCGATAGAACCCGTTATCATTGAAGCTTCATCAGAGAGGATATCGCCGAACATATTCTCTGTGAGAACAACGTCAAACTGTGCAGGATCTTTAACGAGCTGCATTGCGCAGTTGTCAACGAGCATATGTTCAACCTCAACTTCGGGGTAGTCAGCAGCAACTTCGTTTACTATCTTTCTCCAAAGTCTTGATGAATCGAGAACGTTAGCCTTATCAACGCTTGTTACTTTTTTACGGCGCTTCATTGCGATGTCAAATGCACGAACTGCAATGCGGCGAATTTCCTTTTCGCTGTATGTGAGCGTATCTGTGGCAGTCATAACGCCGTCAACTTCCTCGGTCTTTCTTGCACCGAAATAAAGTCCGCCTGTAAGCTCACGCATAATTACCATATCAAATCCGCGGTCAGCGATCTCAGCCTTAAGAGGACAAGCTTCTTTGAGTTCGCTGTAAAGAACAGCAGGACGAAGATTTGCAAAAAGATTGAGTGACTTTCTTATTTTAAGAAGACCTGCTTCGGGACGCTTGTCAGCAGGAAGCTTATACCACGGAGAAGTGGAAGTATTTCCGCCGATAGAACCCATAAGTACAGCATCGGAAGCCTTTGCTTTTTCAATTGTTTCATCGGTGAGCGGAACTCCGTTCACGTCAATTGAACAGCCGCCCATAAGAAGCTGTTCGTAATTGAAAGTATGACCGAACTTTTCTGCAACTTTGTCAAGAACTTTCATTGCTTCTGTGACGATCTCAGGACCGATTCCGTCACCCTTTATAACAGCGATATTTTTATTCATCTGTATAACTCCTTCTTACTTGATCGAATTGAGCAGACCGCCCTTGTTGATGATGTTTTGGATAAACTCGGGGAACGGTTCAGCCTGATAAGTTTCGCCCTTAGTAACATTTGTGATCTTGCCTGTGTCAAAGTCGATCTCAACCTTGTCACCGTTTTCGATCTTCTGTGATGCCTCTTTACATTCAAGGATAGGAAGTCCTACATTGATAGCATTTCTGTAAAAAATTCTTGCGAAAGTTGTTGCAATTACGCAGGAAACACCGCTTGCCTTAATGGAAATAGGTGCGTGTTCACGGGAAGATCCACAGCCGAAGTTTTCATTCGCAACGATGATATCACCCTGCTTTACATTCTTTACGAAATCGGGGTCAATATCTTCCATGCAATGCTGTGCAAGCTCTTTAGCATCTGGGGAGTTGAGGTATCTTGCCGGAATGATAACGTCTGTGTCAACGTTATCGCCATATTTATGTACAAAACCTGAAGCTTTCATTCAATTCATCTCCTTATATCACATAACTTCTTCCGGTGAGCTGATCTTGCCCGTGATAGCTGATGCAGCTGCAACAGCAGGTGAGGAAAGATAAACCTCTGAATCGGGGTGACCCATACGACCAACGAAGTTTCTGTTTGTTGTAGCGATAGCCTTTTCGCCTGCGGCAAGTATACCCATGTGTCCGCCGAGGCAAGGACCGCAGGTAGGAGTTGAAACAGCGCAGCCTGCCTTGATAAATGTTTCCATATAACCGAGCTTTATGCAGTCAAGATAGATCTGCTGAGTTGCAGGAATGATGATGCAGCGAACATTCTTGTGAACGTGATTGCCTTTGAGAATTTCAGCAGCCATTGCCATATCTTCAAGTCTGCCGTTTGTACAAGAGCCGATAACAGACTGGTCAATAACAACTTCGCCTACTTCATCGATTGTGCGGGTGTTTTCGGGAAGATGAGGGAATGCAACTGTCGGCTTGATAGTCGAAAGGTCAATATCATATACTGCATCATACTCTGCATCTGGGTCAGCTTCATATACAGTATAAGGACGCTTGCAGCGACCGTCCATATATTTGATAGTAACATCATCAACAGCAAAGATACCGTTCTTTGCACCTGCTTCAATAGCCATATTAGCCATTGAAAGTCTGTCATCCATAGAAAGGTTCTTAAGTCCGTCGCCGACGAATTCCATAGACTTATAAAGTGCGCCGTCAACGCCAATCATACCGATGATGTGGAGGATAACGTCTTTACCCATTACATACTTGTTGAGTCTGCCGGTAAGGTTGAACTTGATAGCGGAAGGAACTTTGAACCAAGCCATACCCGTTGCCATACCTGCTGCCATATCGGTAGAACCAACGCCGGTAGAAAATGCACCAAGAGCGCCATAAGTACAAGTGTGGCTGTCTGCGCCGATGATGCAGTCGCCTGCGCCAACGATTCCTTTTTCGGGGAGAAGAGCGTGTTCAATGCCCATTTCGCCGACATCGTAGTAGTAGTCTATATCATATTTGGACGCGAATTCACGGCACTGCTTTGAGTTCATAGCAGATTTGATGTCCTTGTTAGGAGTAAAGTGATCCATTATCATCGTGATCTTGCTCTTATCAAAGACTTTTGTGAAACCTGCCTTGTTGAATTCATTGATAGCAACAGGGGTCGTAACATCGTTGCCGTGTACAATATCGAGCTTGCAGTTTATAAGCTGACCTGCTTTAACAGAATCAAGTCCTGCGTGGGCAGCCAGTATTTTCTGCGTCATTGTCATACCCATTTTAAAAATCGTCCTTTCAATATTTAAGGTCACCTCTAAAAACCATAGTGCCTCAGATGCGCAGTCAGATTTTTCGTCAGA
>UQKC01000005.1 GCA_900541495.1 uncultured Ruminococcus sp. | reverse complement strand
CAAACAGAAACTATTTTGAAAATCAGAAGAACGGTGGGAGATATGTTTCTTCGCATTACATCATAGGCTTGAAGGGTGAAATTTTGCGATGTGTACCCGAAAATGAGGTCGCTTACTGCTCAAACTCGGCCAACTCTTACAGCATCTCAATAGAGTGCTGTCACCCCGATGCAACGGGTAAGTTTACCGATGCAACGGCAAAATCGGCGATTGAGCTTTGCGCTTATCTGCTTAAAAAGTATGGTTTAGGCGTTGATGATCTGATACGGCACTATGATGTGACGGGCAAGCAATGTCCTTTATGGTTTGTGCCGACGAAGTATCAGGTTGCTGATGTTGCAAACGCTCGCTGGGCAGGGTTTAAGGCGGCGGTTTCGGTGGTAATGGGGGTGAAGAACGTGCAGGAACTCCCCTGCAAGGTGCGCATTACCGACACCGAGCTTAACGTTCGGAAGGATGCGGGGACAAGCTATGCGGTTGTAAACAAGGTTAAAAAGGGCGAAGTCTATACGATTATCGAAGAAAAAAACGTAAACGGATACAAGTGGGGTCTGCTGAAATCCTACGCAAAGCGCAGAGATGGCTGGATCTCGCTTAAATATACCGAGAAGGTGAGGTAAATATGACAGGATATAAAAACGCATTTTTGGCTTTTATTGCGGCGGCCGGAAGTGTTATTGCAAACGCGCTCGGCGGTTGGGACAGCGCACTCAAAGTCCTTGTGGCAATGATGGTGGCTGACTACATAACGGGGGTGCTTGTCGCTCTGATATGGCACAGGTCAAACAAGACGGACAGCGGCACTTTATCGTCTAAGGCAGGGTTCAAGGGGCTTTGCAAGAAAGGCGTAATTATTCTTATCGTATGGCTTGCTGTCCTGCTTGATGATGCTATGGGTGCAAGCTATGTTCGCACGGCTGTGATACTGTTCTTCATAGGCAATGAAGGGTTGTCGCTCTTTGAAAATGTCGGTCTTATGGGTATGCCTTACCCTACGTTTCTCAAAAAGGCTTTGCAGGCTCTCCGTGATAAAGGTGATAACGGAAGTGACAAATAAAAAGCAAACCTCCCACTCTGATTTTCTCGGAGTGGGAGGTTTTTGCTTTTATACTTTTGCTGACAGTATAATTATACAATTCGTCCATACTATTATATTTATATTATTGTCGAATTTCATTGGCACCCCCTGCGAGAATCGAACTCACAACTAACCCTTAGGAGGGGTTTATTATATCCATTTAACTAAGGAGGCTTAACTAACTATATTATTATACCACATCACAGCTGCTATTGCAAGAGATTTTTACAAAAATTATATCAAATTTACTCTTGACATTATATAACATCTGTTATATAATATATGTTATAAAACATAAGGAGGTGTTAATATGCCGCCAAAAGCACGGATAACACAGGAAATGGTCATTGATGCTGCTTTTGATATTGTACGGAATGAGGGGGCGGAGAAGATAAATGTCCGAAGCATTGCACAAAAGCTTGAGTGTTCAACTCAGCCGATACTATACTGCTTTCACAGCATTGACGATATCAAAAAGGCTGTTTACGAAAAGGCTGACGAATTTCACACGGCTTACATTATGCCATTTTCGGACGGTGCGGCTTGCGATGATCCTATGCTCAGTATCGGACTTGCGTATATTCGTTTCGGACACTGCGAGAAAAATTTATTTCGTCTGCTTTTTCAATCAGACGGATTTTCGGGGCAGGATCTTTCGTCGCTTATCGACAATGAACAGCTTATGCCGATACTTGGGATATTATCGCAGAATACAGGGATAACACTTGTGCAGGCAAAGTCTGTTTTCCGTTCGGTATTTCTGTTCGTTCACGGATATGCGAGTATGCTTGCGAACAACTCTATGGATTATGACGAAAATGTGGTTTCGGAAGATATGCAGTGTGTGTTCCGCGGCGTTCTTCGTGAAATAAGGGAGGAAGAATAATGAAAAAAAGAGAATTACGGACAGCATTGTTTTTTATTATTGTATATGTTATTGCGATGAGCATTGCAGACGGTCTTTCTGCAATGATCGGCATTGAAAAATCGGTTACAGCCTTGACTGCGATATTTTTTTCGGTTGGAATTTTCTTTTTTATAAGAAAACAACAGCCAATATTGGAATTCGGGTTTACCGCTGTCAAAAATCAGCTTGGAAGTTATCTATACTTCATTCCGCTTGCGGTGATAGCATCCGTAAACCTTTGGAACGGGGTCAGAATGAACTTCTCTGTCGGAGAAACCGTTCTTTATATAATAAGCATGCTTTGTGTAGGCTTTCTTGAGGAGGTTATTTTCCGCGGTTTTCTTTTCACGGCACTTTGCAGAAAAAATATACGCACGGCGATAGTCATTTCAAGCCTTACATTCGGCATCGGACACATTGTCAATCTTCTCAACGGGGCGGAAGTGCTTGGAACGCTGCTCCAGATATGCTATGCAACGGCGTTGGGGTTCCTTTTTACGATAATTTTTTACAAATCCGGCAGTCTTGTACCATGTATAATAACGCACAGTGTTATTAATTCTTTGAGCGTGTTCGGTATTGAGGGAGATAGTTCATTTCGGATCGGTATTTCCGCTCTTCTTACGTTGAGCGCCGCCGCTTATTCAATATGGATAATAATGAAAATACCGGGCGCAGCGGAAAAGTTTTCAAAAGAAAATGTTATATCACTCGGCACTTCTATAAACTGACGTTATATTTCTTATCACAAATATATATAGTACAAAGGCGTTTTTTATATAAAATGCTCTTGAAAATATGAAAAAAATGTGCTATGATAGAGATATAAATTATATGGAAGGTGTTTACAATGGAAATAAAAATCACTAAAACCACTTCGCCGAAGGCAAAGCCAACTGACGAAACAAAGCTTGGTTTCGGTCATATTTTCACAGACCACATGTTCATGATGAACTATGATGAGGGTCAGGGCTGGCACGATGCGAGAATCGTTCCTTACGGTCCTATCCCGCTCGATCCTGCTGCAATGTGTCTGCACTACGGTCAGGCTGACTTTGAGGGACTCAAGGCTTACAGAACTCCTGACGGTCACATCAATCTTTTCCGCCCCGATCAGAATATGGCTCGTCTTAACGTTTCAAACGATCGTCTTTGCATTCCTAAGATCGATGAAGCATTCGCTGTTGAAGCTATCAAAAAGCTTGTTGAAGTAGATCAGGACTGGATCCCACACGCAGAGGGAACTTCACTTTACATCAGACCTTACATTTTCGCAGTTGATCCTATGGTTGGCGTTCACCCTGCAAAGCATCTTCTTTTCGTTATTATCCTCTCCCCTGTTGGCGCTTACTATGATAATGGACTTGCTCCAGTTAAGATCTATGTTGAAGAAAACTATGTTCGTGCAGTTACGGGCGGCACGGGCTTCACAAAGGCTGCTGCAAACTACGCTATCTCCCTTAAGGCTCAGGAAGAAGCTGAGAAGCAGGGTTATGCTCAGGTTCTTTGGCTCGACGGTGTACACAGAAAGTACATTGATGAAGTTGGTGCTATGAACGTATTCTTCGTTGTTGACGGCGAAGTTATCACACCGAGCCTTGACAGAGGTTCTATCCTCGGCGGTATCACAAGAAAGTCCTGCATCCAGATACTCAAAGATATGGGTTACAAGGTTACAGAGCGCGATATTACTATCGATGAGCTTATCAAGGCTTATGACGAAGGCAAGTTTGACGAAGCATTCGGCACAGGCACGGCTGCTGTTATCTCTCCTGTTGGCGAGCTCAAATACGGCAGCAAGATCATGACTATCAACGATGGCAAGATCGGCGAGATCTCACAGAAGCTTTACGACACACTCACGGGTATTCAGTGGGGCAAGCTTCCTGACAAGTTTAACTGGACTGTTAAAGTTAAGTAATTTTTAAGGTAATATTTAAGGCGCTGTTTAAGAGTAATTTTCTTAAGCAGCGCCTTTTTGGTTTATCTATGGTTGTAATAAAATATTAGAACCTGTCTTCATAAGAAATGTATGCGGATTTTCGAGCATAATTTTGTTGCAGACAAGGCAAAAATCCGCAGGCGTGCTGCCGCACGGCAAGGATTTTTAACGCAGTATGCAGCAAAATTTGCCGAAAAGACGTGTGCATATGCTTATGAAGACAGGTTCTTATAAAACAAAAAGAAAAAGCCGCCCCTATGCAGACTCGGGACGACTTCTCAAATGGAGCTAACTATCAGATTTGAACTGACGACCTCATCCTTACCAAGGATGTGCTCTACCAACTGAGCTAAGTTAGCACGTTCACAATTCCAGAACGCTTATATATTATAGCTCAAAAAAAAACATTTGTCAAGGGTTTTTGAAAAAATATTTTCCAAAATGAATAAAACTGCAATTTTGCGTCAAATATATGCTCAAACAAATATGATATGCAAAAGGACGGTCATTATTCATGAGCAAAAAATTTATTATTCAGGCTGCTTTACTTATCGGATTTATCACGGCGGTATTCTGCGAGGGCATCTGCGCTTTTGCGGAGAGCAGGCGCGGCATAACCGAGGACGTTTTCCGTTTGCACGTTATCGCAAACTCGGATTCGGACGAAGATCAGGCTTTAAAGCTTCGTGTAAGGAATGCTGTACTTGAAGCGAGTGCCGATATTTTTGGCGGTGCTGTTTCTGCAGATGATGCGAAGCATCTTTCAGAGGAAAATATTCAGCTTTTTGAGGCTGCTGCGGCAGCGGAGATCGCTGCTTCGGGTTATGATTATCCCGTGAGATGCGAAGTTGGAACTGTTCATTTCGACAGACGTGTTTATGGCAGTGCGGAGCTTCCCGAGGGCGATTATTCTGCGCTCAGAGTCATCATCGGCGAGGGTGAGGGCAAAAACTGGTGGTGCGTGATGTTCCCTGCTCTTTGTCTGCCTGCGGTGACAAACACGGACGAAGTTCTTTCTCTCGCTGCCGAAAACGGTGTTATATCGACCGAGGAGCTCGAACTTATGCAGGACCCAGAGAACTACGAAGTGAAATTTTACTTCGCCGAGGTAATAAAAAAGCTTTGTGAAAAGCTTAACAAAGCTTGATTTTACGAAGTTTACTCCGATTTTAGATAAAATTATCAGCCGTTTATATAAAAATTTTGCAAAAGGGCTTGAAAAATCTGCCGAAATGATATAAAATAGTATTGTATAGTTTAGGGCTTTTGAGCGTGATCGGTTTAATACGTCAGCGTTCGGTCTTAGGCTTGAATCAAATTTATTACGAAAGGATGTCATACCAATGGCAGGATTAAACAAAGTTTCGGTTGACGACATTAACGTAAAGGGTAAGAAGGTACTCGTAAGAGTTGACTTCAACGTTCCTCTCAAGGACGGCAAGATCACTAATGATAACAGAATCACAGCTGCACTTCCTACAATCAAGAAGCTCGTAGCTGACGGCGGCAAGGTTGTACTTTGCTCTCACCTTGGCAAGCCTAAGAACGGTCCTGAGGAAAAGTTCTCCCTCAAGCCCGCTGCAGACAGACTTGCAGAACTCCTCCCCGGCACTAAGGTTACTTTCGCTGCTGACGATACAGTAGTTGGCGAGAACGCTAAGAAGGCTGTTGCTGAAATGGCTGACGGCGATATCGTTGTTCTCCAGAACACAAGATTCAGAGGCGCTGATGAAACCAAGAACGGCGAAAACCTCTCCAAGGAACTCGCTGATCTCGTTGATGATCAGGTATTCGTTATGGACGCTTTCGGTTCTGCTCACCGTGCACACGCTTCCACAGCAGGCGTTACAAAGTTCGTAAAGGAAACAGCAGTAGGCTACCTCATGCAGAAGGAGATCCAGTATCTCGGAAATGCAGTTGAGAACCCTGTTCGTCCTTTCGTTGCTATCCTCGGCGGTGCTAAGGTTGCTGACAAGCTCAACGTTATCTCCAACCTCCTCGAAAAGTGTGACATACTCATCATCGGCGGTGGTATGGCTTACACATTCCTCAAGGCTAAGGGCTACGAAGTTGGTCTTTCCCTCGTTGACGATGAAAAGATCGAATACTGCAAGGAAATGATGGCTAAGGCTGAAAAGAACGGCAAGAAGCTTCTTCTTCCTATCGACACAGTTGTTGCTGCAGGTTTCCCTGATCCTATCGATGCTCCTATCGAAGTTCAGACTGTTGATTCCGACAAGATCCCTGCTGACAAGGAAGGTCTTGACATCGGTGAAAAGACAAGAGCTCTCTTCGCTGATGCTGTAAAGACAGCTAAGACAGTTGTTTGGAACGGACCTATGGGCGTATTCGAGAACCCAACACTCGCAGCAGGTACAATCGCTGTTGCTCAGGCTCTCGCTGATACAGACGCTACAACAATCATCGGCGGCGGTGACTCTGCTGCTGCTGTAATCCAGCTCGGCTTCTCCGACAAGATGAGCCACATCTCCACAGGCGGCGGTGCTTCCCTCGAATACCTCGAAGGCAAGGTACTCCCAGGCGTTGATGTTATCGCTGACAAGAAGTAATTGCTTCTGAAACATGAATTTATAAGGACTGCCGCTCGGGTTTATGCTCGGGCGGCAGTTTTTTATTCTATAATAGTATTATTTATATAAAAGCTGGCATTATATTGAGTGCTAATAAAACTTAACCGTAAAAAGGCTCAAATATTTGACATATTTTATATTTACAAAGCATATTTATAGAATTAATTGTGCATATTGCTAAAGTTTTGAGAAAAATATGTGAAAGCACTTGATTTTCTATATGAATATGGTAAAATATATTTAGCACTCAGGGAGTAGGAGTGCTAACAGAGTGATGATAACATTGCTAATACTATATAATATAAGGAGGAGTCTTAAATGACTATCAAACCACTTGCAGACAGAGTTGTAATTAAGATGACCGAGGCTGAGGAAACCACCAAGAGCGGCATTATCCTCGCAGGTTCGGCTAAGGAAAAGCCACAGATCGCAGAGATCGTTGAAGTTGGACCGGGCGGCGTTGTTGACGGCAAGGAAGTCAAGATGATCGTTAAAAAGGGTCAGAAAGTCCTCATTTCCAAGTACAGCGGCACAGAGGTAAAGATCGACGGTCAGGAATACACTATCCTCCGTCAGGACGATATCCTCGCAGTTGTTGAATAATTTCACCTGATATTTTATTACAAGGAGATTGATTTATATGGCAAAGAATATAGCTTACGGCGAAGAAGCAAGAAAGTCGCTTCAGGCAGGTATTGACAAGCTTGCAAATACAGTAAAGATCACACTCGGACCTAAGGGCAGAAATGTTGTTCTCGACAAGAAGTTCGGCGCTCCCCTTATCACAAACGACGGTGTTACTATCGCAAAGGAAATTGAACTTGAAGACCCATTCGAGAATATGGGTGCACAGCTCGTTAAGGAAGTTGCTACAAAGACAAATGATGCAGCAGGTGACGGTACAACGACCGCTACACTTCTTGCTCAGGCTCTTATCAGAGAGGGTATGAAGAACATCGCAGCAGGTGCAAACCCAATGATCGTTCGTAAGGGTATGGCAAAGGCTGTTGACACTGCTGTTGATGCTATCAAGGCTAACTCCGTTCAGATCTCGGGTTCTGACGATATCGCAAGCGTTGCTGCAAACTCCGCTGCTGATGAAAATGTCGGCAAGCTCATTGCAGAGGCTATGGAAAAGGTTACTGCTGACGGCGTAATCACAATCGAAGAATCCAAGACTGCTGAAACATACTCCGAGGTTGTTGAGGGTATGCAGTTTGACAGAGGTTACATCACACCTTATATGGTAACCGACACAGACAAGATGGAAGCTGTTATCGACGACGCTTACATTCTTATCACAGACAAGAAGATCTCCTCTATCCAGGAAATTCTCCCACTTCTCGAACAGATCGTTAAGACAGGCAAGAAGCTTGTTATCATTGCAGAAGATGTTGAGGGCGAAGCACTTTCTACCCTTATCGTAAACAAGCTCAGAGGCACATTCACCTGCGTAGCTGTTAAGGCTCCGGGCTTCGGCGACAGACGTAAGGAAATGCTTCAGGATATCGCTATCCTCACTGGCGGTCAGGTAATTTCTTCCGAGATCGGACTTGAACTTGCTGACACATCTATGGAACAGCTTGGTCAGGCTAAGCAGGTCAAGATCACAAAAGAAAACACAGTTATCGTTGACGGCGCAGGCAACAAGCAGGACATCAAGGAAAGAATCAATCAGATCAAGGCACAGATCGAAACAACAACTTCCGAATTCGACAAGGAAAAGCTTCAGGAAAGACTTGCAAAGCTCAGCGGCGGTGTTGCTGTTATCAGAGTTGGTGCTGCAACCGAGATCGAAATGAAGGAAAAGAAGCTTCGTATCGAAGACGCTCTTTCCGCTACAAAGGCTGCTGTTGAAGAAGGTATCGTAGCAGGTGGCGGCACAGCATTCATCAATGCAATGCCGGCAGTTTCAAAGCTTGTTTCCTCACTCAGCGGTGATGAAAAGACAGGTGCTTCTATCGTCCTCAAGGCACTTGAAGAACCTATCCGTCAGATCGCAGCAAATGCAGGTCTTGAGGGCAGCGTGATCCTCGACAAGATCGTTCGTTCAAGAAAGGTTGGCTACGGCTTTGATGCTTACAACGAGACCTACGGTGATATGATCCCTGCAGGCATCGTTGACCCGACAAAGGTTACACGTTCTGCACTCCAGAATGCAGCTTCCGTTGCAGCTATGGTTCTTACAACCGAGAGCCTTGTTGCTGACATCAAGGAAGAAACACCTGCAGCAGCTCCTGCAGCAGGCATGGGCGGAATGTATTAATGCGTAATGCTTAATGCGTAATTCGTAATTAGTAATTTTAAAGGCTGTACAGTTTTGAGCTGTACAGCCTTTTTACATTTCCTTTTTGGTTGAATATAAAAAAATAAGGATATCCTATACTCCCCTATTGCCCGTTTCGGAAGCATAAAAAATCCACCTCCGAAAAACGGAAGTGGATCTATTGTTTTTAACTTAAATTAGTCAGAAACATAAGGAACGAGTGCGATGTATCTTGCTCTCTTGATAGCCTTTGTAAGCTCTCTCTGGTGATAAGCGCAAGTACCGGTAACACGTCTTGGAAGGATCTTAGATCTTTCAGTCATGCACTTCTTAAGTCTCTGAACATCTTTATAGTCGATCTTCTCTACTCTGTCAGCGCAGAACATACAAACCTTTTTACGGGTTCTCTTCATGCCGCCGCGAGGAGATCTCTCTCTATCTTTCTCCATGATAATAACCTCCTGTTTAAAATATGATCAAAAATCAGTGATGCGATCAGAAAGGCAATTCATTGTTTCCGATCACTTCTTCAAAATCACTAAGGTCGCCTACAGAGAAACCCTGCTGGTTATTCTGAGGCTGCTGTGCAGGCTGCTGATAGCTCTGCTGCGGTGCAAACTGCTGCGGCTGGCTGTACTGCTGGTTCGGATTATATCCGCCCTGCTGAGCATTAGGATTTCTATCACCTGCGAAGTAAACCTGATCGGCATATACTTCAGTTACATAGTGCTTGACATCGGGATGATTTCTGTCATCATAGCTGCTCGTTCTGAGGTTTCCCTCAACGCAGATCATTCTTCCCTTAGGGAAATATCTGCTGACGAATTCAGCTGTCTGACGCCATGCAACAACTGTGATAAAATCTGCTTGTCTTTCCTGACCCTGCTGAACAAAATTTCTGTCAACAGCAACGGTAAAACGACAAGTGCTGACTCCGTTAGGAGTTTGTCTAAGCTCAGGATCTGCAGTAAGTCTGCCCATGAGGATAACTTTATTAAGCATAATAACCTATCCTTTCAAAAGCTCATTACTTTACAGTAACGAGGCAACGCATAACGCCATCTGTGATCTTGAGTACACGCTCGAATTCTGCAGGGAACTCAGGCTTTGCATTGAATGTGTAGAGAACATAGTAGCCCTCTGCCTGGTCGTCGATCTCGTAAGCAAGCTTCTTCTTGCCCCACTCGTCAACGCTTTCGAGTGTGCCGTTAGCTTCGATCATACCCTTGAACTTTTCGATAAGAGCCTTAGCAGCGTCCTCACCGTTTGTCAAGCTGTAGATTACCATGGCCTCGTAAGATTCGTTTAACTTTGCCATTATAAATACACCTCCTCTTGGATTTACTCACACATCAAATTAGTATGAGCAAGGATAACATTAGTATTATATCAGATTCAGGCAGGCTTGTCAAGCTTTTTTCAGAATTTTCCTAAAAAACTTTTATTTTAGCCTTTTTCTATAACACTACATTATATTTTACATCTTTTTTCGCCAAAAGTCAATTCAAAAAGCTTCTTTTTTTAGATTTTAATGTTTTATATGTTAATATATCGTGAATTATTCAAAAAGTATTTGCAAACTTGAACATTTTTTGCTATAATTAATATAGTATATTTTTATGGAGGAATCTGAAATGGAAGACAATAATGGAATTCTCAGCAATGACCTTCCCTGGCTGATTTTTTCACTCAATGGTTTTACATACGCTATCAACACGGAATTTGTCACGGGCATACTTGTTCCGCCCGATAATTTAACGCCCGTTCCTGATGCACCGCCCGAATACCGCGGTATCGTTGACATTCGCGGAGAGGTATATCCCGTTATTGATATGCGCAGCTTATTCGGTTATCAGTCACTTGAAAAGGAATGTGCTGATTTCACGGCTATGCTTGATGCGCGTGAGCAGGATCATCTCAACTGGGCAAATGAACTAAAACGCTGTGTTGAATCGGACGAAGAATTCACGCTCACGACCGATCCTCACAAATGCGCGTTCGGCAAATGGTACGATGAATTCAAGAAGAACCCTCACAACTCCGATTATTGTCTGCACAAAGTCGAAAAGCCGCATGAAGAACTCCACCAGACAGCCGATAAAATCGCTGAGATACGCAAGCGTCCCGACTCCCCCGACAAAACGCGCAAGCTCACCGAGCTCATGAATATGGTTTTTGATGAATACGTCCCTGAAATAGTGAACATTATGGACGAAGCTAAGCGCCGTTACAAGACATTTTTCCGTGAAACTATGGTGACATTTAACTCCTCTGCAGGAAATGCTGCGATAGTTGTGGACAAAGTTCTCGCCGTTGACAGGATAACCCCCGTAAGCGGCAGAAACAATATGGACAGGATATTTGCTTCGCCTTTTTTCACGGGTGTTGCACGAAATAATCGCGTAAACGATGATATTCTTATAATTGATGATAAAAAGATAATAGCAAAGACTGAACACGATATTCCGAGTGAAACCTCAAGTGAAAAGTAATAAAAGCGCTGAAATTGCTGCACAAACGAGCAGTTTCAGCGCTTATTTTTATATTAAGACACAAAAAGCGTCGGACATTTCTGCCCGACGCTGATTTTTTATAAAGCTTAACCCATTACAGCGACAACTTCGTGTGTGCCGTCTGCGAATACAGGGAGGATATTGCCTTCGATAGCCTTGCCGTCAACGGTGATAGACTTGATACCCTTTGAAACGTGGTTCGGGTTCTCTACCTTTACGTTGTAAACAGCATTTCTAAAGGTTCTGGAAACCTCATAGCCGTCCCAAGCCTTAGGAATGGAAGGATCGATCTTCAATCCGCTGTAGTCAGGGATAATTCCGAGGATATACTGCGAAATTGCAACGAAGTTCCAAGCTGCTGTACCTGTGAGCCAGCTGTTCTTTGCTTCGCCGAAACGCTTAGCATCCTTACCTGCAACCATCTGTGCGTAAACATAGGGTTCGGTTCTGTGGAGCTGCTCGTCCTCCTGATATGCAGGAGCGATTCTTGTATAGTAATCGAATGCTCTGTCGCCCATGCCTGCGTAAGCAGCAGCGCACATGATCCAAGCATTGTTATGGCAGAAGATACCTGCGTTTTCCTTATATCCGCCGGGATATGTGGAGATCTCGCCGTATTCAACAACATACTTGGTGAATGCAGGGTTGTTGAGAACAAGACCGTGCTTTGTGCCGAGGTACTTGTCGATGCTGTTCATTGTCTTTTCGGTGAATTCCTTGCCGCCGATATCAGACATTACGCAGAAGCCCTGAGGTTCAATGAAGATCTTACCCTCATTGTTCTCGTGTGAGCCGACTTTCTTGCCGTATGCATCGTAAGCACGGAGGAACCAGTCGCCGTCCCAGCCGAAGTCGATGATAGCCTGCTTCATCTTTTCGATCTCAGCCTTTGCCTTGTCAGCTTCTTCGGTCTGACCCTTAAGGCGGCAGAGCTTTTCATACTCAGGTCCGATATATGTAAACATACCTGCGATCATTACGGATTCAGCTGTCTGCTCGTTGAGAGGTTCGCCCGTTTCGGGGTTAACTTCCTTAGCGATATTGGAAGCTGTGTTCTGGAAGCTTTCGCCCGGAACTCTGGAGAAGCAGTTGAGGTTGAGGCAGTCGTTCCAGTCAGCACGTCCGATAAGAGGAAGTCCGTGAGGTCCCTTATTGTTTACAACGTGGTAGAACGATCTCTTGAGGTGGTCGAGAAGCGGCTGTGCAAGAGCAGGATCGTTCTTGTAGTCAACCATTTCATCGAGGATTCCGAGGTCGCCTGTTTCCTTGATATAAGCTGCTGTGGAGAGGATCATCCAAAGTGGGTCATCGTTGAAGTTTGTGCCTGCAGCGTCGTTTCCTTTCTTTGTAAGAGGCTGATACTGGTGGTAGTTGCCGCCGTCTTCGAGCTGTGTAGCTGCGATATCGAGGATTCTCTCTCTTGCACGTCCGGGGATCTGGTGAACGAAGCCGAGGAGGTCCTGGTTGGAATCACGGAAGCCCATTCCTCTGCCGATGCCGCTCTCAAAGTAAGATGCGGAACGTGAGAGGTTGAATGTTACCATACACTGGTACTGATTCCAGATGTTGACCTGTCTGTTGAGCTTTTCATCAGGCGATCTGAGGTTGTACTTAGCAAGGAGATCTTCCCAAGTCTTAGCAAGCTCTGCAAATGCAGCGTCAACCTTTTCTGCTGTATCGAACTTAGCCATCATTTCATAAGCCTTGGACTTATTCATTGTGCCGTCAGCGTTGAACTTCTGGTCGTAAGGATTCTCAACATAGCCGAGAATGAAAACAAGTGTCTTCTCCTCGCCTGCTGCGAGAGTGATCTCCTTATAATGTGAAGCAACGGGTGACCAGCCGTCAGCAACGGAGTTCTTGGGAGCGCCGTCGAGAACAGTCTGAGGATTGTGGAAATCGTTGTAGATACTGCCCATAAATGTTTCACGGTCGGTATCGAAGCCGTCAACAGTGTCGTTTACAGCATAGAAAGCGAAGTGGTTTCTTCTTTCCTTGTATTCTGTCTTGTGGTAGATAACAGCGCCGTTCTTTTCGAGTTCAACTTCACCTGTGTTGAAGTTACGCTGGAAGTTTGTGCTGTCGTCGTTTGCGTCCCAAAGACACCATTCGATGAATGAGAAGAGCTTGAAGGACTTAGCAGCGCCGCTTTCGTTCTTGAGAACGAGCTTCTGAACTTCACCTGTGAAATTCTGAGGAACGAAGAAAGTAACTTCAGCGGAAAGTCCATTCTTCTTGCCTGTGATCTTTGTATAGCCCATACCGTGGCGGCACTCGTATGAATCAAGGTCTGTCTTTACAGGAGCCCAGCCCGGGTTCCAAACAGTACCGTTATCGTTGATGTAGAAATAACGTCCGCCTGCGTCTGCAGGAACGTTGTTGTAGCGGTAACGTGTGATTCTTGCAAGACGAGCGTCCTTATAGAAATCATAACCGCCTGCGGTATTGGAAATAAGTCCGAAAAAATCCTGGGTTCCAAGGTAGTTTATCCAAGGATAAGGAGTTTTTGGAGAGTTAATGACATATTCTTTGTTCTTGTCATCATAGAAACCGTATTTCATTCAACTAACCTCACTTAAATTTTTATTGATACACTTTTCCCAAAGCATATCATTGATACAATTTTACCATATTAAACGTTTAATATCAATAGGATTTTTGAATCCATAATATAAAATTATTTCTCATTTTCTTATGCAATTTTAACAAACTGATTTTTATACTTTAATTTTTTAAACACAAGCGCCTGTAAAGTTCTCTACTTTTACAAAAAGAAAATGCGCAGTTCACATCAATTTGAACTGCGCTGAAATTTACCAAGTCCATTCGGACATAAAACGCGTTATCTTTCCAGCAACGCCGCCGTCGGCAGATTTTTTCTTCTGCTCATTAACAGCACCAACTGCGATAAGAATAATTCCTGCCGCGAGAAGATACACCCACCAAGCAGGACTTCCCCACAGCTTTATGCTCATAAATATTGCCGAGGTCACGATGACTGCCGCGCTGAGCACGAACCAGCGCTTCATCTTGACGAAGAACGAAACCGCAAGTATCACAAACGCGCTTATCATAACTATGAGGGCATTGACGATAGTGCCGCTGAGGGCATGGAAGAAAAGTATTGCATATACTATTATATATGTAACAAATGTGAGAATATCGATATGCTTTTTGTCCCATTTGAGCAGGCGAAGCGCCGCAAGATAAAGCAGTATCGGGACTATGTTTATCTCGAGAGCATAACCCTCGGGAAGTTTCCAAAATGGCTGTGTCCACCACGCGATAACGGGAACAAACATCGCAACAGATGTTATGATTCGGTTTGATAGCGGCTTATTTTCTTTTCGCAGGAACGAAACGATAACCACACTCGTGAGAAGCAAGCCGAGCCACTCTGAAATTTCGCCGTCTGCATACGAAAAGTACGCCGCAAGACCGATGAGCCTTGAAAATGCAAAGCCGTCACAATCCTTGCGTGATTTTTCAAAAACGCTTTTTCTGTAGAATAAGAAGCTTGCACCGACCGACAGAGCTATCATTGCCGCTATCGATGCACCGACCGCAACATTTGAATTGCCGGCAAAGACATTTTGCATCTGACCTGCCACGGTAAAATATGCTGCCGCAAGCGGTGGTATAAGGAGCACCGAGCCGAATGTCATAATGCTGCTCGTAACAGTCATTGCAAAGACAATTACCGCACCTGCAATGACAGAAGCGCTTACTTCGCTCGCCGAGGCAATTGTGCAGAGCAAAGCGAACGATATAAAATCAAGGCAAAGGAACGTGAACTTTCGGCAGTAATTTACCAATTCGCTGTGCGGAACGAAGAGGAACGCTGCAAAAAGCACCGATGCAAAACCACCTGCTGCGATAAGCTCAGCTTCCGTACCAAAATCAAGAACTTCATAAGCAAAGCCGCCGAATGCAAGGCAGAAAAGGATAATTGCCGCCGAAAGCGGAACTTTGTGCTTGCTGATACATCCTTTTACAGTGCAGACTATCGCAAGAATGACCCAGAACTGCCATACGGGGTCGGGAGTTGAGAAGATCTTTACAGAGGAAACGAGTATCAGAATTGAAGTGACGACAGTAAAACCTATAAACATTCCCTTTTCGATCAGTTTATCTTTCTTCACAAGCACCCAGACGATCGATATTACTGCGAGGGCTGCTGAAACGGCTGTAAATATAACTGTTTCGCTGAAACGTTCAGCCAATGTTCCGTCAGCGGCAAATTTGCCGAGTGAAAGCATTGCTGTGAGTGAAAAGACAAGCTTTTCCCAATCTTTTTTAGGAAAAACAGCATACACAAACTGCGCCGCGGCGGTGAAAAGTATTACTACGACAGGCAGTTTTCTGTCACTGAATTGTGACAAAAGAACGCCTGCTGTATAGGCAGCAAACATTACATCTGTAAATACCGAACGTATGATAAAACTCTTGCCTTTCTTTGCAAAGATAAAATCCGTGATAACATAGCCAATCGAAACAGCGAGAAGCACTCCCGATGAAGCTATTGCAAACACGCTATCAGACGAAGTTATCAGCTTAACTGCCGACAATATGGTTGATGAAAGTGCGAACGCGAACAGCACGAACATTATCTTCCCTGCCGATTCGTTTCTTCGGAACAGACCGAGGGCGAGAATTTCTGCTGTCAAAATTGCCATTACGATAACCGATGCGAGCGTTATTTCCGAGGAAATTGCGGCGACAGCAAGTGCAAATGCTGATACTGCAATGCAGATGTTTGACAGAATTTTCAGAGCAAAGGCAAGCTTTTCGGGAAGAACTTTCAGAAGCGAGAGAACTGTGGTCACTGTTGCAATTGCGGCAACAACATATGTACCCTCGGAAAAGCTTTCGGGCGAAAAACCATAGAACGATGCAATGCTGACAAATATCAGAAACGGTATCGCACCTGCAAAGCCGTTTTTCTTCGAGAATCCGCTGAAAAGATACGCGGCGGCGAAAAGCCCGCAGGAGATAGTTACAATAACACTGTGGTCGAGCCACGCAGCAGGAACTACAAGCGATACAATGCTCAACAATGCAGTATTACCAAGTTCAAACGACGGCAGTACATCGATAATATATGCAAAGGCATTTAACTTTACAGCTTTCTTTTGAATAAGACGGCTCACAAATATCACAACAAGCGAATACACGGCATATATAAGCTCAATAAAATCGGGACTGTCAAATATCTGTGATGCCAGTCCAGCCACCATTACCGAAATACTTCCGAGTGAAACACAGGCAAAGAACTTGCTTTTATAATCGTAACTTCCTTTGAAGCATACCGCGGCGGTCAGTGCGGCGGCGACCGCCCAAACTGTTCCGAAGCCGTTTCCGCTGATAGAGAACCAATCGCCGAAAATTTTGAAATATGCAATCGCAAAGACTGTTATCGGCAGAAAAGCGCACCCGAGAGTATAGAAAACCTTACCCGTTTTCGGCAGATCAAATTTTCTTTTCGCAATTGAAGAAGCGGCAAAAAGTACAGCCGAAAAAGACAGGATAATCACTGCTTTAACAATATTTCCGAGCGTTGCCCAAGTTGTAGTTGCAAATATAACTCCTGCAAGAATTATAAGAAGTGAACCGATTATAAGCAGGACATTTATTGAGCTTACACGATGTTTTTCCTGCTGTACTGCAACCGTTGGAGCATTATTTTCACTTTTTGGTGTACCCACTGCATTGTTAGTTTCGGAAGTTTGAGGTTTCGGAGGAGTGTTTTGCGGTGATTCAACATTATCGTCTGTAAAGCTTGCAGACATTACAGGCTGTTTTTGATGCATATATGACGTATTATACGGTGAATTTGCATTTTTAATCTGTTTATTATCATCTGTAAACGGTTCAGGCTTTACAGCTTCATTATCATCTTTTAGTTTAGTTTCCTGCGGCTGAATGTACTGCTTTTCGTTCAGTTTATTTTTAAGCTGTTCGTTTTCTCTTCGGAGCATGGAAATATCCGATCTTGCTCCCAAGAACAGTGCGAAAAATACCACAGTTGTAATAAAGAAAATCACGCCCACTTTTATCACTCTCCCCGATGACGGAATTTATGTTGAATCAATTATAACACAAATTTCAAAATATGTAAATAGATGAGCAAACTTTTCCTTTTCTTGACTTTTGATACATTCTATATTATAATGTTTTTCGGAGGGAAAAAAATGGTTGAAATTATTGAAGTTACTGCTGACAAAAAGGCAGTTTTGCGTAATCTTATGGAAAAATATCTTTACGAATTTTCGCAGTGGGAAAAGACGGATATAGGTGAGGACGGCTTATACGGTTATGAATATCTCGACTGCTATTTTACGGAAGAAAATCGTTTTCCGTATTTTATTACAGTTGCCGGAAAGCTTGCAGGGTTTGTACTTGTGAGTGATTATCCCGAGGTCGAGGGCAGAAAGACGGACTTTTGCCTCTCCGAATTTTTTATACTATATAAATATCGCAGAAATGGCGTTGGACGTGAGGCAGTTCGTCAAGTTTTAGACAGACACCACGGAAAATGGCAGCTGAAACGTCACCCTCATAACCTTGCATCGGTCTACTTCTGGGACAAGGTCATAGACGAGCTTACGGGCGGAAATTTTGAGCTTATCAAAGCTTATCCCGATCGCAAGGCAGATTATGAAGACGGAACGCCCGCCGATGTTTTCTTTTTTGAAAATTAAGCAAAAATACTGGACAAACCGCTTTTAATATGGTATAATATAATGTATTTAGTTGAATCATTAATTGGAGGTTTATGATATTTATGGCTAACTTCAAGAAAATATCCGCCGTTGCGCTCTGCTCGGCTATGGCTTTATCACTTGGTGCTTGCGGAAACAATATCGCCGGTCCTGACACTACTTATGCCGCTGTTATCGACGGCTACAAAGTTCCAGCAGGTGTTTTCATCGCAATGCAGATGAACTCCTACTACGATGCTGCTTACTACACAGAGCCTACCGATGAGAGCGAAGAAACAACAGCTTCCGCTGAGACTGCTGAAACCACTGCTTCCGAAACTGAGGCTACAACAACGACAGCTTTCACCGACAAGGTCATCGAGGACAAGCCTGTCCGCGAATGGATCAACGATGAAGCAACAAAGAGTATGCAGGAATTCGTTGCCGTTGAAAACAAGTTTGATGAACTCGGATTTTCTTTCGAGGACAATGAAAAGGAAAAGACTAAGGTTTACCTTGATTCAATTTGGGAATACTACGGTTCAAACTACGAGAACGCAGGAATCAGCGAGGATTCACAGCTTCTCATAATGCTCAACTCGACCAAGAAGAATATGATCTTCGATTATTACTATGCAGAGGGCGGTCAGGACGAGATCTCCGAAGCTGACATCAGAGCATATCTCGAAGAAAACAACAAGCGCATCAACTACATCAAAATGGAGCTCAAAGACGGTGAGGGAAATCTCCTCAAGTCTGAGGGCAAGGACGAGATAAAGACAATGGCTGAAGATTACATCGACCGAATCAAGGGCGGTGAGGATTTTGCGACTGTAAGCAAGGAATACAGTGACTACTATGACAAGCTTGTTGCTGACGCGCAGGCTGCTGAAAGCACCGATGATGAAACTTCCGATGAAACAGCCGAAACGGAAGAAACGACAAGCAGCTACACAGACAACGAAACAGTAGTTACAAAGGACGGTTCTTACCCCTCCGAAGCTGTTGTGACAAAGGCATTTGAATCCAAGGTCGGCGATGTTTTCCTCGTTGAAGAAGACGAAGTTTACTACGTTGTAACAGTTCTTGACCTTTACGCTGACGAAAACTACTACAGCGACAATGAAAGCACAGTTCGTCATCAGCTCAAGGACGATGAGTTCGATCAGACTGTTGACTCCTGGACAGAAACACAGAATGTTGAGATCAACGAAGCTGCTTACAAGCGCTACAAGATCGAAAAGTTCCTCAACAACTAAAATTTTAGCCGCATAGAAAACTATGCGGCTATTTTTATATGCCTACTTAAAAATACAAATAAAAAGGCGGTATCCGAATTACGGACACCGCTAATTTTTATGTCAATATAAATTACTTTCCGCTATATGCGCTTCTGAGGAGTTCTTCAAGCTCGGAAGCTACTGCTGCTCTTGGGTTACCTGCCATATCGCGGTCTTCAAGAGTCTTTTCAGCCATAAACGGAACGCTGTTGAGGAAGCTTGTACCTGCTGATTCAAAGTTTGCGGGAACGCCGATCTCTTCAGCGAGCTTTTTAACCGCGGAAACAAGGCTCTTTACGCCCTTTTCGGGAGTTTCGGCATCAAGTCCGAGGTAAGCTGCTATCTGACGATATCTTTCAGCAGCGCCCTCTCTGCCGTACTTCGGCCAAGCTTCGCTTACTTCGCCAACTGCATTGAATTCAATGGTATAAGGGAGAAGAACTGCATCTGCGATACCCTTTGAAACGCCTGTTTCCGAGCTTACGCTGTGAGAAAGCGCGCTGTTAAGTCCGCAGAGTGTGCTTTCATAAGCCATACCTGCGATAGCTGCTGCATTGTGCATTTTCTCTCTTGCTTCGTGATCGTCAGAGCCGTTTTTGCATGATCTTGGGAGATAATCGAATACTGTTTTAACAGCTGAGAGTGCGAACGAATCTGTATAATCGGAATGCATAACAGAAACGTAAGCTTCGATTCCGTGTGCGAGAACTTCAAAACCGTGTGCAGCGGAGAGTTCATCGCTTGCTTCGTAAACGAGTTCGCTGTCAACGATAGCAACATCAGGCTTGATATTGCAGTCAACAAGGTGGTACTTCTTACCGTCCTGACCGAAAACAACTGCTGTTGAAGTTATCTCTGCGCCCGAACCGGAAGTTGTTGGGATACATACTATTCTCATTGCCTTTTCACACTTATTGCAGGCATACTTGTCAGCGAGCTGATCGATAGTGAGGTCGGGATTGGAGAAAACAGCTTCGGCTGCCTTAGTCGTATCGATAACATTTCCGCCGCCGAGAGCGATCACGGTATCGGGCTTGAAATTACGGAGAATAGCAACTCCCCTATTCACTGAGTCGAGGTCAGCAATGCGGTTGATATCATAGAAGACATCAATAACAGGGTGGCATTCGTTTCTTTCGAGGTAATATTTAAGATGCTCATAGATGCCTGCGCCGATAGTTTCCTTGTCGGTAAAGACAACAACTCGGTGAAGCTCGGGTATCTTTTCAAGATACTGAACAGCACCCGGCATAAAATAGATTCTTTCAGGAACATTAAATAACTGCATAAGAATGACCTGTCCTTTCTGCTGACCGCGGACGATCAGCCTAACAATGTTTTTGCTCATTGTTAAAAATATATCAATATTATTTTACCATAAAAAGCGTGATTCGTCAACCTATCCGAGTTCAAAAAATCATAAATAAAACAGCCGTTTTATAGTTATTTTGCACAAACTTATTGTCTGCCGAAATACTGATAATATGGGTCATCTTCATCGTAGTCATCATTCAGAGCAGGAGCAGTGGTTTCGATGTTCTGTTCGGGTTCGGACGGCTGTTCGGGCTGAGAACTTTCAGCAGGAAGCTGTATCTCCTGACCGCTCACAGAGCCTACGCCCTCGCCGAAGCAGGAGTAACTGCACTTTGCGAAATATTTCTTTATTCCCTCGGCAATAGCATTTGCAATGCCTTTTTGATGCTTCGCATTTGCAAGAGCCATAGCTTCGGTATAGTTCGTAACGAAGCCGCACTCCACGAGGATAGACGGGAATTCCTGCTGCTGAGTAACGAAGAAGTAGTTGTACTTCTCTCCTCTGTCGCCAAGTCCGCCATTATCGACGCTGTTATAGAGGTAGCTTCCCATTGAAGCGGAAACTGCATCTGCGAGCGGCTGCGAGAACGGTGTGAAGTAATATGCTTCTGCACCCGTTGCTTTTTCGTTCGCAGCAGCGTTGCAGTGGACAGCAATAAACAAGTCGGGTGAATACTGTCTTGCTATTGAAGCTCGCTGGTCGGTATCGTAATTTTCGCTCTCGGTTTTAAGTCTTATAACGTTTGCACCCTCGGCTGTGAGGATAGATTCGAGGTATTTTGCCACCGCAAGGTTAGCTTCCTGCTCCTTGATATGACCGATAGCGCCCGGGTCAAAGTTGCCGCCCGTGTAGCCGTGTCCGGGGTCGATGACGATAGTTGCGCCGTTGACTGAGCTTCGGCAGCCGTTGAAGCAGAGCGTAAGATTATCATCGCTGTCGTATGTTGCTTTTATGCCCGAATAGATACCGCTTTGACGGAATTTAAGGCTCAGACGCGCGGATTTGATATCGCCCGTATCAACGGCAGACCACGTTCCCGAGGTGAATACGGAGCTTTCGGGGAAAGTAATATCGCCTGCGGAAATACTTGTGATATAACTGAAAGTTATAGTTATTCCGTCCGAATTGAACGAGGAAATATAGTATGAACCGTTGTCGCCGTCGGAATAATTTACACCGTTATAGCTTACAGAGAATGGTATTTTTACTGAGGTTTTCAGCTTTATGACAGTATCCGTGCCGTCCTTATAGACGGAATTTACCGAGATAGGATTTGTTCCGAGCGGCTTATTTTCAAGTATGGAAACTGCGTTCGTGCGGATTCTCTTGCCCGAATTTGTGATATAATAATCAGTGCCGCTGTATGTAACCGTATTTATGATATAGTCGAGAGTTCCTGCAGGCAGGCGCGCCATATCGGGGGTCGGAGCAGTATCTGTGCTCTTGGCGTTATAGACCATAGTATTGTCGTTATTCACCATAAGGATACTGCCCGTGAAGTCGTTGGCAACTTCGGCAAGCGCATTAATAATAATGGAAGAACCGGTTCTCGATTCGGTCATATCGCCCGTTTTTGTATGGTAAACGCCATAGAATTCGATTGAACCGAGGTTGATCTCCTCACCTTTTTTTCCCTGCGGAGCGGTATATCTGCCGACATATTTAGTATAGTATGAGTTCGGGTCGAGTTCGTCGAGCTGGCTTTCCACTTCTTTAAGAGGAATGCTCTTTCCATTTATTTTTGCTGTGATCTCCGAGCCTTTATATGCGATAGCGCTTATTGCGATGGTCGATTCGCCGTCAACATACATCGTTCCGTCGGACGGTGAAACACTTTTGAGGATATTCACGGTGCGGGTAATTTTATATGTGATTACCTTAGCTTTATTCTGGAATTTGAAAGTATTCACGCCGACATCGAGGTCTTCGGTGAAGTAGAATCTTCCCGCTTCGTTGAGGACTATCTCTTTGCCCTGATAATATACGGGGAAATTCGGGTCAAACGAACCTGCGAAAATGACGGTCGGTTCTTCTGTCTTGAACGTGGTCTTCTTCGGGAGAGTCATTTCAAGCTCGCTGTTAAGTCCCTCGAGGTCGATAGTATCATCGTAATGCTTTGTGAGGGCGGTCGTTGACTCCATACTGTTTGTTACGAGTGCGGAAAGTGAATCGAAAGCACTTCCGCCGTAGGACGAAAGCTCAGAGGCATCGATGACCTGCTTGACAAGTTCATCGGGCGAACCCCAACCCTCAGTATCGGTACAGATATACTCATTCATGTGGTGGACAAAAAGCGGTATGCCTGCTTCATCTGCAATATCGTTCCACCATTTCGTTATTTCGCCGAATGGTTCGCTGCTGCTTGAACGTGAACCCTCGGCTTTGAGCATAATAAAATCGGCATAGCCTTTTTGAATATAGTCAACGGTATCGGCATAACCGTCTGTTAAGGCTTCGAACTTTACAGATGTAGCAGAACCTTTTTCGTTGTTCTCATAGTTTGCCCATACGTCATTTATTGAAATGCCGACTGGGACGGTATTGTTCGTCTTTCTTACCGCGTCCGAAGCAAGTGCAAAGACATAAGCGCCGTTATCGAGAAGCCAGTTCTCAAAGCCAATTCCCGAGCCGTTTTCGACATAGTCGTGCAGGCTTAGATTAGTTTTCGTTGAATAGTAACCGTCAAGAATTATGCCGTCAACGGGATATTTTACTGTAAAGGTATGAACCCTTAGTGCTAAGAAGTCGATTTTTTCCTGCAGGGTCATATCTTCAAGCGAAGTGAGGACAGC
This sequence comes from uncultured Ruminococcus sp., assembly GCA_900541495.1. Lineage (GTDB taxonomy): Bacteria > Bacillota > Clostridia > Oscillospirales > Ruminococcaceae > UMGS363. The sequence continues at coordinate 51,168 of UQKC01000005.1, read as the reverse complement.
ATCTATGCTGAAATTCATATAGACGTACATTCCCCTGTCGCGCGCACCGTCAACAAGAGCGGTGATAACGTCTTCGCCGAGTGTTTCGTTGAGATCACAGTTGTAAAGCATTTCACCATTACAGTCTGTATTTATGATAACAGCGTTAAGACGGTTGCTTTCGGCGTTGTCGAGCAGTGTTTCAACCTCGTCTGCGACAGCTTCGGTGCTGTTCTCGGCTGCATAATCGACTGTTGGTGTGACATAAACTCCCCTCATTTCGGCAGGAAAGCTGAACATTGCTGTATAAACGGGTTCTTCAAACGCAGGAAGCTCTTCGTCACGGTTTATATCCTCCTGCGGAGCAATTACGATAGGCTGATCGGTACTTTCTTCGGCAAAGGCGCTTATTCCGCCCAACACAGCCGAAAAATCGATGCCCGCGGAAAACGCAAGGGCAACGGCAAGAGCTGCGCTGAGTATTCTTGTCCTTAATTTTTTCAAGTTGATTCTCCTCAATATATATCAAAAAAGCATAAATTCGTATATTTATAGTAATTATACTATATTATCTGATTTTTTTCAAGTATTTCGAAAAAAAATTTATCTGATGTTGAATTTCGCATATTATAATGATATAATAATGTTATAAAAAGCTGTTTTTAACCGAAAAAAGGAGCTATTGCAATGGATTTTTACAAAGAAGCCAATAAAATAAAGGGTGAGATCATCGAAAACCGAAGATATTTCCACAAAAATGCCGAAGTCGGACTTGAAATGCCGCTCGCGCAGGAATTTGTTATGAAAAAGCTGACGGAATACGGACTTTCGCCTAAGAAATGCGGTCACGGAGTTACTGCGCTCATCGGCAGCGGTTCGCCCGTGCTTCTGCTTCGTGCGGATATGGACGCTTTGCCTATGGAAGAAATGAGCGGTGAAGAATTCGCCTGCACCAACGGTCATGCACACACCTGCGGACACGATCTCCACGCTGCGATGCTGCTTGGTGCGGCGAAGCTTTTAAAAGAAAATGAAACTTCGCTCAAAGGTACGGTAAAGCTTATGTTTCAGCCTGCTGAGGAAACTTTTGAGGGCAGCCGTGATATGATAGCAAACGGTGTTTTGGAAGATCCGCACGTTGATGCAGCGCTTGCTTTCCACGTTGCTCCGGGAAAGATGCTGCCGGGGCTGTTTATGTACAACGCCGGCGGAGTTATGATGAACTCGGTGGACGGTTTCCGCATCGACATAAAAGGAAAAGGCGGTCATGGCGCTTATCCGAATCTTGCGGTCGATCCGCTCAACATTGCAGCGCAGACTTACATTGCGCTGGAGGCGCTTATCGCGCGCGAAGCTGACCCCGAAAAGGTTTGTGTTTTAACGATAGGACAGCTTCACGGAGGAAAGGCTGCAAACATTATCCCCGATTCCGCATTTATGGAGGGAACGCTCCGCACGAATGACAAGGCGCAAAAAGAAAAGCTTTCGGCACGAATATCGGAAATTGCGGAAAAGACAGCCGAGCTTTACGGCGGCACGGCGCAGGTCACGAAGCTTTCGGACGTTCCTCCGCTTATATGTGACCGTGAACTGACAGAAAAAATGGTCGGTTATATGAATGAGCTGGGCGGTTTGAAGCCTATCCCCGATATGAAAGCCAATGCTTCGGAGGATTTTGCGGTAATAGCTTCGGCTGTTCCGTCGGCGTTTATGTACCTTTCGGCAGGCTTCGAGGACGAACGCGGTGAGGCTTCTGCACATAACCCGAAAGTTCGCTTCAACGAAGATGTTCTTCCTATCGGCACGGCTTCACTTTGCCATTGTGCGGTAAGGTGGCTGGAAGAAAACTGACCATATTTTATTACGGCGTTTGCGTACAATTCGAGTATGCAAACGCTTTTTATTTATTTTTACACAAAGAAAATGGAAAATTCTACATATTTTGTCAATTTAGTGCAATAAAAGCATTGACTTTATTAACAAATAGTGGTATAATTATCTTGTCGATATGACAAAAATATAAATATAAGAGGGATCAATTATGGAAAGCAAAAAAATTCTTTCGTGTGCCCTTGCTGTTATGCTTTCATTGGGTACGATCACAGCTCTTCCCGAGCAGTTCAATGACAAGCTTGGTATTGCTATCACAGCCGAAGCTGCATCAAGCGATCTTATCATTTCAACAGATTCCGATGGCTACAAGTACGTTTCGGGCTACAAAGGAAACGGTGGAGAAGTCGTTATTCCTGCCGATGTTTCTTATGTTGATGAAGAAGCTTTCAAAGGAAACAACAAGATCACATCCATCACTGCAAAGGGTGACCTTTATGCTTGGGAAAGTGCTTTTGAAGGCTGTACAAAGCTTAAAAATGTAACTGTAGCAGGAAATGCATATTTCTATACCAATTCTTTTGCATATTGCGCAGAGCTCCAGACTGTCGAAATAAAGGGCAGCATTGATGAAGCCATTGGTGCAGGTGCATTCGAATTCTGTTCATCACTCAAATCCGTTAAGATTGGAAAGCACAGATTTGATTATTTTATCGGTGAAGAGGCTTTTTTCAACTGCCTCAATCTTAAAAGTATCAATATTGATGGATGCACAGATATCTACTCCAACGCATTCACAAACTGTGTAAATCTCACCAGTCTTACTATTCCTAAGGGAACAGCTTTCCGCGGCAAAAACGCCATTGGTTATTCCTACGGACGTATAAATGAAGATTTGGCTGAAGAAGCAGAAACAAGAGCTGCAGACGGCAAAACATCAGTTTATATCTTCTACTACACCAATTCTCCTGACAGCAGCTGGTATTACGAGGTTGACTGGTACGGTTTATGCGGCAACCTTTTGAAGTATACACCTAAGAAGACCACAGTCAATGTTTACCCCGGTTCAAGTGCATTAACATATGCTAAGAATAACGGTTTTTCCTACAAAGTAATTGGGGAAGACGATGAACTTGCTTCCCCTGAAAATATCAGAGCTTCCGCAAAAACCAAGAACAGCATCACTCTTAAATGGGACAAGGTTGCAGGTGCTGATGCATACAAGGTTTATATGTACAACTCCAAGACAGGTAAATATGAAGAGTACAAGACAGTAACAAGCAATTCCTGCACTATCAAGGACCTCAAGAAAAACACCAAATACAAATTCAAGGTTTCTGCCCTTGACAAGGTAAACAGCAAATACAAAGAGGGCGAAAAGTCCGATCCTGTTGCTATCACAACAAAGAAGAAGTAATTCCGGCATAAAACTACCGCCGTTCTCCGCAATTGGGGAACGGCGGCTTTTTTATATCAGCGAAGTCTGTTTTCCACATTTTCTGTTCGAGTTTAAAGATGATCTTCTCCATAAATTTTCCTCCTTATGTCAATTATCTAAAAAACCGCCAATTGCGAATGGCGGTTTTGATATTATAGCACTGTCGGTTTTGTTTGTCAACCAATTTATCGAAAATTTTTGAGGGAAATATTCATCAATTTGTTTTATCCGAAAATCTGCTTTGAAAGCTTTTCAGGTCGGAATTTATCGTCTTTGCCTGTTTGAGGTCGAACAGCCATGTTATTATAATGACGAGAACGTATATCACAAGCACGGATAATGCAAATGCAGCTGTAAGCTTTCGGTTCTCGGGCAAAAGGCTTTCCGTACCGAGTCCGAAAATAATAAGAACGGCTTCTATCGCAAACAGCTGGAACACTTCCCTCAATATATACTGCCTGAACGTAAGCTCTCTTTTTGAATACATACAAAGCATCGGGACGAGGGCAACCGCCGCATAGATAAGCGGTGAGAGAAAGGCTTCATATCCGGATGTCTGGTCGGGGCGAAAAATACTGCCGAGGATAAACGTTGCGGCGTTTACAAGCGTCACAATAATGAAATACATCGACATCACCGATTTGAAATGCTCTTTGAATGTCATACTTCGTCACCTCTCAAAACTTTTTTCAGCTCGGAAACATATTTGCGCGAAATGATTATCTCCTCGCCGTTGGAAAGCACGGCGCTGAATCTTCCGCCGAGCGCAGGCTTCACCGAGATTATTTTCATAAGATTCACAAGCGATAATTTCGATATCCGCAGAAAATGTTTCGGTTTTAAATTCTCTTCAAGCTCATAGATGCGCTGTTTGGACTCATATACTTTTTGTAAAGTATAGATAAAAGTTCTGTTATCGACCGATTCGATATACATTATCTCCGTTTGTATCCTCGGTGAACATCGAATGATACGGGTGTTCGGTCGCAATGACAACATATCCGTTTGAAGCAAGCTCTTCATAGGTAGAATAATTGCTCTTGTAATAGCCGAACGCACCGTGCGAGAACAGCACCAGTGGGAATTTTTCACCGCTTGCGGCATTTTCGTGGTAAAAGAAATAAATCGGAACTTCACGCTTCGAGCCGTCCGTTTCAAACTCCTCTGCCCTACTCTCATCGATAAGAATAGCCTTTGCCGAGGCAACAGAATATTCGCCCGAGGTCGGCAATCCGTCATACGAAGTGAACATAAATGACGGTACAAGGCTCCCCAATATGATGACAGCTGACAGAACGGCGCTCAATATCATCATCGATGGGCGTTTCGGCTTTGACGGGGTATATTTCGCAATGAGCCAACCTGCAAAAGCAATTATAATACGAAGCAGGAGAAGCGCGAACAGACCCTTGAAGCGAACACTCATATCAATGCTCGGTGCGAGGAGCATTATCAGAAACACTCCGAGCTGACCTGCATTGCATATAAGGCGTTCGGTCTGCCACTTTTCCTTGTCGGGTCGGCGCTTTATCGCCAAGACTGCAAAAACCACTTCTGCGGCACATAATAAAACAAGCAATACGATATTCATAAGCTGCATCTCCTTTTTGCTGATGATAACATCATATCACAACCAAAGAAAGATTCAAGCTTTTGATATGTAAAATGCATTTATGCGGCGTGAAATGCTTAGAAGACAAACTGCACCAAAAGCATATAGCAGACCGTTCCGCCTGCAATTGAGAGGAGCATATTCTTTTTCCGGAGGTGAAGTGCAATAACCGCGACTATCGCAATAGCCTCGGGAATACCGTGACTTCCGCCGAGAAGCGAAACATCTTTAAGGCAATATATAACGAGCATACCGAATATCGCAGGCGGAAGAGCATTTCCGATATACTGAATATATTTCGGTGTAGGCTTATCCGAACGGAAAACTATGAACGGCAAAAATCTTGTTATCATCGTGCCGAGAGCGCAGAGGGCAACGGTGATTATTTGCTGTGTTAGGGTCATACTTTTCCCTCCTTTTCCTCAATAGGCTTGCGGAACAATGTGAGCATCACGACAATGCATATCATTGTCGGTATAATAAAGCTGTCCTTGCCAAAGATCACAAGGCACAAAAGCGAAACGCCAAGACCGATAACGGACGAGATATGCTGTTTTTCCTTTAGCCACCGGTCGAGGAAGATAACAACGAACATCGCCGTCATTACGAACGAAAGTCCCTCGGTATTGAACGTTATGAGGTTGCCGAGCAGACCGCCTATCGTTGCGCCCGTTACCCAATATATCTGATTGAGAAGTGTTACGAAGAAGTAGAACCAACCTTTGTCGATGTCCTCGGGTATCTCGGTGCTGTAATTTATCGAGAAGCTTTCATCGCACATACCAAAGATAAGATAAGGCTTTTTCCAACCCGTGCCTTTGTATTTTTCGAGCATCGAAACGCCGTAAAAAAGGTGTCTGAGCTGTATAACGAGTGCGACAAGAAAGGTCTGGAGTGGTGCAAATGTGCTTAGAAGCATTGAAACTGCGATAAATTCAAGCGAGCCGCCGAATATTGTCATGCTCATCAGCAATGGATAAACGAAGCTGAACCCTTTTACACGCATCAATATGCCATAGCTCATTCCGAGAAACCAGAAGCCTGCGAAGATAGGCAGGGTTTTCGGAAAAGCGAATTTAAAAGCTTTTTGTATTCGCTTTTCGTTATTTTCCAAGAAAATATCTCCTTTTATCATATAAATATACGTTTGATATTATACGACTTTAGGATTTTATTGTCAATGCAGATATTCTGAACTTTTTTAATATTCTGCGCTGTTTGTTTACAAAGCATATAGACATAATCGGATTTATGTGATATAATATTCCTCGAACATTTTTTTGAAAGGAAATCAAAAGCAAATGAACAACGAAATTACTGTTTCCGAGCTGAAAAAGCTTTCAGCCGATTCATATGTGCTTATCGATATGCGTGATGAATACGCTTTTTCTTACGGTCACATTGACGGCGCGGTGAACATTCCGCAGGAAAAGCTTGAAGATGCGGAACTTCCTGCCGATAAAAAGCTTGTTATATGCTGCAAGAGTGGACTTATAAGCCGTGATGCTGCAGATGCGCTTTGCGAAAAGGGTTTTGACGCATACAATCTTGCAGGCGGATATGTAGACTGGCTTCGTATAGAACTGGAGAACCGAGAGATCACCGATCAGGTAGAAAAAAGCATACAAAAGAAGTTTCATCACTCGCTTTGGAGCAAATTCGCAAAGGCTGTTATCACCTATGAGCTTGTTCAGCCGAATGACAAAATCGCGGTTTGCATTTCTGGCGGCAAGGACTCGATGCTTATGGCGAAGCTTTTTCAGGAGATGCAGAGGCATCAGAAGTTCCCGTTTGAGCTTGTATTTCTTGTAATGGATCCAGGTTACAGTCCCGAGAATCGCAACATTATTGAAAAAAACGCGGCTTCGATGTCGATACCAATAACTGTTTTCGAGTCGGATATTTTTCAGTCGGTCTATAACGTTGACAAGAACGCCTGCTATCTTTGCGCGAGAATGAGAAGAGGTCATCTTTACAGCAAGGCAAAGGCGCTCGGCTGCAACAAAATTGCACTCGGACATCACTTTGACGATGTTATTGAAACGATACTTATGAGTATGCTTTACGGCGGTCAGGTAAGGACGATGATGCCAAAGCTTCACAGTGATAATTTCGAGGGAATGGAGATAATCCGCCCGATGTATCTTATCCGTGAGGACGACATCAAGCATTGGCGTGACTACAACGGTTTGCATTTTATTCAATGCGCCTGCCGTTTCACGGACACCTGCACGACCTGCAATCCGACGGGTCCTGTTTCAAAGCGTCAGGAGATAAAGCATCTTATTGCCGATCTGAAAAAGGTAAATCCGCAGGTCGAGATGAACATATTCCGCAGCATTGAAAATGTTGACCTTAATGCGGTCGTTCAGTACAAAGACAAAAACGGTATTCACAATTTTCTTGATAGGTATGATGAATAAATTTATGCCATATGAAATAAACCAAGTCCCGAAAGATCAATTCTTCGGGACTTGGTTTTATATTTAGGCACAAAAATAACCGCTATGCATAAACACAGCGGTTATGATGTTGGTTAACTGACCAAAAGCGGTAATTTCGCCCCAAACAATGTTGAAATATTGTTTGTAAGGGCAATAATTATCTCTTGGAGAACTGAGGAGCGCGACGAGCAGCCTTTAAGCCGTACTTCTTTCTTTCCTTCATTCTTGGGTCACGAGTGAGGAATCCTGCCTTCTTGAGAACAGGACGGAGCTCAGCATCGTACTGGAGAAGTGCTCTGGAAAGGCCGTGACGGATAGCGCCTGCCTGACCTGTTACACCGCCGCCTGCAACTGTGCAAACGATGTCGAACTTATCAGCTGTTTCTGTGAGTGTAAGAGGCTGTCTAACGAGGAGCTTGAGTGTTTCAAGTCCAAAGTAATCGTCGATATTTCTTCCGTTGATGGTAACGTTGCCGCTGCCTGCGTAAACTCTTACTCTTGCAACGGAGCTTTTTCTTCTGCCTGTGCCATAAAAATAAGGCTGTTTAGATTCGTACATTTCGGCTTCCTCCTTATATTTCGATCATTTCAGGCTTCTGAGCTGCGTTCTCGTGCTCCGCACCTGCATAGGTTCTGAGTCTTGTGAGTGCTGCTCTGCCGAGTGTGTTGTTCGGAAGCATTCCGTTTACAGCAATTGTCATTGCCTTTTCCGGATTATTCTTCATCATATCGCTGTACTTGGTTTCCTTAAGTCCGCCGATCCAGCCTGTGTGCCACTTGAAAGTCTTCTGTTCAAGTTTCTTTCCTGTGAGAACTGCCTTTGCGCAGTTGATGATGATAACATTATCTCCGCAGTCTGCGTGAGGTGCGAAAGTAGGCTTATTCTTGCCTCTGAGAATTGATGCTGCAGCAGCCGCTACACGACCGAGGGATTTGCCCTCTGCATCAATAACATACCACTTACGGCTGATTTCGTTAGCCTTAGGCATATAAGTTGACATAGTCATTCTCCTTTTATTTTTAGTAGATATTGCCGAACTGATATCATTCAATGCAGGCAACTCCACTTACATTCTGATACACGTCGGACACAACGTTTATTATTATACACGGCGATGCGTCCAATGTCAATTGTCATTTTGCCGAATTTTTAAAATATATCCCTCAATCTCTCTAAATCTCTCTGTTTTGCTCGTTTTCTCTACGGTTCTCTATTTTCATTTCATTTTTTGATTTTTACTGAATTTCGTCGCATTTATGCGGTTTTCGAGAGTTTGGAACGTTTATTTTGTGCAAAATGCGGACAATTTATTATACCACAGCAGATAATTGCGGTCAAGTTTTTTATAAAACATATTGCAAAGCCTTTTTCCCCCATTTTTTCCCGTCAGCACTTGACTTTGGGACGGGTTTGGTATATAATTGATATGAATGTTTTGATAAATCCGCAAGCAAATTCCGCTGTTTATGCATTTACTTTGGAAAGGACGATTTTTATGAAGCATACTAAAGCAGCTGCTCTTATTTCCTGCTTTGCAATGGCTTTATCGCTTTGCTCCTGCTCACTGCCATTTCTGAACAAGGCTGATGAAGAGCCTCAGCCCGATGTTTCCGAGCTTCAATCGCAGATAGAATCGCTGGAACATGATGTTTCTTCGCTCAAAGCGGAAACTGTCCCCGATATAAAGATAAAAAACAAGGAGGATTACCTCAACGGAAAGGATAATCCTGCGGTGAGCGAAGCTGTTGCCGAAAAAGAAAAGGTAATGGCTAAGCTTCCTGCTACTATTATTATAAAAGACAAGGAATACAGCACTGAGCTTACCTCGCTCACTTTGAGCAATATGGACTTGAACGATGAGGATATTGTTGAGCTCAAATATATGGTAAATCTGACCGAGCTTCAGATATATCAGAACAACATTACCGATCTTTCGCCGCTCAAAGGCTTGACCGAGCTGAAAAATCTTTCGCTTTTCAAGAACAAGGTCGAAGATCTTTCGCCTCTTGCCGGACTTGTCGGACTGGAAAGCCTTTATCTTCGCTCGAATAACATCAGCGACATCTCCTCTCTTGACGGACTTGTTCATCTTAAAGCACTTGATATTTCCGACAACCATGTTAGTGATATTTCGCCGCTGACGAATTTAAGGCAGCTTGAACTTCTTCGCCTTAACGATAACAATATTAATAGTATAACCGCTTTGAGCGGAATGGACAAAATGATCGGACTTCATTTGCAGAACAATGATATTTCCGATATCACTCCGCTGACGACTATGGGTGACCTTAACGAACTTTATCTCGAAAACAACAGCATCGGTTCTATTGAGCCGCTTATGTCGCTGACTTCGCTCCAATGGCTGAAAATAAGCAACAATCCGATAACGAATATCCGTCCTGCGGCTTCGCTCATAATGCTGAAAAAGCTTTATATGCAGGGTCTTGATATTCCTGCGGAGGATATGGATTATCTTGCGGAGCAGCTCCCCGACTGCACATTCGTATATTAAGTGCGTGGATTTCCACCGTTTTGCCGCAAAAAAGTATATAATTTAAATTTATATATTAAGGAATTAAGGAGAAAAGAAAATGATCATCATTCTTAAGAACAACGCTTCACCCGAATCCGTTGAAAAGCTGGATGAGCTTCTCAAAGAACAGGGATTGAAGACCAACCACATTCAGGGCGCAAGTCAGCACATCATCGGTCTTATCGGTGATACTTCCGCAGTTGATATGCACAACCTTTATGCTCAGGACTGCATAGAAGAGATCAAGCGTGTACAGGAGCCTTACAAAAAGGCTAACCGCAAGTTCCACCCCGATGATACTGTTATCGAAGCAGGCGGCAGAAAGATCGGCGATGGTTCTCTTCAGGTCATCGCAGGTCCTTGCTCTGTTGAAACAGAGGAGCAGATACTCACTACCGCTCACGCTGTAAAGGAAGCCGGCGCAACAATGCTCCGCGGCGGTGCATTCAAGCCGAGAACGTCCCCTTACTCTTTCCAGGGTCTTCGTGAAGAGGGCATCAAGCTTCTTCTCAAAGCTAAGGCTGAAACGGGACTTCCTATCGTTACCGAAATTATGAGCCAGTCCGATCTTCCTCTCTTTGACGAGATCGATGTTATTCAGGTCGGCGCAAGAAATATGCAGAACTTTGAGCTTCTTAAGGCTCTCGGCAAGACAACAAAGCCTATTCTTCTTAAGAGAGGTCTTGCAAACACGCTCGAAGAAACACTTATGTCCGCAGAATACATAATGTCCGAGGGCAACCCGAACGTTATCCTTTGCGAGCGCGGAATCCGCACATTTGAAACAATGACAAGAAACACCTTCGATGTTTCCGCTATTCCGCTTCTCAAGCAGAAGTCACATCTCCCCGTTTGTGCTGACCCTTCACATGCAACAGGTATGATCTCACTTATCGATCCTATGGCTCTTGCCGCTGTTGTTGCAGGCACAGATGCTCTCGAGATCGAAGTTCACTGCAATCCTAAGGCTGCACTTTCCGACGGTGGTCAGCAGCTCACACCTGATATGTTCAAGGAAACAATGAAGAAGATCAGCGGTCTTTGCGGCTATCTCGGAAGAACTATCGGCTAAAAAATTTCATCGGAAAGGAGTACGTTTTCCTAAAAAATGTCGGAAAACGGCGGTTTATCAATGGAATACACAAGAATACCCGTAAAAGCTTCGATAAATTATGAAGTCATTGTCGGAAAAGATATGCTTGACGGCTGCGGTGAATACATCAAGGCTGTCACAAAGGCGCAGAAATTTGCGGTCATAACCGATGATACGGTCGATGCGCTTTTCGGTGAAAAAGTCGTAAAAAGCCTTGAAAAAAGCGGCTTTGAGGTATATAAATTCGTATTTCCGCACGGTGAAGCTTCCAAATGCACGGCTACACTGCTCAACATTTACAGCTTTTTATGTGAAAAGCACATCTCACGCACGGACGCTCTTGTTGCGCTCGGCGGAGGTGTTGTCGGCGACATAACGGGCTATGCTGCGGCTACATTTCTGAGAGGTCTTGACTTCGTACAGATACCGACTACCCTGCTTGCACAGGTGGATTCATCGGTCGGCGGAAAGACGGCTATCGACCTGCCCGAGGGAAAAAATCTCGTCGGCGCATTCAAGCAGCCTAAGCTCGTTATCTGCGACACGGCTACGCTTGACACGCTCCCCGAGGAATTCCTCATTGACGGAATGGGCGAAGTCGTAAAATACGGAATGATAAAGTCTGCTCCGCTTTTCGAGCTGCTTGAAACAAGAACGCTTGACAATATCAGAGAAATTTCCGAGAATGTCATCGAGCAGTGCGTTTCGATAAAGCGCGATGTTGTTGAAGCCGATGAATTCGACAAGGGCGAGCGTATGCTCCTCAACTTCGGTCACACGCTTGCGCACTCTATCGAGCAATACTATAATTACACGGGTATCACTCACGGCAAGGCTGTTGCTGTCGGAATGAGAATGATAACAAGGCTTGCCGAGAAGCAGGATATGGCTGAAAAGGGTCTTACCGACCGTCTTATCGCCTGCCTTGAACGCTACAAGCTGAATGTTGAAGTTGAGCCTGCCGAGCACGAACTCGGCGGTGCTTGCCTTAACGATAAAAAGCGCGAAAGCGGCAGCATAAGCATCATTATTTGCAGTGAAGTCGGAAAATCGTCTGCTGTAAAGATGCCCGTTGAAAAATTCCTTGAATTCCTTGAAAAATAACAGGAGAAAATATGAACGTTACTATAACACCGTCGGGACTTATCGGCAGGACAAGCGCTCCGTCCTCCAAAAGCTTTTCCCACAGAATGATAATCGCTGCTTCACTCGCTGACGGCGTTTCCGAGGTCAGCGCTGTGAACCCCTCCGAGGACATTGACGCAACTGTTGACGCTATGACAGCGCTCGGAGCGAAGATCGTCAATGACGGAAATGTTTACACCATAAAAGGTATCGGTGTCCCCTCTTCCTCGGCTAAGATCAACTGCCGTGAGAGTGGCTCAACGCTTCGCTTCATCATTCCCGTTGCGGCTGCGCTCGGCTGTGACACGGAATTTTCGGGCAGCGGAAAGCTCCCGACCCGACCGATAACTCCATACAAGCGCGAACTTTCACAGAAAGGCGTGAGCTTCGTTCACACGGACGGAGTTATGCCGTTCACGATGAGCGGAAAGCTTTGCGGCGGTGATTTTCACATTGAGGGCGATGTTTCATCGCAATTCATCACGGGACTGCTGTTCGCTTTGCCGCTTTGCACCGAGGACAGCAGGATAATCCTCACCTCAAAGCTTGAATCGAAGCCTTATGCTGATATGACGATAGCTGCGCTGAAAGTTTTCGGCGTTGAGGTCGATGAAAGCGTTTCGGACGCGGGCTTCCCCGTCTACAATATAAAGGGAAATCAGCGTTACAAGGCTGCCGACTGCGCAGTTGAGGGCGACTACTCGCAGGCTGCGTTCTATTATGTTGCAAATGCGCTCGGCTCGGAAATAGAGATAGGAAATCTCAACGAAGCTTCCGTTCAGGGCGACAAGCAGATATGCGAAATTCTCGAAAAGTCGGGTTACGGCAAGGTCGGCTGCGGCGAATATGAGCCTTTCACGGTCGATGTTTCCGATATTCCCGATCTTGTTCCGATACTGACGGTGTTCGGCTGCTTCACCAAAGATGTGAGCAGGATAGTTAACGCAAAGCGCCTTAAAATAAAGGAAAGCGACAGACTCAAAGCGATCGCAGACGCAATAAATGCTATCGGAGGAAACGTCGTTTACGGCGATGATTTCCTTGAAATACACCCCGTTCGTTCTTTCACGGGCGGAATAATCGACGGCTGCAACGATCATCGTATCGTTATGGCTTCGGCTGTTGCTTCGACAAAGGCAGACGGAGATATAACAATAACCGATGCGCAGGCTGTTTCAAAGAGCTACCCCGATTTCTGGCAGGATTTTAAAAAGCTTGGCGGAAAAATTAGCACTGACCTTTAATGGTAAGAAAGGACTGAAAATGATGTCATCTTTTTGGAATCACAATATAACAGTTTCGATATTCGGCGAATCGCACGGCCCTGCAATCGGCGTTGTTATCGATAATCTTCCTCCCGGAGAGCATATCGACCTCGAAGAGCTTCGCAACTTTATGGCAAGACGTGCGCCTAAAAAGGACGCAACCTCCACGCAGAGAAGCGAAAAAGACCTCCCGAACATTATGTCGGGCGTTCACAACGGCTACACAACGGGTACTCCCCTTGCAGCTTTCATAAACAACACCGACCAGCACTCGCAGGACTATGGCAACATCTCAAAGCTTGCACGTCCGGGACACGCTGACTACACGGGTGCTCTACGCTATAAGGGCTTCAACGATGTTCGCGGCGGCGGACACTTCTCGGGCAGACTTACCGCTCCGCTCTGCTTTGCAGGCGCAGTTTGCGGTCAGATTCTTGAACGCCGCGGAATTTACACGGGTACTCACATCGCACAGATACACAATATCAAGGACACGAAGTTCAATCCGCTTGAAATTTCGCGTGAACAGATAATCGCACTTCGCCACAAAAAGTTCCCAACTATAAGCGACAAAAAGGGTCAGGCTATGTATGATGACATCGACCTTGCGCGCCGTTCGCTCGACAGCCTCGGCGGTATCGTTGAATGTGCGGTAACGAATGTTCCCGCAGGCGTTGGTTCGCCAATTTTTGAGGGACTCGAAAACAGCATCGCGCAGATCGTTTTCGGTATTCCTGCGGTCAAGGGAATCGAATTCGGCGCAGGCTTCCAAGTTGCAACAATGCTTGGCAGTCAGAACAACGACGAATTTTATGTGAATGAAGTCGGTCACGTTCTTACAAAGACCAACAACCACGGTGGTATCCTCGGCGGTATCTCCTCGGGTATGCCTATCATCTTCCGAGTTGCGTTCAAGCCTACACCGTCCATTGCACAGCCGCAGCAGACTATCGACTACGGCAATCTCACGAACGGAGTTATCGAGATAAAGGGCAGACATGACCCCTGCGTTGTACCGAGAGCTGTCCCCTGCGTTGAAGCGGCAGCGAATATCGCGATACTTTCGCATATGCTCGATTATCCAAACTTCTGATAAAGGGGAGTTCTGATCTTGCAGGATTTCAAAACAGAAATTTCCACGCTCCACTCGGTAAAGATCGCAGTCTGCTATCTCCTCGACGAGATAGAAAAACCGATCTCCGAACAAGAGCTTTACGAAATAGTTATGAAAAGCGAAGCCGTGAACTATTTTCACTACAACCAAGCTATCGATGAGCTGCTGAAAAGCGGTGCGGTAACAAAATTTGAGGAAAACGACGAAAACTTTTTCCAACTTGAAGAAAAAGGCAGACAAAGTGCGGAATGTTATAACGATTATGTCCCCTACCACTTCCGCAAGCGGCTGCTGAAATCGGCGTTCGCATTTTTCTCGGCGCAGAAGCGTGACAAGGAAGCGAAAATCGACATTACAGAAACCGCAACGGGATATAACGTCGATTGTACAATAGGCGGCGATGAGCTGGAGCTTATGCACTTTTCTATCTATGCCCCCGACCGCGACCAGGCTGAGATGATAAAGGAAAAGATACACCTTAATCCCGAACTTTTCTATACAAATGTTATAGGATTTTTGCTGGAAAATAAGGAAGAAGAGTTTAGGGGTTAATTCGGAATGCGGAATTTTATTTCACTGTTCTCAATAGAAATAATATATGGTGCAGTCACAATTCGCATTGCTGACTGCACCAATTTTATATCATAAAAAATGCGATACACGAGAGAATATCCCGTGTATCGCTTTTTTGCGTTTTTTAAAGCTTCTTCAGTCTTGCGAAGTTTGCCATTATCTTCTTTGTTCCAACCTTATCAAAGGCAATTTCGAGCATTGCATCGTTGGACATTTTCTTTACCGAGATAATTGTTCCCTCGCCGAACATATTATGCGCTACTCTTTCGCCTACGCTGTAGTCGGCATCGCTTTTCTGTGCTTTTTTGAGCTGCTGATTTACGATCTGGCTCTTTAAGTCATAGGTCGGAGCAGCTACGATGAAGCTGTCGTCTTCGGTTTCCTCGTCGTGGTTATTGGCGGTGCTGTCTATCCTTTCGACATACTCGGCAGGAATTTCCTTGACAAAGCGCGAGATAGTATTCATCGTTGTTGAACCGTACATCATTCGTCTTACGGCGTGTGAGATATAGAGCTTGCGCTTTGCACGGGTTATTGCAACATAAGCAAGGCGGCGCTCTTCTTCGAGGTCTTCAACGGTGTCCATACTTCTCTTGCTCGGGAAGATGCCCTCTTCCACGCCAACGATAAAGACTGTGTCAAATTCGAGTCCCTTTGCGGAATGGATAGTCATAAGGTTCACGGCATCGGTCGTGGTGTCCATTCTGTCGGCATCGGTGAAGAGTGAGATTTCCTCGAGGAACTCGGAAAGTGACGGTTCTTCGTCCTCGGTCTTGCTGTTGATATAATTTTGGATATTGGATTTGAGTTCGGCAATATTTTCAAGCTTGCCTATTCCCTCTTCGCCGAGCGAACGCATATAGTTGCCGTAGCCTGTGACATCGAGAACTTCGTCAACGAGTTCATCGAGAGGTTCATTTGCGGCGAATTCAGCAAGGCGTTCAAACATTGCGGCTGCTTTTTTAAGCGGAGCGACCTTTTTGCCGAGCATTGGATACTGCTCAACGTCCTGCATAATGGTTATAGGTGAAATTCCGAGGTCGTCGGAGATCTGCTCAATCATTGAAACGGTCGCGTCGCCGATGCTGCGCTTTGGCTCGTTGATAATTCGCTTGAAGCGGAGCATATCCATACTATTATTTATTACGGAGAGGTACGCGATCATATCGCGGATTTCCTTGCGGTCATAGAATCGCAGACCGCCGATAACGCGGTACGGGATACCTTTGAGTGTAAATTCACGTTCAAGTACGTTCGACTGGGCATTTGTACGGTAGAGAACTGCGAAGTCGCGGAACTCCTTGCCGTCCTTGTTCTGCTCTGAAATAGTGTTTGCGACAAAGCTTGCCTCGCCGTGTTCGTCTATGGCTTTGAAGAGGGTTATTTTGTCGCCGTCGCCGACATCTGTCCAAAGCTTCTTGTCATTTCGGCTGCTGTTATTTGCGATAACGGCGTTTGCGGCATTGAGGATATTCTGAGTTGAGCGGTAGTTCTGTTCAAGTCGAATTACAACTGCGCCGCCGAACTGTTCCTCAAATTTAAGAATATTTTCGATAGTTGCGCCGCGGAATTTATAGATAGACTGGTCATCGTCGCCAACAACGCAGATATTTCCGAACTTTTCCGAAAGAAGCGTTACAAGGCGAAGCTGTGCATAGTTCGTGTCCTGATACTCATCCACCATTATGTAGCGATAGCGGTTGCTGTAATGGTCAAGAACATCGCTGCACTCTGTGAAAAGACGAACGGTAAGGCAGATTATATCGTCAAAATCGACTGCGTTCGCTGCAACGAGTTTTTTCTGGTAAGCTGTGTAGAGCTTTGATATACCTATTTTATAGTAATCTCCGGCCGTCTGCTCTGCGTAGAGTTCAGGGGTGAGAAGGTTGTCTTTGGCGTGGGAGATTGCGGCGATAACGGCTTTCGGGTTGAAAATTTTATCGGACATATCGAGCGCTTCGTAACAGGATTTGAGCAGACGAAGGCTGTCGTCGCTGTCATAGATAGCGAAGTCGTGACCGTAGCCGATGCGCTCTATCTCACGTCTTAAAATTCTCACGCAGACTGAGTGGAAAGTTGCGGCTGTGATGTTTTCGGCGTTCGTGCCGAGCATTGTTTCAAGTCGTTCCTTAAGCTCGCCTGCGGCTTTGTTCGTAAAGGTGATAGCCATTATCTTCCACGGGTCAACGGGGTTAACGGCAGCAATTTCTTTAAGGCGCTGGACAGTTTCCTCGTCCTTTTCGCCGTTATAGGATTCGAGGAAAGTCACATCGTCCTCGTTTGCCGAAGCAGGCACGTTCATATCGGAATAAGCCGAGCCGAAATTCACCATATTCGCAATTCTGTTGACAAGCACGGAAGTTTTTCCGCTTCCTGCGCCTGCTAAGATAAGAACAGGTCCTTCGGTCGTGAAAACGGCTTTTTTCTGCATATCGTTAAGCTTGGCGAAATACTTCTCCAAAGCGTTTTTTCTTGCGCTGATAAACTCATCTTTGACTGACATTTGAATCCTCCGAATAAGTGGGAGCTGAACTTCTCCCGAATAGTAATCATAAAAATATTATATCACAACCTTATCACAAACGGAAGTAATTTCTTCACGTTTTTACATATTGATAATATTTTCAAAACAGTTTTTTTACGTTCTGATTATTTTAATAAGTCAAAAACGCCGTCCGGCCTCACATTTACTTGCGTCAAATATATTTCTTTTTAATATGATAGCTTTGTGAAAACTGCACAAAAAAGTTCACAAAAGATTTTTGGTAAATTTATATATTTTTGTAGACAAATTATATGTTGCGTTGTATAATATAGATAAATCAAGACGAAAACGAGGTGACTTTTTACATATTTTAAGCAGAACTTATGGAATTTTGACGGTTCTGCTTGATTACGCCGCAAAT
The DNA here is from genome assembly GCA_900541495.1 of uncultured Ruminococcus sp. Lineage (GTDB taxonomy): Bacteria > Bacillota > Clostridia > Oscillospirales > Ruminococcaceae > UMGS363. The sequence goes on along the minus strand of UQKC01000005.1, from coordinate 33,255 downwards.
ATTGCATAAAACGGCTCAAAAATTGATTTTTAGAGAAGCTCAGGCTTTTCAGACTAAAAAATAAAAAGGAGTGCTTTAAAATGGCAAACAGATTTATCCTCAATGAAACTTCCTATCACGGTGCAGGCGCTATAAACGCTATCGCTGATGAAGCTAAGGGCAGAGGCTTCAAAAAGGCTCTCGTATGCTCCGACCCTGACCTTATCAAGTTCGGCGTTACAAAGAAAGTAACCGATGTTCTTGACAACGCAGGACTTGCTTATACACTTTATTCCGAGATCAAGCCTAATCCGACCATTGAAAATGTTCAGTCGGGCGTTGCTGCTTTCAAGGCAGCAGGTGCGGATTACCTCATCGCTATCGGCGGCGGTTCATCTATGGACACAGCAAAGGCTATCGGCATTATCATTGCAAACCCCGAATTTGCGGACGTTGTAAGCCTTGAAGGCGTTGCTGACACGAAGAACAAGGCTGTTCCTATCCTTGCAGTTCCTACAACAGCAGGCACAGCAGCAGAAGTTACTATAAACTACGTTATCACAGATGCAGCAAAGAACAGAAAGATGGTTTGCGTTGACCCTCACGACATTCCTGTAGTTGCATTCGTTGACCCTGATATGATGTCCTCGATGCCAAAGGGACTTACCGCCGCAACAGGTATGGATGCACTCACACACGCTATCGAAGGTTACATCACCAAGGGCGCTTGGGAGCTTTCCGATATGTTCCACCTCAAAGCAATCGAGATCATTTCCAGAAGCCTCCGCGGTGCAGTTGCTAACACCAAGGAAGGCAGAACAGATATGGCTCTCGGTCAGTATGTTGCAGGTATGGGCTTCTCGAACGTTGGTCTTGGCATCGTTCACTCAATGGCTCACCCTCTCGGTGCGCTCTATGACACACCGCACGGTGTTGCAAACGCTATCATTCTTCCGACAGTTATGGAATACAACGCTCCTGCAACGGGTGAAAAATACCGTGAGATCGCAAGAGCAATGGGCGTAAAGGGCGTTGATGAAATGTCGCAGGAGGAATACAGAAAGGCTGCTATTGATGCAGTTAAGCAGCTTTCCAAGGACGTTGGAATTCCTGCTGACCTCAAGGACATCGTTAAGCCTGAGGATATCCCGTTCCTTGCACAGTCGGCTTATGATGATGCTTGCCGTCCGGGCAACCCAAGAGATACTTCCGTTGAAGAGATCAGCGAGCTTTACAAGTCGCTTCTTTGATAAAGTTACATAACCTCTGCAGTCCGAGCGCGTTTTGTGTTCGGACTGCAAATTCTTTTTTAAGTGAGAAAATAGATGAAATTCAGATTTACAGTTGATATTGACAATGTTAATTACGCGCAAATTATAAGAGCGGTTCTGCCTTATATCAACAAGGCGGATATTCCCCTGCCGTCCGCGGTGCTTGATGCGGCGGAAGCTCCGGGAGTTTTGGAAAACTTTCTGCGCTTCATTCCGCAGGAGGAGCAGGACAAGCTTGTGCTTTCGCTTTTCGAGAAAAACAGTGCCAAGCTGACCGATGCAGCTGTACGCTTTGCGGACAAGCACGGTGTTGATGCCAACATTTCGAGATTGAAGCTTGAAGAAAAGCTGTAAAGTGCTTAAACTTCACACGCTCAAATATGACGCAGATACGCCGTTTTTCAAAGAATATAAGATAGCAAAGCAAATCAGTTGTAAAGTCAATTGATTTACAGTATTTATGGAGATAATTTTATGAATGAAACAATAAAAACCCTTACAACAAGAAGAAGTGTACGCTCCTACAAGGATACACCCGTTCCCGATGATGTTCTGAAAGAGATACTGCTCGCAGGTGAATATGCTCCGAGCGGAATGCACAAGATGCCTGCCGTTATGGTCGTTGTCAAGGACAAGGAAACCATTGCGAAGCTTTCAAAGCTCAATGCTCAGGTAATGGGTAAGGACGTTGATCCTTTCTACGGTGCGCCGACGGTAGTAATAGTTTTCTCGGACACTTCCTCGCACACATATCTCGAAGACGGAACGCTCGTTATGGGAAATCTTATGAATGCTGCGGCTTCACTCGGAGTTTCGTCCTGCTGGATACACCGTGCAAAAGAGATGTTCCAGTCCGATGAGGGCAAGGAATTTATGAAAAAATGGGGACTTGATGACCGCTATGTCGGCATCGGCAACTGCATTTTAGGCTACGCTAACGGCAATATTCCCTCACCTGTTGCAAGAAAAGACGGTTACGTTATTTTTGACTGAGGTACAGCAAACCAGCCGCTCACTTTTTTGTGGGCGGCTGGTTTAGTTTTAAAAGTGCTTTTTTGTTACGATCTTTGTTTTCAGCATAACTGCACAGCTGTTCATGTTGTGTTGAAGCTTAAAATCCACTCACTTTGTTCGTGGGTTTTCGCTTCAAGGATAGATTTTTGAGAAAAACAGAATGGCGCAATTCACATTTTTTAGGTTTACGAAACTGATTTCTCATATTTCGTTTTACCTTTTTTGTGTGAATTGCGCCTTTTAACTTATAGATATTTCGCTATTGCGGCAATACTTGGTGCTGTTAGTTTAGGGTATTTCGCTTTCTGCTAAAGGTCAAATTGACCTGCGACCAAGGGCTATGCCCTCTGGACACCCACCACCCTTTAAACAAAACGAAATTCTTACAGAATTAACGTAAACTTTAGTTGGCTTTGCGGAACTCAAACAAATGTAAGCTATGTCAAAATTACGCATTAAAAATCAACCGAGTTCCAACATTCTATCGATACATACCGAAGCACGTTTGATCTGCTCTTCGGGCATATCGATGACAAGTCCGCCCTTGCCTGTAAGACAGTTATAAACATCAACGAGCGTCGTTGACTTCATATTCGGGCAGATAAGGTGCTTTGAAAGTGGGTAGAAGCTCTTATCGGGGCAAATATACTGAAGATGTTCGGAGATAGAAATTTCTGTTCCGATGATGAATTCCTTTGCGTCTGAATTCTTGGCAAAGTTCACGATGCCTGAGGTCGAACCTATGTAATCCGCGTGGCTGCAAACGGACGGCTGGCACTCGGGGTGAACGAGGACGAGTGCGTTCGGGTGCTTTTCCTTAGCTGCGATGACCTGTTTTTCGTTTACAGCGGCGTGTATTGGACAGCCGCCCTGAATGAGTTTGAAATTCTTTTCGGGAAGCTGATCTCTTACAAATGCACCGAGGTTGCAGTCGGGTATAAAGAGGATATTCTTTGCATCGAGCTTTTTGCAAATTTCAACTGCGGAGCTTGAAGTTACGCAGACATCGGCGTGTTCTTTAAGTGCCGCGGTAGTATTGATATAGGCAACGACGGTATAGTCGGGGTACATTGCTTTGAGCTGTATAAGCTCCTCTGCGGTGATCTGTTCTGCCATTGGGCAGCCTGCTTCGGGGCAGGAAAGAATAACTTTCTTATTCGGGGAAAGGATCTTACAGGTTTCTGCCATAAAATGAACGCCGCACATAATGAGCGTATCATTCTTATCCTCTGCGGCAAGCTGTGAAAGCTTGAATGAGTCGCCCGTATAATCGGCGATCTCCTGAATTTCCTCTGCCTGATAGCTGTGGGCAAGTATTGTGATGCCCTTTTCTTTCTTTATTCTCAAAATTTCCTGCTGAATATCCTTTACCATAAACTTTCCTTTCCAAGTTTTAATTCAAAAACTCACAAGACCGTTTTATCAGTCTTTTTTATCATCGGACGATTTTTCATCGTCTTTTTTCGGTTCTTCCGAATCGGATTTTTTATTGAATTTGAACATAGCCGAAAGCGACTTATGCATTATGTTCTTTTTTTCATCATCTATCGGCACATCATTTGCACAGTAATCGAGAGTTCGTGTTGAAAGTCCTCTTCGTTCGAGAAGATAGTTGACAAAATCGCGGACGAGCGAATAAATCACGGCAAAAATCGGAACGCCGAGTATCATTCCTGCGAAGCCGAACATTCCTCCGCCTACAAAGATAGCGAACATTACCCAGAACGGTGAAAGTCCCGTTGAGTCGCCGAGGATCTTCGGACCTAAGATATTTCCGTCGAACTGCTGTAGGATAAAAATAAAGATAACGAACGGAATTACCTGTCTTGGAGCGGCAACGAGCAGCAGAAATGCACTCGGGATAGCGCCTATGAACGGACCGAAGAACGGGATTATGTTCGTAACACCGACAACAACGCTGATAAGTGCAACGAAGTCCATTTTCATTATCGACATACAGATAAATGTTAAGATACCTATGATGGTCGAGTCGATAAGCTTACCCGAAATGAAACCGCCGAGCATTTTATTCGTGCGCGCCGCAACGCCGTAAACAGCGTTTTTTCCGCCCTCGGGCAGAACAGCCGCAACGAACTTTCTCATCTGGGCGATGAATTTTTCCTTGCTGAAAAGAAGATATATTGCAACGATGAAGCCGATAACAAAGTCGCCAAGACCGCCTATAAAACCAATTGCGCCGTCTTTGAGCTTGATAGCCCACTCACCGAGCTTGGGAACTATGCTGTTTATAAAATCGGTCAGCTTCGGCTGGAGATTATCGAACTGCGTCTGCACAAAGCTGTAGATATCAGGATAGTCCTCAACAAATTTATATATCCAGCTTTCAAAATTATTCAGATAGCTGTTAAAATTTCGTGCCAATCCTATAACGCTCTCAACTACCTGCGGCAAAAGAACTGCGACTATCGCAAAAAGCACCGCAAGAAGCGTAAGCAGACCGAAAGCAACGCTTAGCGAGCGAACAAGCTTTCTTCGCGGCTTTTTTCTCTCAAAGCACTTTCCGAAAACACGCTCAAAAAATTTCATCAGCGGATTAACGATGTAAGCAATAACAATGCCCCACGTTACAGGCGCGATGACCTTTGCAAATGAAGCGAGTGCGCCGCTTATAACACTGAATTTCTGAACAATTACGACAAGAAGCAGACAAATTGCAAATGTAATGACTGTGTAGAATGAAATTGTTAGATATTTCTGATTTTGTTCTATCTTCATATTTACGTCCTTTGTATCGGGTGGTTACAATAAACTTACTTTTATTATATCACCTTTTTCACCATTTGTAAAGATTACACGACGAAATATTTATTGATTTTTCGGACAAAATATATTTAAAAAGCCTATCAATTCGGAGGATTTTATATGATCTACGATACAATTATAGTCGGAAGCGGAACGGCAGGACTTTCCGCCGCAGTATATGCAGGGCGCGCACAGCTGAACTATGCGGTTATAGATAAAATAAGCGGAAGCATCGGGCAGATATCGGGCAGCAGCCGCGTAGACAACTATCTCGGACTGTATGGAGAAAGCGGTTATGAACTTGGAATGAAATTTCGCCGTCATGCGCAGGCTCTCGGTACGAAATTCATTGAGGGCGAAGTCATAAAGATCATTTCTGACAATGGAATTTACGAAATATTGCTGCAAAGCGAAGAGCCTTTACAGACAAGAACAGTAGTGTATGCGGCAGGAACAGAGCCTATAAAGCCTGACATCACGGGTCTTGAACGATTTTCGGGCAAGGGTGTTTCCTACTGCGCGGTGTGTGACGGCGCTTTTTACAAAAATAAGGTAGTAGCTGTGATAGGCGGCGGTGATAGTGCGCTCGGTGACGCACTTTTCCTTGCTCCGATAGCATCTGAAGTTTACGTTATCCACCGTCGGAATGAGTTAAGGGCGAACAAAATGCTTTGCCAAAGAGCCGAAGAAACGAAAAATATCCACTTCATTCTTGATGCAGAAGTGAAAGAATTTATCGGCAGTGAGAAGATATCCTCTATCAGCTATATTCAAAGCTGTAAAGAAGAATACCTTAACACGGACGGAGTATTCATCGCAGTGGGTTCAAGACCTGCGACCGACCCTTTAAAGGATTTAGTCAGGTTGAACGAGGGTGGATATGTTGTTGCGGGTGAAGATTGTATCACTTCGGCAAGCGGGATTTTCGCTGCAGGTGATGTTCGCACAAAGCCAATGAAGCAGCTCATAACCGCTGCGGCTGACGGTGCAAACAGTATTCACAGCGTGGAGTTGTTTTTGAGAATTCGGAATTAAGCTTCGCTATTTCGTAAAAAATAAAACCTGTTTTCAAAGGACATACATTGAAGCCTTGAAAACAGGTTTATTTTTGGATAAAAAGGCCAATGCGATTTGGGACGGAAAACCCGTCCCTATGGAAATTTGGTCTTTATTCGTGATTTTCGGAACAAATATAATTCCGAATTACTTAGAGAGCGCTCTCTGTCCGATATCCTTGCGGTAGTGTGCGCCTTCAAAGGTAATCTTCTTTACACCCTCATAGGACTTGTCGAGTGCGGCTTGGAGAGTTTCGCCCGTTGCTGTTACGCCGATAACTCGTCCGCCGTTGGTGTAGAACTTGCCGTTCTCAAACTTTGTGCCTGCGTGGTAAACGAAGACGCCGTCGACCTGACCCTTTTCGTCCATACCGTGCATTTCAATGCCCTTTTTATAGCTCTGCGGATAGCCGCCGCTTGCCATAATTACGCAGGAACAGCACTCATTTTTCCACTTGATATCGAGGTCGGAGAGCTTTTCATTATAAACTGCCTCGAAGATATCGCAGAGGTCTGTATCAAGGAGCGGAAGAACGACCTGAGTTTCGGGGTCGCCGAAGCGGCAGTTATACTCGATAACTTTTACGCCCTTTGGTGTTGCCATAAGTCCGAAGTAGAGACAGCCTTTGAACTTTCTGCCCTCGGCGTTCATTGCATTCATTGTCGGGAGGAAGATATTTTCCATACATTCCTTTGCAACGGCTTCGGTATAGAACGGGTTCGGAGCGATAGTTCCCATTCCGCCCGTGTTAAGTCCCTTGTCGCCGTCGAGAGCGCGCTTATGATCCATTGAGGAGATCATCGGAACGACTGTCTTGCCGTCTGTGAACGAGAGGACGGAAATTTCGGGACCCGTGAGGAATTCTTCGATAACGACGGTCGAGCTGCTTTCGCCGAACTGCTTTCCGTCGATCATTGACTTAACAGCTTCAACAGCTTCTTCCTCGTTCTGTGCGATTATTACGCCCTTTCCGAGTGCAAGTCCGTCAGCCTTGATGACTGCGGGATAGCTGTTCTGCTCTTTGAGGTAAGCAATAGCGGAGGCACTGTCTGTAAAGGTTTCATACTTTGCAGTAGGAATATTGTATTTTTTCATAAGGTCTTTGGAGAAAACCTTGCTGCCCTCGATGATTGCGGCAGCCTTGTTCGGTCCGAATGTCATAAAGCCCTCTGCGTTGAGAGCATCCACCATTCCGAGAACGAGCGGATCGTCGGGAGCTACAACAACCATATCGACTTTGAGCTGCTTTGCGAGTGCAACAACTCCGTCAATATCGGTTGCGCCGACATTGACGCACTCGGCATAGCGTGAGATACCGCCGTTGCCGGGGGTACAGTAGAGCTTTTCAACACGCTTGCTCTCTGCAAGCTTCATTATAATGGCGTGTTCACGGCCGCCGCCGCCAACTACTAATATTTTCATTTTTATCAGTCCTTTTTTATAAAATGGTGAGCTTATTCACCCTGCGGTCAATCAGTTCAAGACGATCGTATTTACAAGCGCGTCAAAATCTGCAAGAAGTGCATCATCTGTTTCGGCATCAACAACAGTAAGAGTAACGGCGATCTGCTTTCCACCCTTTATAAGCTGATACTGAACCATATTGGTCTTGCTTCCGCCAACATCAGCGGAAATAACGAGTTTGAGAGCATTTTCGCCGTTGATCGTCACACTCTCCCAGCTGTCGCATTTATATCCCTCAACAGCGTCGAAACTATCAGCCATAAGCGGTCCTACAGCTTCAGCGTCCATATCCATTTCAACACCAAGGTCGGCGGAAACAACGTTCACGTTTGCACTTTTGGAAACATCGGAATACATATACATAACATCGCAAAGTTCGTTGTAATCCTCTGCGGTAAGGTCAATTCCATTGTCAAGGCTTTCTGCGGCTTCAGCAACGAGCTGCTTATATTCGCTGAAATCGACCCACTTTGATGTATCTACCGAGATAGTGTAAAAATCACCGCTGAAAGTGGTGAGCTGTGCTGTGTCGTCAGCTGTTTCTTCCGTTTCGGAAACGGTTTCTTCGGTTTCTGCCTCAGTTTCGGCTTCGGTTTCATCGGAAGTCTCCGAAACAGTCACCTCTTCGGTCTGCTCGCTGACGGTCGTTGTAGCTTCAGTTTCCTCTGTATTGCTGTTGTCGGCTGTTCCGCAGCTTGTGAGCATAAGCAAAGCAGCTGCGAACGCTGTTACAGTCATAAATTTTTTGTTCATTATGTCATTTACCCCTTTAAATTAATTTGAAATTTGAATAAAATCCGTTTTTCTAAGAAAAAACATCTTATGTAACGGGCGGGTATAGAATCCGCCCCTACGTTTTTTCAGCAGATGCATTTTAACGAGACGGGAAACCCGTCCCCTACAGTAAATTTTGTGCGTTATCCCGAATTACGCATTGAAAATTAGTGGTGGAAAAGACGGATTCCCGTGAATGCCATTGCGATATTGTACTTGTTGCAGGTATCGATAACATTGTCATCACGGATAGATCCACCCGGCTGTGCAATGTATTCTACGCCGCTCTTGTGTGCGCGTTCGATATTGTCGCCGAATGGGAAGAATGCGTCCGAACCAAGGCAAACGCCTGTGTTCTTATCGAGCCATGCGCGCTTTTCTTCTGCGGTGAAAACTTCGGGCTTTGTCTTGAAGATGTTCTGCCAAGCGCCGTCAGCGAGAACGTCCATATACTCATCAGGGGACATATAAACATCGATAGCGTTGTCGCGGTCTGCGCGGCGGATACCGTCGATGAAGTCAAGTCCGAGCACCTTCGGGGACTGACGAAGCCACCAGTTGTCGGCTTTCTGACCTGCAAGGCGTGTGCAGTGGATTCTCGACTGCTGACCTGCGCCGATACCGACAGCCTGACCGTCCTTAACGTAGCAAACGGAGTTGGACTGTGTATATTTGAGGACGATGAGCGAGATAAGAAGGTCACGCTTCTTTTCGTCGGGAATATCCTTATTGCTTGTTACGATGTTTTCAAGGAGAGCGTTGTCGATAGGAAGTTCGTTTCTGCCCTGCTCAAATGTTACGCCGAACACCTGCTTTGTTTCGATAGGTGCAGGCTTGTAGTTTTCATCGATCTTGATGACGTTGTATGTGCCTTTTCTCTTGGATCTGAGGATTTCGAGAGCTTCGTCTGTATAACCCGGAGCGATAACACCGTCGGAAACTTCGCGCTGTATCATCTTTGCCGTGCAAACGTCGCAAACATCTGAAAGAGCGATAAAGTCGCCGTAGGAAGACATTCTGTCAGCGCCTCTTGCTCTTGCATAAGCGCAGGCAAGCGGAGAAAGCTCGCCGAGGTCGTCTACCCAGTAAATTTTCTTGAGCGTATCGGAAAGAGGAAGTCCTACTGCTGCGCCTGCTGGTGAAACGTGCTTGAAAGATGTTGCTGCGCAGAGTCCCGTTGCCTTTTTAAGCTCGCGGACAAGCTGCCAGCCGTTGAAAGCATCGAGGAGGTTGATATATCCAGGCTTGCCGTTGAGAACTTCGATAGGAAGATCAGAACCGTCTTCCATAAAAATTCTCGATGGCTTCTGATTGGGGTTGCATCCGTATTTAAGCTGCATTTCGTTCATAATTCGTATTCCTTTCAAATATTATCAGCCGTTTTTGTTGACGATCCTTGTGTCGGACTCGCCCGTTGCAAGTTCGATATATCGAACGAAGAGTGAAACCTTATTGTCGGCGTTGAGCGAATTCCACACCATATCCGTGAAAGCGTCAATATCAAGGTCGGTCATATCGACAAGCTTTGGTTCGCCCTCGAAGCTTGGGAGCGGTGAGCCGTCGCCCATATATGTATGGATAAAGTGACCCGTGCCGTTGAGCGGCTTTTCGTAGGAGAAAGTGAAGCGCTCGCGGCAGTCGGGGTTGCCGTCTGCGGATTTGAGGATAGACATTGAATAATCACCGCACTTATTGCAGACGATTCCCGAAATTCTCGGTGTGAAGTTAGGAGCATCATCCTCGTACTCTCTTGTACGGAGGGATTCCTCGAATGTTTTGCCCTCTTTCATAAGGTCATAGATAGTGTCGGTCTGGTCGCCGTTTGTTACGATAGTCATACCGTCAAGGACACGGACGGGAGAATAGATGATAAGGTGCGGATCGACCATTTTTGACGGGTCGAAAGCTTCGGTGCGGATACCGTCAGCGGTCGGGAGAAAAACTCTGTTGCGGCTGTTTTCGCTTCTGCCCATGATAAAGTACGCAATTACAGCGTGTTTACCGTCAGCGGACTTGCCGATGATGATTCCGCGTCCGGGGTAAGCGTTTGCTTTGAGCTCGTTTTCGATAGAAAGTTTCTTCATTTCGTACCTCCAATTTTAATCAAAATATCCAAGATAGCAGGTCACTTTATATTTAAGTTCAACACTGCCGAAATCGTTCATTTTTTTGAAAAGCTGACGAAGCTCCCAAACATAGCCGTCATAGCCGATATCATCGGGTTTGAGTGCATAGGAGCGTGAGAGTGTGTTGCCGACAAAGCTGTCCTCATCGTAGGAAACGCTGAACTCGAATTCTTTGTATTCGACCTCGGCGAAGTATTCGTTCCGCAGAAAAGCATCGCCCTCATTGTCCGAGCGCTTGCCTGCGTGACCCTTATAGCCGCAGTAGATACGACTTATCTCGTCACGCTCACGGATAAGGTCATCGACCACCTTTGAGTTGAAGATAACTGCGACCCTGCCGTTCGGTGCAAGTATGCGTTTGCACTCGGTTTTGAACTTTTCCTCGTCAAACCAGTGGAAAGCTGTTGCGGCGGTCACAAGGTCGACCGAGCCGTCGGGGATTCCCGTATTTTCGGCAGGAGCTTTTATCACCTGCGCTGTCGGGACGTTTCTGTACAGCTTTTTCAGCATATCGTCATTTGGCTCAACTGCGATGACTTTCTCCGCTTTCGGAATGAGCAGCTTTGTGAATTTTCCCGTGCCTGCGCCTATATCTGCGACTGTTTTTGCGTTTGTTTTCTCAAAAAGCCAATTGACAAGCTCGGTCGGGTAGGACGGGCGGTATCTGTCATAGTCGTCAGCTTTGCCCGAAAATTTATCCTCATTCATTGACGTATGCCTTTCCGTCTTTAATGGTGATTTTATCCTGACAGAAGAGCGAAACAGCTTTCGGGAGAAGCTTCCACTCGACATTTTCCATTATTCTGCGCTGGAGAATTTCGGGGGTATCGTCATTTTCGACGTTGACCGTTCCCTGCAGAATTATTGCGCCTGCGTCAGCCTTTTCGTTGACGAAGTGGATAGTCGCACCGCTGACCTTTACGCCGTATTCAAGTGCTTTTTCGTGAACTTTAAGTCCGTAGAAGCCCTCACCGCAGAATGAAGGGATAAGCGCAGGGTGGACATTTATTATCTTATAGGCATATTTTTTCGTCAAGCACTCGTCGAGGATAGTCATAAATCCTGCAAGCACAACTAAGTCGGCTTTTTCGCTGTCGAGTGCTTCAAGCAGGGCCTTGCTGTAGGAAACGCTGTCGGGATATTCCTTTCGCGCGATAACTTTTGTCGGGATATCTGCCTTTTTTGCACGTTCAAGTGCGTAGGCATCGGGTTTTGAGGAGATAACGCAGGTGATCTTTCCGCCCTTTATCTCTCCCCTTTTCTCCGAGTCGATGAGTGCCTGCAAATTCGTTCCGCCGCCCGAAACGAGGACAACTATATTTTTCACGGCGCACCTCTTTCTTTATAAAATATTCGGAATCGGGAAAAAGCCAATTCCGAATATCATGGTATTCTAAACAAATTATGCGATGATAACGCCGTCGTCGCCGTTTACAAGCTCGCCGAGAACATAAGCGTCCTCGCCTGCTGCCTTGATAGCTGCGATAGCCTTGTCAACATCGTTCTTATCGACAACAACTGTCATACCAACGCCCATATTGAATGTGTTGAACATATCTCTTTCGGGAATTTTGCCGACAGACTGGATAACGTTGAAGATAGGAAGGACCTGAACAGCGTTTCTTTCGATCTTAACGGAAATGCCATTGGGAAGAGAACGCGGGATGTTCTCATAGAAGCCGCCGCCCGTGATATGGCTGATAGCCTTGACATTAACAGCATCGAGGAGCTTCATTACAGCCTTTACATAGATCTTTGTAGGAGTAAGGAGGCACTCGCCGAGGGTCGAACCGAGCTCGCTGTAGTGACGCGCAAGGTTCTGCTCGTTTACTGTGAATACCTTTCTTACAAGGGAGAAGCCGTTGGAGTGAACGCCGCTCGACTTGATGCCGATCATAACGTCCCCTGCTTTCTGTGTATCAGGCTTTAATATCTTGTCCTTGTCAACAACGCCCACGGAGAAACCTGCGAGGTCGTATTCGTCAACGGGATAGAAACCGGGCATTTCGGCAGTTTCGCCGCCGATGAGCGCACATTCGGACTGGATACAGCCCTCTGCAACGCCTGAAACGATGTCAGCTACCTTTTCGGGAACGTTCTTGCCGACTGCGATATAATCGAGGAAGAACTGTGGCTTTGCACCGCAGCAGATAACGTCATTTACGCACATTGCAACGCAGTCAATACCAACTGTGTTGTGCTTATCCATAAGGAATGCGATCTTGAGCTTTGTGCCGACGCCGTCTGTACCCGAAACGAGAACAGGCTTGCTGATGCCTGTCATATCGAGCTCGAAAAGGCCGCCGAAGCCGCCGATGCCCGAGAGAACGCCGCTTGTCATTGTCTTTGCAACGTGAGCTTTCATAAGCTCTACTGCTTTGTAGCCTGCGGTAACGTCAACGCCTGCTTCTTTATAGCTTTCAGAAAAACTTTTCATTTTTTACTCCTTTTTGAAAAACGCAGATCAAACACGTTCCCTGCCGTTTCGGTCGCACACTATGGCGCTGATTCGGAACGATCTTCAGATCGGCATTATTATTTTGTATGAATTTTAAACTCAAATTTGTCCTTTGGCATTTCGGTGGGGACTTCAACGGGATATTCACCCGTGAAGCAGCCGTCGCAGAAGCCGCAGCCTGCATCCTCAGCAACCTTATTAAGGTTCTCAACGCTCAGATATCCGAGTGAATCCGCGCCTATCTCCTTTGCTATTTCATTGATAGACATTCTGCAGGCGATGAGGTTCTCGCGGCTGTCGATGTCCGTTCCGAAATAGCATGGGTTCTTGAACGGCGGGCAGGAAATTCTCATGTGTATTTCCTTTGCGCCTGCTTCGCGGATAAGGTTGACGATACGCTTCGAGGTCGTACCTCTTACGATGCTGTCGTCAACGAGGATAACGCGCTTGTCCTTGACGGTTTCCCGAATGACATTGAGCTTTATCTTGACGGAATTTGTACGCTCCGTCTGGGTCGGCTGAATAAATGTTCTGCCGACATAGCGGTTTTTGATAAATCCTACTCCGTAGGGAATTCCCGATGCGTTGGCAAGTCCGAGTGCGGCATCAAGTCCGCTGTCGGGAACGCCGATAACTACATCAGCTTCAACGGGGTGTTCCTGCCATAAGAATTCGCCTGCGCGAAGTCTTGCTTTATGTACGCTGACACCGTTTATAACGGAGTCGGGACGAGCGAAATATACATATTCAAATACGCACATATGAGATGGTCTGCCGCAGTGTCTTCTGTCCGAACGGATACCGTCACGGTCGATGACCACAAGCTCGCCCGGGTCAATTTCACGAACGAACTCTGCGCCGACGCTGTCAAACGCGCAGCTTTCGGACGATACGAGCCAGCCGCCGTCAGCTGTTCTGCCGAGGCAGAGCGGACGGAAACCGTCGGGATCTCTTGTCGCGATGAGCTTTGTCGGGGACATAACGAGGATAGAATATGCACCTCTTAATTTGCACATTGCATTGGAAACGGCTACCTCGATAGACGGGCAGCTAAGTCTTTCCTCGGTAATTGCATAAGAGATGACCTCTGTATCGTTGGTGGTGTGGAATATCGCGCCGCGCATTTCGTAGGTTTCACGGAGTTCTCTTGCGTTTACAAGGTTTCCGTTATGGGCAAGAGCCATAGGACCTTTAACGTGGCGCACAACGAGCGGCTGTGCGTTGCTTCGGTTGGAGCTTCCCGTGGTGGAATAGCGGACATGACCGATAGCAGCTGTTCCGCTGCCGAGCGATTCGAGTATATCCTTTGTAAAAACGTCACGGACAAGTCCGAGGTCTTTATGATAACTGAAAACGCCGTCGTCATTCAAAACTATTCCGCAGGACTCCTGACCTCTGTGCTGGAGTGCATACAGACCCATATAAGTCTGCATTGCGGCATCGGTGCTGTTCGGGGTATAAACGCCGAAAACGCCGCACTCCTCATGAATACTATCAAACATAGGAAATCATTCCTTTCCGTTCCAGCAGTATGTGCAGAGCTTGCAGCCGTCAAGTCCGATCGCCTTTATCGTTCCGTCAAGTGACTGGAATTCGAGCGAGGTGAGCTTCAAGCGGCGGCATATCTCTTCACGGAGAATTTTGCCTCTTTCGGTGTTTGTGTCGCTGTATTCGTCAATATAATTAAGTCCGTCAGCGCCCTCCTGCTCATCGATGATCTGTCTAGCGATGAGTTCAAGCTCGGAGGTGCTGCGCGAGAAGTTCAGGTACTTGCAGCCGAACATTATCGGAGGGCAGGCTGAACGCATATGAACTTCCTTTGCACCGTTTGCATAAAGGAATTCGACCGTTTCACGCATCTGTGTTCCTCTTACGATGCTGTCGTCAACAAAGAGGAGTTTTTTGCCCTCGATAAGCTCATGCACGGGAATAAGCTTCATCTTTGCGACTTTATTTCTCATAGACTGGCTGGTCGGCATAAAGCTTCTCGGCCAAGTCGGGGTATATTTGATAAACGGACGCGCGAATGGAATACCGCTGCGGTTTGCATAGCCGATAGCGTGAGGGATTCCCGAGTCGGGAACGCCGCAAACGTAGTCAACATCGGGCAGACAGCCGTTTTCAATGTCGTGTTCAGCCATTATTTCGCCGTTTCTCGTTCTCATCGTTTCAACGGTAACGCCCTCATAAACAGAGTTCGGATAACCATAATAAGTCCAAAGGAACGAGCAAATTTTCATATCTTTTCCGCCGCCGTAAAGCACTTCGCAGTTATCCGAAGTCAACTTTACTATCTCGCCGGGGAGAAGTTCGCGATAGGTTTCATAGCCAAGCTTCTGGAATGCAAAAGATTCGAGAGAAAGGCAGAAACCGTCGCTTCTCTTACCTATTATAATAGGAAGTCTGCCGAGCTTGTCCCTCGCGGCGATGATGCCGTCGCTCGTCATAAGCATAAGGGACATTGATCCCTCGATCTTTTCCTGCGCATATCTTATGCCGTCAACTATCGAGCTTTTCTGTGCGATGAGTGCGCCGATGAGCGAGCTGGAATTTACGTTTCCGCTGCTCATTACTTCAAAGCTTTCCGAGCAGCTGTTAAGTATCTCGTCGCAAAGAGCGGCGCTGTTTTTGATGATGCCGACTGTGCAGACAGCGTACAGACCGAGCTTTGAACGGACAAGAATAGGCTGCGGATCGGAGTCGCTGATGCAGCCTATGCAGATATTTCCCCTCATTCCCTCGATATCACTCTCGAACTTTGTTCTGAAAGGCGAATTCTCGATCGAATGAATGCTTCTCTGGAAGCCGAGTTCGGGAGAATATGCGGTCATACCGCCTCTGCGAGTGCCAAGGTGGGAATGATAGTCTGTGCCGAAGAAAACGTCGCTTATGCAGTCGTTATGTGAAACTGCTCCGAAAAATCCGCCCATGCTTATTCTCCGAAAATACGCTTCATCATTTCCTGATAAGCTTCTTCTACGCCGCCCATATCACGACGGAATCTGTCCTTATCGAGCTTTTCGTGGGTCTTGCTGTCCCAGAAACGGCAGGTATCGGGAGAAATTTCATCAGCGAGGATAATTTTGCCGTGGAATCTGCCAAATTCGATCTTGAAGTCGATGAGGTCGATGCCGATATTCTTGAAGAAGCCGAGCATAAACTCATTTACCTTGAAAGCATACTTTGTGATGTCGTCGATCTCTTCCTGAGTTGCAAGTCCAAGACCGAGAGCATAGTAATCATTGATGAATGGGTCGCCGAGGTCATCGTTCTTGTAGGAGAATTCGAGTGTCGGTCTTTTGAGCGGAGTACCCTCTGCGATACCGAGCTTCTTGGAGAAGCTGCCGGCTGCTACATTACGAACGATAACTTCGAGCGGAACGATCTCAACGTGCTTAACGAGTGTTTCGCGGTCGGAAAGTTCTTCAACGAGGTGAGTAGGAACGCCTACGGCTTCGAGCTGCTTGAACATATAGTTTGTCATCTTGTTGTTAACAACGCCCTTGCCTCTGATAGTGCCCTTCTTTTCGCCGTTGAAAGCTGTCGCATCGTCCTTGTAGTCAACGATAACGTAGTCAGGGTCATTGGTTGCGAATACTTTCTTTGCTTTGCCCTCATAGAGCTGTTCTGCCTTTACAATGTTTTCCATAATTTATTCCTCCATTAATTGATTACAAAATTATAAATTGTTGAGTTCAGCCTGAAGCTTGGCGTCCTTAGCCTTTACACCCTCGAGCATGTCAGACTTAGCCTTTTCAAGCTTTTCGGCAAGAGCTTCGTCCGAAAGAGCGAGCATCTGAACTGCAAGGATAGCAGCGTTCTTTGCGCCGTCTACAGCAACGGTGGCAACAGGGATTCCGCTCGGCATCATGACCGTAGCAAGGAGCGCGTCCATACCGTCGAGGACTGCTGATTTGCACGGAATACCGATAACAGGAAGAGTAGTGTGACCGGCAACGACACCTGCGAGGTGAGCAGCCATACCTGCGGCACAGATAATTACGCCGAAGCCGTTTGCTTTTGCGTTAGAAGCAAACTCGCTTGCAAGCTGCGGTGAACGGTGAGCGGACATAACATGACATTCATAGGGAACGCCGTAAGCTTTCAGCTCATCGATCGCTTTTTTGACAACCGGCAGATCGCTGTCGCTGCCCATAATGATAGCAACCTTTTTCATAAAAAACCTCCTGCAAAAACCATAAGAAAATGTGTTTCGACATTTTCCGTAAATATAAAAAGCTGCGAAACGGTAATTTCACAGCAGTTTTAGCGTATAGTTATAGTAATATTACGAGAGAAACGGAGTTTGGACACAATGAGAGGGATGAAAAAAATTTAAACACGGCAAAATCCCCCTTTAAAAATAATCAACTAATATTATTTTACTTTATTTTAATGACTATTTCAAGTCCTAATCGAAAATATTTTAAATTTTATATAAATTACAAAATATATATTGCTTTTTCACAATTGATATGCTATAATGACGAATGAAGGAAAGCCCTATTTCCTAATACTTATGGGAGGTGTCATACTATGGCATACAAAATTTCAGATGAATGCATCATGTGCGGAGCTTGTGCAGACGGTTGTCCCGTTGGCGCTATCACAGAAGGTGACGGCAAGTACGTTATCGACGCTGATAAGTGCATCGATTGCGGCGCTTGCGCAGGTACTTGTCCTGTTGGCGCTCCTGCTGAAGCATAATTTAATTTAAACAAAAACAGCGCTGTCGTTCATCGGCAGCGCTGTTTCTTTTATGGAAACCAAAAATAAAACAAAAACGCTCTTGCCGATTACTCAGCAAGAGCGAATTTTATTTACGAATCAAACGTAATTGTTAAAGGAACGAATTAATTATTCGATGAATAATTATTCATTGATACCTGTAACAACGCCTGAACCTACTGTTCTACCACCTTCACGGATAGCGAAACGGAGGCCTTCTTCGATAGCGATAGGAGTGATAAGTTCAACATCCATAGAAACGTTATCGCCAGGCATGCACATTTCCTTATCAGCAGGAAGAGTGATTACGCCGGTAACGTCAGTTGTTCTGAAGTAGAACTGAGGTCTGTAGTTGTTGAAGAAAGGAGTATGACGGCCGCCTTCTTCTTTCTTAAGAACGTAAACCTGACCCTTGAACTTTGTGTGTGGGTGAATGGAGCCCGGCTTACAAAGAACCTGGCCTCTTTCGATTTCGTTTCTCTGAATACCACGGAGAAGAGCACCGATGTTATCGCCTGCCTCAGCGTAGTCAAGGATCTTTCTGAACATTTCGATACCGGTTACAACTGTCTTAGCTCTTTCAGTTGTAAGACCGATGATCTCAACTTCGTCACCAGTCTTGAGCTGGCCTCTTTCAACTCTACCTGTAGCAACAGTACCACGACCAGTGATTGTGAATACGTCCTCAACAGGCATAAGGAAAGGAAGGTCTGCCTTACGGTCAGGTGTAGGAATATAAGAGTCAACAGCATCCATGAGTTCAAGGATAGGAGCGTAAGCAGGATCGCTGAGGTCATCAGGAGCCATAAGAGCCTGGTAAGCAGAACCCTTGATGATAGGTGTATCATCGCCAGGGAATTCATACTTGTCAAGTGTTTCACGGATATCCATTTCAACGAGTTCGAGAAGCTCAGGATCGTCAACCTGGTCGCACTTGTTCATGAATACAACGATGTAAGGAACGCCAACCTGACGAGCAAGAAGGAGATGCTCCTTAGTCTGAGCCATAGGACCATCAGTAGCAGCAACTACGAGGATAGCGCCGTCCATCTGAGCAGCACCGGTGATCATGTTCTTAACATAGTCAGCATGGCCCGGGCAGTCAACGTGAGCATAGTGACGGTTCTTTGTCTCATACTCAACGTGAGCTGTGTTGATTGTAATACCTCTCTCTCTCTCTTCAGGAGCGGAGTCGATGTTAGAATAATCCTTCTTCTCTGCAAGACCTTCGAGAGCGAGTGTCTTAGTGATAGCAGCTGTAAGAGTTGTCTTACCGTGGTCAACGTGACCGATAGTACCAATATTTACGTGGGGCTTAGTACGTTCGAAATGTGCCTTTGCCATTGGAATTTCCTCCTTAGATAATATATAATGGGATTTATTATAATACTATAATAACAGATTTGAACCGAAAAAGCAAGCTTTTTTATAAATTTTACTAAAAAACTTATTCAGCCTTGCCTCTTGCAGTCATGATCTTTTCAGCAACGTTCTTAGGAACTTCTACATAGCTGTGTGGTTCCATTGTGTACTGACCACGACCCTGTGTCTTGGAACGGAGGTCGTTGGAGTAACCGAACATTTCAGAGAGCGGAACGAGAGCATCGACCTGAGCTGTTCCGTTATTGATCTCCTGACCGAGGATCTGTCCTCTTCTGGAGTTGAGGTCACCGATAACAGTTCCCATAAAGTCTTCAGGAACGATAGCGGATACCTTCATGATAGGTTCGAGGATGCATGGGTTAGCCTTCTTCATAGCTTCCTTGAATGCCATAGAACCGGCGATCGAGAATGCCATTTCAGAGGAGTCAACTTCATGGTAAGAACCATCGTAAAGAGTAACCTTTACGTCAACTACAGGGTAACCTGCGAGGATACCGGACTTCATAGCGCCCTGGATACCCTTGTCAACAGCAGGAATGTATTCCTTAGGAATAGCACCGCCGACAACTGCATTGATGAACTCGTAACCCTTACCGGATTCGTTAGGTTCAAGCTTGATCTTAACGTGACCGTACTGACCCTTACCACCGGACTGACGAGCGTACTTGTGATCAACATCAGCAAGAGTCTTGACAGTTTCCTTGTAAGCAACCTGAGGTGCACCTACGTTAGCTTCAACCTTGAATTCTCTGAGAAGACGGTCAACGATGATATCAAGGTGAAGCTCACCCATACCGGCGATGATTGTCTGTCCTGTTTCTTCATCTGTCCATGTCTTGAAGGTCGGGTCTTCTTCAGCAAGCTTTGAAAGACCGATACCCATCTTTTCCTGACCGGCCTTAGTCTTAGGCTCGATAGCGAGCTGGATAACAGGCTCAGGGAATTCCATGGATTCGAGAATGATCGGGTGCTTAGGATCGCAAAGTGTATCACCAGTCGTTGTATTCTTAAGACCAACACAAGCAGCGATATCACCTGCATAACAGGTATCGATATCCTTTCTGTGATTAGAATGCATCTGGAGGATACGTCCCATTCTTTCGCTGTTGTCCTTTGTAGCATTGAGGACAGTAGCACCTGCGTCTACCTTACCGGAGTAAACACGGAAGTAGCAAAGCTTACCAACGAATGGGTCAGTAGCGATCTTGAATGCGAGAGCTGCAAATGGCTCATCGTCAGAGGAAGGTCTTTCCTCTTCCTCACCTGTTTCAGGGTTTACGCCCTTGATGTGAGGGATATCGAGCGGAGAAGGCATATAGTCAACGATAGCGTCGAGGAGCTTCTGAACGCCCTTATTTCTGTAAGAAGTACCGCATACAACAGGAACCATTGTATTTGCAATAGTACCCTTACGGATACATTTCTTGATCTCATCAATGGTAATTTCCTCACCGCCGAGGTATTTTTCCATGATCTCATCATCCTGCTCAGCAACAGCCTCGAGCATAGCTTCGTGGTATTTCTGAGCCTTTTCAACCAAGTCAGCAGGGATATCTTCAACTCTGATATCCTTTCCGAGGTCGTCATAGTAAACGTAAGACTTCATTTCAACAAGGTCAACAAGTCCCTTGAAGTCGTCCTCAGCGCCGATAGGGAGCTGGATCGGAACAGCGTTACACTTAAGACGGTCGTGCATCATATCTACAACGTGATAGAAGTTTGCACCCATAATATCCATCTTGTTTACATATACCATTCTCGGTACCTGATATTTATTTGCCTGTCTCCAAACTGTTTCTGTCTGGGGCTCAACGCCGCCCTTTGCACAGAGAACCGTTACAGAACCGTCGAGTACACGAAGTGAACGTTCAACTTCAACTGTAAAGTCAACGTGGCCGGGGGTGTCGATAATATTGATTCTATGGCCTGCCCAGTGTGCAGTTGTAGCAGCGGAAGTAATTGTGATACCTCTCTCCTGCTCCTGTGCCATCCAGTCCATTGTTGCAGCACCGTCGTGAGTTTCACCGATCTTATGGTTTACACCTGTATAGAAAAGGATACGCTCAGTTGTGGTTGTTTTACCTGCGTCAATGTGGGCCATTATACCAATATTTCTTGTATCTTCAAGTGAACAATCTCTTGGCATAAATTAAACCTCCATAAATTGCAGCATTAAGCCGTCTTACCAACGGTAATGTGCAAATGCCTTGTTAGCTTCAGCCATCTTATGAGTATCTTCGCGCTTCTTGCAAGCACCGCCGGTACCGTTGAGAGCGTCCATAATCTCAGCTGCAAGTCTTTCCTTCATGGTTCTTTCGCTTCTTGCTCTGGAATAGGTTGTGAGCCATCTGAGTCCGAGAGTCTGACGTCTTTCGGGACGTACCTCCATAGGAACCTGATATGTTGCACCACCTACACGGCGAGCCTTTACTTCGAGGAGAGGCATGATGTTTTCGAGAGCTTCATTGAATGCTTCGAGAGCGTCCTTGCCTGTCTTCTCTGCTACGATGTCGAATGCACCGTAAACGATCTTCTGAGCAACACCCTTCTTACCGTCAAGCATAATGTTGTTGATAAGACGTGTTACGATCTCAGAATTGTAAACCGGATCACACAAAACTTCACGCTTTGCGATTTTACCTCTTCTTGGCACAGTTCTTCCCTCCTTCATAGAAATGATATCATAGGTACTCGTTTCAATCCACAATCTCTGCGATGACACGCACGTCCAATGCAGAGGTATTCATATATATTAAAATGAATACTCCACATTCAATATGTGGTTTCATTGAGTTATACTTCCAATGATATGCCAATTGTTTAAGATTTCTTTTGCGCTATTACTTAGCTGCGCCTGCCTTAGGCTTCTTTGCGCCGTACTTGGAACGAGCCTGATTTCTCTTAGCTACGCCCTGAGCGTCAAGTGTGCCTCTGATGATGTGGTAACGTACACCAGGGAGATCCTTTACACGTCCGCCTCTGATAAGAACAACGGAGTGTTCCTGGAGGTTATGGCCGATACCAGGAATGTAAGCAGTAACTTCTGTACCGTTTGTGAGCTTTACTCTGGCAATCTTTCTCATAGCAGAGTTAGGCTTCTTAGGTGTAGCAGTTCTTACAGCTGTGCATACGCCTCTCTTCTGAGGTGCGCTCTGGTCGATCTGGATCTTCTTCTTGGAGTTGTAACCCTTCTGAAGAGCAGGAGCTGTGGATTTCTTTTCGGAAACCTCTCTTCCCTTACGAACCAACTGGTTAAATGTAGGCATAATCTATCTCCTTTCCCAAAAATTATTGTCCGAATGCACGTCCGGGCGCAATAACCCATAAAGACAGCATCAAACAATTAATAATTATATACACAAAGTGCCGATTTGTCAAGCATTTTCGCCAAATTTTTCTCAAAAATTTTTGCAGCATCAACATTATATGCGCTTTTCGTCATATTTATACAAAATGCAGAAATTTTGCCCTTATTTTTATGTGAAATATGAAATTTATGCCATTAAAACGATAACAAGACACTGCAATGATAATTCGTAATGCTTAATGCATAGTTTTTAGTTTGGTAAATCAATGATTTGCTTGGAATATAATTGCAAAAAAGAGCAACCGTCAAGCTTCCGAACTTGACGATTGCCCCTAAATTACGCATTACGCATTATGAATTCCGCATTAATTCGTCACCACACCTATACCGTAATATATCGTTGTACCGTTGGGATAATCGTTGAGATTTTCCGCCGAGTTGAAAACTCTTTCCGCAACATCGGAATATTCGGGTGGTATGGGATAGCTGTTGCCGTTTATTCTGATACTGTACATAACTTCATCGGTGATGTATCTGAACTGCATAACTTCAACCAGCTTACGCAGGTCTTCCGAATAGTGTACAACGTATCTTATATTCGAATCGCTTGCCAAACCGCCATAGTATTCTTTGTTTGAAACGCCCTCCTTTGCACGGTACAAAAGGCTTGATTGAGAGGATTCCGAATTTCTTTCCACAGCTATCGTGCGTGTATATTCTCTGTTGCTTTCATCAAGCAATTCGTCCAAGTCATCGTCAAGCGCATCGAAGCAGTTGTGCGCAGCAAGAACTTTCATAGTTTCCGTCCAGCTTCCGTCAATGGGCAATCCCCATAATATCTGCGTTATGCTGATCGAATATTTTCTGTCGGAGCAGGGTCTGAAATACTCGTCCTCCGTTAAAGCTTCTCTGTCGGCTGCAAGTGCGTCACGAAGCTCATTATAGAAGCTTTCATTCATTTTTATCTTCTTTGCGTACATTACGTCATCTTTCCAAGAGCTGATAGGAGTGTACAGATAGAGATCAACAGAAATATCTTCGACAGCACCGTTCTTTTTATTTTGCTCCTGCGTTGTGCGAAGCCATTCATAGAGTTCGTCATAGGGTTCAAATCTGTTTTTCAGACTTTGTGCTGCCTGCTTTTTATATTCCTCCGAAGCATCAATAGTCATAAGGTATTTCTCTGCTTCAGCCGTTACAATGATGTAAGTACGCGTAACTCTTCTTCCGTTTTTCAGTACGCAGCAAACGGAATAATCAAGCAGATTATAGGGTCCGCCGTTTTCGTCGAGCCATTCCAGCCAACCGTCTGTACCGCCGTTCTTTAAAGCAGTTTTTCTAACGGAAGCCGAGATACGCTGTGCCGCAATTATGTTCTCAATGGAGTCCCTGTCCTCTATGACCAAAACCGAACCGTCCGAGCCGTCGCCGCCGTAATAATCAAAGGTATTGTAGATATTATCATAGTACGCTCCGCTGTAGCCGAGGTAAATCTTTTCAACCTCATCGGGGGACGGAACATAATATTCCACTCCGAAAAATCTTGTGGAGAATACAAGCGCAAGGCAGGCTGTATAAGCCACAAATGTTATCACATATCGTACTGCGCCTTTCCACAGATTTTTTAATCCTCTGTTGGAAATCATCTCGCACAGCATATATATAAGGAATGTCACGAAAACGACCGTAAAGAATTTTTTATCGAACTTTCCTTCGACGGAGATCAGATCCAAATTGACCGACACTATAATTGCAAAGCAAAGTCCGAGTATCATCATTAGGCTGTATATCCAACGGAACACGATAGGCTTTGTGATCTGCTCCGCTCTGCGCTTTTTATAGAAATGATATGCAAGCGCAAATGTTACTGCTATATTTGCAATAACTCCGATAGACCACTCCCAAAACGGTACGGCGTTGTAGCTGTACAAATTATCGCCTATCGCCATAATAAGCATTGCAACCGCCCCTGCAGGAGATGTCCAAGCAAATATCGGATAAAAGAATCTGTTCAGGTCGAGCATAAAATCAGCTTTATATATAGTATCAAAGGTAAGCGCAAAAGCAAAAGGCGAAAAGAAATTTATAAGCACCGTATGAACAATACTGTCAAAAAGCGTTCCACAGCAGGTCAGTATAAGTACCGTCAGCGTAAAAAGCATTATCATCGCAATTATTCCGCCGACAGCGAACCGTCCGTAGTAAGGAAATGCTTTACCGAAAAAGTCACAGACATAGTGATATTCTGCGTCCTTGCCGTCCGCTGTTTCAATAAAATATGTGAACTCTTTTCCGTCAAAGCCGAAGTGTCCGACCGCAAAGAGAACGAGCGTCGGTATCTGCGCCGCGATAAACGGGATAATGTATGAAGCCAGTCCCGAGAGATAGTCGGAGAAAAATCTCTGCTTCATCGAGAGCGGTGCGGAGAGGTACATATCGGCTTTATTCTTATTATAAAGGCAGCCGAAGTTCATAAATGCGATAAGAATTCCGAGCGCGCCTGCGAAGAATGTTGCTCCTGCGGCGACAATGTAGGTGCTTTCGCTCGGGCCTGAGCTGATATGGTTTGTGATATTGTATATTCCCGATATCAGTATCGAGGGAGCAGCGATAAGATGCAGAATGAAAATTATTACAGAAAATTTCATACAGCTCCGCACATTCCACAAGCCGTTATGGACGGACGGCTCATATTTAGCCGATGTTTGTGCAGTCGATGCCTTTGCAGTCATAACCGTTTTCCTCCATTTCATAGATAAAAATTTCTTCAAGCGTGAGCGGTATCATATCAAATACGAGAGGCGACTTTTTGCGCACGGCTTCTTCGACGGCTTCGGTGCTTCCCTTTGCGATCATATATGTAAGGCTGCCGTTCTGCTCAAAATGAAGCACTTCGATCTCGGGGAAGTCCTCTTTCGTGTATTTTTTATCGAAAGCCGCCTGAATTTTGTGAACTTCGCCCTTTAAGCTGTCGAGATCGCGGCAGAAGAGCACTTTTCCTTTATGCATAAGCGCTGCGCTGTCGCAAATTTCGTTTATTTCCTTTAAATTATGCGAAGAAATGACGGTCGTAAGTCCGCGGTCGAGCATTTCATCAACGAGCATACGCTTGACGATGTTTCGCATAGTCGGGTCAAGTCCGTCAAAGGCTTCATCGAGGAAAAGATAGTCCGTTCGACAGGCAAGTCCCGTGATAACGATAGCCTGACGCTTCATTCCCTTTGAAAATTTATCCATAGTTTTCTTTTCGGGAAGTTTTATCGTTTCGTTGAGCTTATCGAAAAGCTCGTTTGAAAAGTTCGGATAAAATCCGCTGAAATATCTCCTCAGATTGGAGAGTGACATTCCGTTGTACTGCACGGTTTCATCATTGATGAAGAAAACTCTGCGCTTGACATCGGCATTGTCGAAGACACTTTCGCCGTCTATTTCGACCGTTCCGCCGTCCGCTTCATATATGCCCGAAAGAAGTCGGAGAACGGTTGATTTTCCCGCGCCGTTCGAGCCTAACAGACCGAATGCTGCGCCGCTGCCTATTTCAAGGTCAACGCCGTCAAGTGCATCAAAGCTGTCAAATTTCTTAACTGCACCCTTTAATTTTATCATATATCTGTTCCTTTCGTGTTATTTTCAAGGTATTCTTCAAGGCAAATGCCCTGTTCATAAATTTCCGCTGCCGCCTTTTTGCCAACATATCGGTAATGCCACGGCTCATAGTCGATGCCCGTTATCGTGGTCTTATTCGATGGATAGCGCAGGATAAAGCCGTATTTATACGCATTTTCCGCAAGCCAGTTATAGACTGTTTCATTATCCGACTTAGATTTATCGGCGATGATGTCAACAGCGATCCCAAGCTCGTGTTCGCTCGAACCAACGGGGGCAACTATCTTTTCCGCAAGCTTTTCCGCTTTTCTGCGGCTGTAGCCCTCGTCAAGATAAGCATTTATCTGATCTGTCATCATCTGCTCCTGATCTTTTCTTGTGCGGAAACCCTCGTTCACTATCGGATAGATGTCCTCGCTGCGCATCTCGTCAAACATTGCCTGAAGATCGGGATAAATTCGTGAATCGACGCTTTTTCCGCAGTCGAGTTCAACAAGCTCGCCGCTGTATTCGTCCGAGATAATGTGCGTTCTGTTTACCAATACAAGCATCGGGTCAGATGTGTCGGCGGTTTCATTTGTGATGACGTTCGCAGCGATTTGCTGTCTGCGGTAAACGGCATTTCCCGAAAGCACCGCTGCAGCGAGAAACACCGTACATACAACGGCAGGAAATGCGGAGTGTTTATTTTTTCTGTTTTTGCGTTTCATTTTTGTCAAGTCCTTTTTCGTCGTAATTTTTTATGCGTAAAATAAGTTCATCGGCAGTTAGTCCGGCTTTCAGCGCTTCGGCAACAACCGCGTCGAAAGCAGAAAGCGTTCGCTCCTTGATGCTGTCGGTCCGGACGGCAGCAATGAAGCTTCCCCTGCCCTGCAAGGAATATATCACCTTGTCACGTTCAAGCATCTGGAACGCTTTTGCGACCGTATTGGGGTTCACGCCAAGCTCTTTCGCAAGCTCGCGGACGCTCGGGAGCTTATCGTCCTGTTTAAGCTCGCCTTTTATAACAAGCTCGGTTATTCTTTTATAGAGCTGTTCATAAATAGGAGTTCGCTCCCTTAGGTCAATCGCAAACATTACATCACCCTCTATCTGTATTAACTGTACTACTTGATATAATACAGTTATAACACACTTTGAGGGAGTTGTCAAGAGGGAGAGGGAAATTTTTAAATTCGGAATTATATTTTCTCCACAAATTTCAGGTAAAAAACTTATTTTCGTTGGGGAAAGTTAAATGGGGAAAGTTAAAATTAAAAAGTGTTGACATTTGGAAGTTAAGGTGGTATAATTATATAGGTCGTGTACTTTAAGGATTTAAAGCGCAGTCGGATTTAACGATGTATAGAGCTAAAGTCCTTGGCTTTACAGTACATTGACTTATACTTATATTTATACTTTTTTTCAAAAGGGGAATGTTTATGAAATCTATCAAGAAGATCGCGGCTTGCGCACTCGCTTGCGTTACAGCTGCAATGGCTTTCGCAGGCTGCGGAAACACAACGACCGACAACGGCGGCGCTGCTGCCGACAATACTGCTGCTGACGGAAGCAAGGTCTACAACGTTGGTATCTGCCAGCTCGTTGAACACGTTGCTCTTGACTCTGCTACTCAGGGCTTCAAGGACAAGCTCACCGAACTCCTCGGCGAAGGCAATGTTGTTTTCTATGAGCAGAACGCTCAGGGCGAAAGCACAAACTGCTCCACAATTTGTCAGGGCTTCGTTTCCAACGGCTATGACCTTATCCTTGCAAACGCTACACCTGCACTTCAGGCTGCCGCTGCTGCAACAAACTCTATCCCTGTTCTCGGAACTTCCGTTACCGACTACGGCACAGCACTCGACATCTCCGACTGGACAGGCACAACAGGTACAAACATCTCGGGTACAGCTGACCTTGCTCCTATCGACGAGCAGGAAAAGATGCTCAAGGAACTCTTCCCCGATGTTAAGCAGGTAGGTATCCTCTACTGCTCTTCCGAGGCTAACTCCAAGTTCCAGGCTCAGAAGTTCGGCGAAGCTCTCACAGCTGACGGCATCGCTTACAAGGAATACTCCGCTGCTGACAGCAACGAGATCCAGTCTATCACAAACACAGCTATCGGCGAATGTGATGTTCTTTACATTCCTACCGACAACACAATGGCTTCCAACACTGAAATCATCAAGAACATCTGCGTTCCTGCAGGCATTCCTGTAATCGCAGGTGAAGAGGGCATCTGCAAGGGCTGCGGCGTTGCAACTCTCTCTATCAGCTACTATGACCTCGGCGTTGCTACAGGCGAAATGGCTTACGAAATTCTCACCGAAGGCAAGAATCCGGGCGAAATGGAAATTCGTTACGCTCCAAACGTTGTTAAGGAATACAACAAGGAGATCTGCGACACTCTCGGAATCACAATTCCTGAGGATTATGTTGCTATTGCTGAATAAGCTTACACGATAAAGCAGCTTAGTTAAACAGCTTAATCAAGCTTAATGCGGAAACGGAACTCTTGCTCCGTTTCCAAATTAAGTTTAATTAAAACTTAACGTTTTTTGCGAAGCGGTTTCGCAGGAACTTTACAACAATTTTGAAAGGAATTTGCTCTATGAACATTATGACGCTCGTAAACGCACTTCCGGGTTCGGTCGCACAGGGACTTATCTGGGGTATCCTCGCGATAGGCGTTTACATAACCTACAAGATCCTCGATTTCGCCGATCTTACCGTTGACGGAAGCCTTGGAACGGGCGGCGCGGTTGCCGTTGTTCTCATCGTGAACGGAGTTCCTGTACCGCTTGCGATCGTTTGCGCATTCCTCGCAGGCTGCCTTGCAGGACTTGTGACGGGACTGCTCAATACACTGCTCGGTATCCCGGGTATCCTCGCAGGTATCCTTACACAGCTTGCTCTTTACTCTATCAACCTTGACATTATGGGTCAGGCAAACACAGCTATAAACGTTGACAAGTACCCACTTTTTATGTCGCTCCGCTTTATCCCTATGACCATTCTGAAGGGTGTTATCGTTGTTGCGCTCCTTATCGCAGTTCTCTACTGGTTCTTCGGAACGGAGTACGGTTTCACTATCCGTGCAACAGGCTGTAACTCAAATATGGCTCGCGCGCAGGGTATCAACACGAAAAAATCCACAGTTATCGCGCTTATCCTCTCGAACGGACTTGTCGGACTTGCAGGCGGACTTCTTGCACAGTATCAGGGCAACGCCGACGTTAATATGGGACGCGGTGCTATCGTAATCGGACTTGCGGCTGTTATCATCGGCGAAGTTTTCGGCGAGCTTATCCTCGGCAAGCACCTCAATTTCAGCGGCAGACTTGCTTTCACGGCAGTTGGCGCTATCATCTACTTCATCGTTATCCAGATCGTGCTCTGGCTCGGACTTTCCACACAGAACACAAAGCTTTTCTCTGCTATCGTCGTTGCGGTATTCCTCGCTGTTCCTTACATAAAGAGAGCGTCAAAGAATTCATTCCGCGCGGCTGCTAAAAATTCCGCAGGAAACGTAAATGAGAAAGGCGGTTCGGAAAATGCTTGAGATAAACTGCATTAAAAAGACATTCAACGCAGGAACTATAAACGAAAAGAAAGCGCTCAACGGCGTTACGCTCAAACTTGAAGAGGGCGACTTCTGCACAGTTATCGGCGGCAACGGCTCGGGCAAATCCACGACCCTTAACGCTGTTGCAGGCGTTTGGCCCGTTGACTCGGGTTCGATAAAGATCGGCGGAGTTGACGTAACGGGACTTTGCGAACACAAGAGAGCAAAGTACCTCGGACGAGTTTTCCAAGACCCTATGACGGGTACGACCGCAACAATGGAAATTCAGGAAAACCTCGCTCTCGCCGCAAGACGCGGACAGAGCCGCTCGCTCAAATGGGGCATCACAAAGCAGGAGCGCGAAGAATATCACGAACTTCTCAAAATGCTCGACCTTGGACTTGAAGACAGAATGACCTCAAAGGTAGGACTTCTCTCGGGCGGTCAGCGTCAGGCGCTCACACTGCTTATGGCAACGCTCAAAAAGCCGCACGTTCTTCTCCTTGATGAGCATACAGCGGCACTCGACCCGAAAACAGCCGCAAAGGTTCTTGAACTTTCGGACAAGATCATCTCCGAGAACAAGCTCACTGCGCTTATGGTAACACATAACATGCACGATGCTATCGTTCACGGAAACAAGATCGTAATGATGAACAACGGCAGAATTATTTTCGAGGCAAGCGGTGAAGAAAAGAAGAAGCTCACCGTTGAAGATCTCCTCAAAAAGTTTGAAGAGGACGGCGGCGCTTCGACTATCAATGACAGCATGATTTTGGGTTAATGCGTAATTCTTAATTCGTAATGCGTAATTATTATACTCCGTGAATTTATGGCGCAGAAACGATTTTCGACATACAAAAAAATTTTCTTAAACAATAAAACCCTGCTTTCAAAGGACGAAAAAAATCCTTTAAAAGCAGGGTTTTTATTTGTTTAATAACGTCTGCAATACGGGACGGAGATTCGTCCCCTACGGAAAATTCGGATGCTCTGCATTTTCGTGACAAATATTCGGAGCAAGAATAATTACTCATTACGAATTAATATTTACTTTCCGATAAACTGTTTCAGCTGTGCTTTGGGTACTGCGCCGACGATCTGGTCTTTGAATCTGCCGTTCTCGAAGAGAAGAAGTGACGGAATACTCTCAATGCCAAATTTTGCGGCGAGCGGCATTTCTTCGTCAACGTTTACTTTGCAGAACTTTACGCCCGTTTCCTCTTCGGAAAGCTCATCGACTATCGGTGACATCATCATACATGGTCCGCACCATGATGCCCAGAAGTCAATGAGAACGGGCTTGTCCGAATGAAGGACTTCCTGCTCAAAATTTTCTACTGTTACTATTGTTACCATATTTATCATTCCTTTTTAGATAGAATTTATATAGAATTGCCTTTTATGCGTGTTGCAAGACCGTTTATCTCGATTGCGGGGTCGTCAAGGTCGATGATAAGGCATCGTCTGCCGTCCATTGTCGTGGTTCTGACCTTGTCGGTGGCATCTTTGCTGATGCTGACGGTTATTTCGGGGGTGGAGAGCTTTGTCTTCGGCTCAACGAGGTTCGTTGCGGTGAGTGCGCCGCCGCTGACCTTATTCTCAAAGATAGTTTTCAGTCCCTCCAGCTTTTCATCGCTCACGCCCGAATCGGAAAGGATATTGTAGAGCTTGTTGCCGTCGATAACGGGAAGCTCGGTATCGTTTTTGGCTTCCTGAACGAACTCGCGAAGCTTCTCATTTACCTGCGTGATAACGGTGTAGTTGAGTTCGTCGCCGCAAACGTCGTGCATAACCTGCTGGAACGTTTTCTTCTCGCCGTTTGCGCTCATTCTGAACTCGCAGCCGAGGACGTCATTGACGAACGAAACGTTAGGCTTTCTCGGGGTTTTGGTGAAGTACATAACGCTGTTGACATCGGGCGCTCTGTCGCTGAAAACGGGATAGAAGAAGCCGTCTGTAGGCTCACGCGCGATGACAAGTTCGGTGTTTGACTTCTTTGAGATAGAGTTTGAGTCGCCGTCAAACATAAGTCCGTCGTCGTTGGTAACGGCAGGACAAACTGCGCAGACGATGAAGTTGTACTCATCGGCAGCCGTACCGAGGTCGTCATCGTTCTTGTCGCGCGACATTATGCTGTAGGAGCAGTGTCCGATGATAATAGTATATGCAGGCTCATAAGCAAGATTATTTATAATTTTTTCCAGAAGTGCCGCACAGGCTGTTTCATCGGCAAGCTTAGTCTTAACGGCTTCCCACAAAATTCTCTGCGAACCGCCCTCGTCATACTGCTCACGCGGAAAAGGATACTCGAGCAGACCTTTTCCGAGGCTGCCTTTGAAGACCTTTGAGAGCGACTCCATAAGAACTGCGCCGATCTCCTCGGGAGTGAGGGAGTAAAGCTCGTTCGTCTGACAGCGGACGTTTTTCTGCGTATCTATGTAAGCGGTAAGCACACGGTTGAGTGTGAAAAAGCCGCTGTGTTCGCCGAAATTTTTCTTTATTTCGGCAAGCTCTTTTTTGTTCATTTTTTGACCACCTTTACTTATATAGTGTAATTTTATCAGCTTAATTATACAATTTTTCTCGCAAAAAGTCAACGGTTTTTTTAATGCGTAATTTTTGCGGATTTTTATTCTCCGCAACGGCATTTATAAATGCTCTTGTCTAAATTACACAATAAATATGTGATTGTATGTTAGTCACCGTCCGTAGTAAAATTAATAAAAAGGGGTTATAAAATGGAGGGACAATTCTACAAGCTTCCGCAGGGTATCTTTTCCGAAAAATACAGCGGGATATCGAGTGACGGCAAGCTTTTATACGCGCTTATGCTTGACCGAATGAAGCTTTCCGAGATGAACGGCTGGCGCGATGAACGCGGCAGGGTGTACATAATTTTCACCCGAGATGAGGCGTGTCGGGTGCTTGGCTTTGGCAAGGACAAGGCGGCACGTATTTACTCGGAGCTTGAAGCGGCAGGTTTGGTCGAGCAGAAAAAACAGTACCTTGCCCGTCCGACTTTGATATATGTGAACGAAATATCGGGGCGTGAGGACGGCTCTTTTGATGTTGTGAACAGCGGTATTCAGTTGACGGAAAACACGGCTTCAAGGGCAGGCAAAAGCGAGATTCAGGCTGTCGGCAAAGCGGCTTCTATCAAGACTTATCATAATCAGAACGAAAATAGTCAGATTGAAAATATCAAGACCTATCCGAATCAGACGGGCGTGAATGATGTGACGGGAATTTCGGACAGCACAAATTTAAAGGAGCATTTAGACGAGGTTCTGGAGCTTGATATGCTGAAATCACGTTATCCGCTTTCGGCAGGCTCTTTGGAGGAAATTCGGGACATCATTGCGGAGGTGATAGCTCTGCGCAGGAGGGTGACTTTTGAGGGCAAAGTCGTTCCTGCGGAAACTGCGGCGGAACGTTTCCGCAAGCTTACGGCGGAGAATATATGCATGGTACTTGATGCGCTTTCGCAGACGGAATCGGACATTCGCCGCATTGACGCTTACATTTCGACAGCGCTGTACGGTTCAACTTTCACGGTCATGAGCAGGAATGAAGTTGGGTGGAAGAGTTTGGGGTAATTCGGAATGCGGAATTAGGAATTCGGAATTATTTATATTCCGTTAGTTTGTAATGGGGTTCTCTAGAGTCTGTTGACACTAAACTCAAAATATGATATGATAGATACATGAATATCACAAAAGAACAGTACGCAAGAATCGAAAAGTATTTTCCGGTTCAGCGTGGGAATGTAAAAATCG
>UQKC01000004.1 GCA_900541495.1 uncultured Ruminococcus sp. | reverse complement strand
ATTTCTCAAAATGGCAAAACGAACGCTTCGCTTTAATCAGCTTTTTCCTAAAATATGGGCTTTGAAACGGTCGGATATAGAATCTGCCCCTACGGAAATTGGGTTCTCAGCATAAATTTGCGGAGCAAAACTAATTCCGCATTCCGCATTCCGCATTTATAAAGCCGCTTCCACCGAACCAACAATATCATATATATAAAGACCCGTCACAATAAGCACCCATACCGAGGTCAGTATTATCGGCAGTGTGCGCTTTTTGTGATACTCAGTGTAGGGCGGAAGCTTTGCTTTTTCTCCGCTTTTCTTATAAAGCCATATTCCGAGAACGCCGAGCAGTATCTCGACCGCATAGACCACTAAAAATGATACGTTCCCGATCTCTTCGCCAAGCAGACCGATAACATCACTCACGCTCATCATTCCGTTTATCGCGATATGACATACGATTGAGGGTATCAGCGAGTCCGTTTTTACGGTTATGTAGCCGAAATAAAGTCCTATCACCGTCGCCATAACGAACTGATACGGATTTCCATGCATAAGTCCGAACATCACCGCCGAGAATACTATCCCGAACCGCGCGCTTACCCTTGAAGTCTGTTTCAGCACAACTCCGCGAAAGAACATCTCCTCCGCTATAGGCGCGGCTATGGCCGAGGATATAACATCTATCAGAACAGTTGCGGCATCGTTTTTCGTTTCGTAATCGAACGAAGTAACTTCGTACCCTGTATTGTACAGAATGAAGTCAACGCCGTACTCCAGCGCTATTCCCACCGCATGGAATGCAAACGCCATAAGAACGCACCGCCCCAACATTCCGACTGTCACGTTCCGCGTGTTGAACATCGCTCTGCTGTTTACCTTGTTCACGGCATTGAACGCGAAGAACATTATCACCGACCCGAGAACGGGCGCAAAGTACATCGCAAATTCTTCCGCCCAGCCGACTATCTCCAGTCCCGTTTCGGGATTCGTTTCCTCGGTGATAAACGGCGTGAGCAGAACCGTGAGCAGTAAATACATCGCATACAGCAGAACATACTGCAAAACCATCGCGCCGCCGACTTTGTTGTAAAGCTTGCGAAGCTTTTTGCGCTCCGCACGGTCGGGAGCGATATCTCTGTCAAGAATTACGTCATTTTCCGTCATTTTTATAAGTACCTCATTACGGCAACAACTCTGCCGATTATCTCGCAGTTATCAACGATTATAGGATCCATTGTGTCGTTCTCCGGCTGCAAGCGGTAGTGTCCGTTTTCCTTGTAGAAAGTCTTTACGGTCGCTTCTTCGCCGTTGACGAGTGCCGCAACTATCTCGCCGTTGTGTGCGGACGAGCATTTTTCAACAACAACGATATCGCCGTTGAGAATTGCAGCGTTTATCATACTTTCGCCCCTTACTTTGAGCGCGAAAAGCTCACCGCTGTAGCTTTTTTCTTCGTGGAAATTGATATATTCGGTGATATCCTGAACCGCCGTGATAGGCTGACCTGCCGTTATCGTTCCGACAAGAGGTATTTTTGATGCTCCCCTGCCTGCAAGCTTTATCGCTCTGTTGCAGCCGTCCACCTTTTCGAGATAACCCTCCGCAACAAGGCTGTTCACATATCTCGCCGCCGTCGAGGTCGAGCGGATATCAAGAGCAGCGCAAATTTCTCTTATCGACGGTGCGATACCGTTTTCGACTCTTTCCTTTACGAAATCAAAAACTCTTTTTTCCTTATCGTTCATTTTACTGCTCCTTTTCTTTCAATTTTTTCAGTATCAAACGCGCAAGCTTGTTTACGTCGCCGCAGCCTAGCGTTACAACAAGGTCGCCCTCCTGCACATTTTCCGCAACATAATCAGCACAAAGCTCGAAGTTTTTATCGTGTTCTTCTTCGTCGAACCACTTTGCACCGTCTATCTTTTCGCCGAGTGCGCTCGTGTGTATGCCGTAGGTGTTCTTTTCGCGCGAGCCCATTATCGAGGTGAGCACGACCTTGTCAGCAATGGAAAGCGCCTTTGCAAAATCGTCCGTGAGCATTGCCGTGCGTGAGAATGTGAACGGCTGATGCACCGCCCATACGCGCTTGTAGCCAAGTCCCTTTGCGGCTTTGAGCGTGACGGCAATTTCAGCAGGGTGATGACCGTAATCGTCAACTACCGTCACCCCTCCGACCTCGCCGTACTTCTCAAAGCGGCGCTGAGAGCCGTGAAAATCGGAAAGTCCAATGCGAACATCTTCCGCCGTTGCGCCCTCGTATATCGAAGCCGCCGCAGCCGCAACTGCGTTGAGAACATTGTGTTCACCGGGGACGTGAATGGTTATCTCACCGAGCTTTTCGCCCTTGTGCATAAGGTCGAAAGCCGTTTCGAGTCCGTTTATGTGACGGATATTTTCGGGGTAGTAATCGCAGCTTGAATCCTTGCCGAAAGTAATTATCTCACACTTGTTTTCAAGTCCGCTGACAGCTTTCATCGAATTTTCATCGCTGCCGTTGACGATTATTGCGCGCGAAGTCTGCTCCGCAAACGTGTGGAATGACTTTATCACGTTTTCAAGGCTGCCGAAATAGTCGAGGTGGTCAGCATCAACGTTGAGAATAACGCTCACATCGGACGAAAGCTTCAGAAAATGATCCATAAACTCGCAGGCTTCGCATACCATAATGTCGGACTTTCCTGCAATGCCGCTTCCGTGTATCAAAGGCAGCTTTCCGCCGATAACAGCGGTGATGTCGATGCCCTTTTTCTTCAATATCTGCGTTATCATCGAGCTTGTGGTCGTCTTGCCGTGCGTGCCGCTCACGCAGACCGTGTTCCCGAACTGCGCAGTGATGATAGCAAGCAGGTCGCTTCGTTCAAGCACAGGAACACCGCTCGCCTTTGCCGCGATAAGCTCGGGATTATCCGCCATTATCGCCGCCGTGTGAACGATGAGGTCAGCACCCTCGATATTCTCGGCTCTCTGACCGAGAAAAACGGGGATACCCATTGCTCTTACAGCTGCAAGCGTGTCAGTTTCGTTGTTGTCCGAGCCGCTAAGATAATAACCCTTTGAATGAAGTATCTGCGCCAACGGGTACATTCCCGAGCCGCCGATACCGATAAAATGTATATGCTTCTTTCCGTCAAGGACGGACTTATCGTATTTTTCCAAAGCTTTTCTCCTTTTGTCTGATGTGAAATTATATTGGGCAGTCAAATTCGTCGGAGTTTATTGATTCAATTTTCTGCCGTTATTCTCAACAAGTATAATTGACGCAGCCACTCAGGCTGATCTTCAATTGTGTCTTGTATTTTCCTGAGTGTTGCTTTTCCGATCCTCCTATCAAATACTGCAAACATTCTGACAATGGGATTTTCTGAAAATACACTCTTTTGTATATTTTGATTGCGGTACATCTCTAAAGCCTCGCAAAATTCTTCATCGGTGTATTCCGTGCGCCTATCAATAGAATATTTATCCAATAATGTCCAAAATTCTGCCCAATACTCACTGATGCCGCTCGGAACAGGGTTTGATGTATAGCCGCTGTCAATGAAATAAGTATTTACCGTTTCCAAAGAGAATCGCTTCACTTGTATATTATCTATACACACTTCAAAAATATGGCATCCGTCCATACCGACATAAGCAGTGCATCCATACCTGATCCTGCCACGCAATGATTCGGCGAGCATTTCATGTTCAAGATATTTTCTCATACCGCTCCATGAACCAAGAATTTTTTTCATGTATTTCTCCCCATTAAATTCCTCTTTATCGCGTAAAACAATAACTACTTGTCATTGTTTTTCATTGTGCAGTCCCCGGATATTGCGATCTGCAAAATTACGAATTATTTTTGCTGCAGTTCGCCGCATCGATAGCCAGCACAAGCATAAGAACGTTTATCTCATCGGAATCGTCAAAAATTTCAATAGAGTATGTATCGGTAAGGTGAAAAAGCTCCCTTGTGATATTGGCGGCAACAAGACCGTTCGGCTGCCTTACACTATAATTCCAGCCGAAAAAATCGCCCTCTATGCTCCAGCCGTTGTAGTCAATGTCATACTTAGGAATAAAAAAGGTCATCTTTCTCTTTATCCTACCGAGGTATCTTCCGCCGATATGAACATCAAATTCGGCAAATATACGAAGAAGCTTTTCCTGTATATAGCCGATCTCACCGCCGAAACGGTCAAAGACCCGTATCCTGTGTCCAATGGCGAGAAAATCGGCCTTTGCTGTATATTTTTTGTCCATATTTTCATCGTAAATATCAAAGCTGTCCGTCCAGCTGAACAAACGCTGTTTTATATAAAGCTTCATTCTTATCCCCTCCAAAAAAAGCCGTTTTTTCCATACTTCACCTAAATGTTGCTTTTGTTTCATTTTCAGTAAAATTTCCGCTGAAAAAATATTTACAAAAAATCAATCCAAATTCACAACTAAATCATTTAACATTCAGAAATACTTAACTATAATATGTTATATTATAAGCTGTGATATGCAATAAACAGATCATTTTTTACCGGAATGTCCGCTTCTGGCTTCATTCGCAGTATAAAATCATCATGAATAGAGCAAAATAGATACATAATCTTCCTGCTCAACTCCGAATCCTCGGAGCGGCTGCCTGTCATAATTTTTGTCAATGACCTTGCCGACGGAAAACGGCACAGGCTTTTTAATCATCACAAAGGAGAAACCTATTATGAACATTACAGACATCAAAATCAGAAAAATAATTCCCGAGGGCAGACTCCGTGCAATCATCTCCATCACTATCGATGATATGCTCGCTATCCACGATATCAAGGTAGTTCAGGGCGATGAGCGTCTTTTCGTTGCAATGCCGAGCAGACGTGATGAAAACGGAATGTTCCGCGATATCGTTCACCCTATCTCCCCCGAAGCAAGAGGAAGCATCGAAGGTCAGATCCTTGACGCTTACACCCGTCACATCGAGCTTATGCAGGCTGAACTCGAAGCAGAACAGTCAGGCACTATCCTCTGATAAAACCGTAAACTTCGCCGTCCCTTTCTCGGGGACGGCTTTTTTATTTTCAGAGAAAACAAAGATGCCGCGTTTATTACGCAAAAATTTATATTCCAAGCTTTCTTGCGGCAAGAAGAAGCGCACTCTGGGTCTTTCCGTCCTTTATCTCGCCGTTCATGACCATTTCAACAGCCTGCGAAAGTGGCATTTTCTCAACATCGAGGAATTCGTCCTCATCAAGATGCTGCTCGCCGAAAGAAAGTCCCGTCGCAAGATACATATGTATCTTTTCTGTGAGATAAGCGACCGAGGGGTACATCACGCCGAGATACTCGAAGTTTTCGCACTCCGCACCGACTTCCTCTTTAAGCTCGCGCAGACCTGCACTGCGGTGATCTTCACCGACTTCAAGCTTTCCCGCAGGTATCTCCGTAAGAACTTCCTGAAAAGGATAGCGGAACTGCTTTACGAGATAGACCTCGCCCTTTTCATTCACCGGAACAACGCAGACTCCGCCGGGGTGGATAACGAGCTCACGGGTAACTATCGCGCCGTTTTCGAGTTCTGCCTTATCCTTGCGTACTTTTATGATTCTGCCGTCAAAGATCAGCTCTGTTTCAACTGTTTTTTCCTGAAGATGCATATTAAAACGCTCCTTTACAAAGCAACAAATGTTCTTTTGAAAATTATAGCACATTTATTCGTTTTTTTCAAGGGGTTGGGGAAATTTTTTCTGTAAAATGCCTGACATTTTGCGATTTAAAAACTTACTCTTATTAAATTTACGTACTCAAATACCTTTTATAAACCTTGACAAATAACTCCCGATATGTTATCTTAGCATTAGAAAACATTCACAACAATATCCATTCAATATTGAAAGAAAGATAACAGCGAATGAATATAAAATACTCAAAAGATGCCCTCAAATTTCTTGCAAAAATTCAGAAGCCAATTGCAAATAATATTCGAGAGGCAATAAAAGGGCTTACGGTCACACCTCCCGAGGGCGATATAAAAGTCTTACAGGGATATGATGACGGAAGAATGAGGCTTCGGGTAGGTAAATACCGCATTATTTACCGATACGATATTGACAACCAGTTGAAAATATTGTATATTATAGACATAGGTTCAAGAGGAGATATTTATAAATAAGGAGGTTGTTTGTATGTCACCGAGAACACAGCAGATAGTTAAAATGTATGAAATGCTCCCCGAGCAGGAGCAGGAACTTGCGTATGAAACTATCAAACGTTTTGTGCTTGCTTGGGATCCCGATTTTACAAAGGTTACTTCCGATGAGCGCAAGCAGATAGATAATGCGGAAAAGAGCGGCTATATTTCCGATGAGGATATAGACTGGGATAATCTTGAAAAATACGCAGAATAAAAATACCCGGGCAGGTCAGCTGAATAACGACCTGCTCGGGTATTTTGTTGTACGGAGTATGCAATGCAAAACGCCGCTTGAACATTCTCAAACGGCGTAAAATGCGTGGTGCATCTGACGGGATTCGAACCCACGGCCTTCAGAGTCGGAGTCTGACGCTCTATCCAGCTGAGCTACAGATGCATATGCTCCCATACAAATGGAAGCTTTTTTATATTATTTTATGCTTTCTAATTGGAAATATTCAGCTTTCTTCCCTTGCTGACATCTGCCGCGTTGGAAGATGAACAGTAATCTGCGACCTGCTTGCTCTTTGCGGCTTCATCAAGCTTCTGCTTTATCTCGTCGCGCTGCTTTGCAAGGCGATCATACGCTTTTTTATCGTTGTTCTTTATCTCCTCGCGAAGCTCCTGAACGCGCTTTATCTTATCCTGAAGCTGCATAAGATCGCCGTTGAGGTCGTCTATCTGCTCAAAGCGGAGAAGAGCGTTTATCTTATCCATACGCTCGATAGACTGCTCGCTGACGTACTGCTTGACTGCGACAGAGATACCATCCATATTGGTGAGTATTTGCTGCCGCTCTTCGATAAGGTCGCCCACGCCGTCGATGCTGTCCTCGGTGATGATACGGGAAGTTATTTCATTGTAATGTTCAAGCTGATGAATTTTATCGTCCATCAGTTCGATAATGGTTCTGTTCAAACGAACGCCCCCTTTATGGTGGAGAAGCCCCACGGCAAATTAAATACGGCTTTTAAACTCAGATCTTTTTGCTCGCTTCATCGAAAGCATCGCGAAGCTCCTGAAAGAACGGAATGAGTGATTCCAATATCGCTTTGTCCTTCTTTATATTCGCCTGAATGATCTGCTCACGGAAATACTGGTAGAGTGCAGCGAGATTGTCTGTGATCTCGTAATTTTCCTTTAAGCTCGCATCGAGCGCATCGATGATATCTCCGACTCTTGTTATCGAATTATGAGCCTTTGGGATATCCTTGTCCTCGATATAGATAACAGCCTTTTTCAGCTCAACTATTGCCTTGTCATAAAGCGCAATGAGAAGCTGCGCAGGAGTCATTGTCGTGACGACATTGTTCATATATTTCTGATATGGATTTGGTACCATGGAAAACACCGCCCATTAGTTATTTAAGGGTATGCTTTTACCATGCATC
This sequence comes from uncultured Ruminococcus sp., assembly GCA_900541495.1. GTDB lineage: Bacteria > Bacillota > Clostridia > Oscillospirales > Ruminococcaceae > UMGS363. The sequence continues at coordinate 75,187 of UQKC01000004.1, read as the reverse complement.
TGCGGTAAAAGCATACCTTTTCGGGATTGGACTTATGAATCCGAACCGAAGATAGATGACTGGCTCTGCATATTGCTCATATATGTTTCAAGCGCTGTGAACTGCTTCCAGTAACGCTCCATTTCGTTCTCATATCTTGTCTGGAGGTTATTGATAAGAGTCTGCATATTGCTGATCTGCGAATAGAGAGCATTGTCTTTTTCGGTCGTTGTGTTCTCGATGCCTGCAATACCCGAGAGATATCCGACCTTTTTATCTCTTGTTGAGATAGCTCTGTCGATCTCATTGTTGAGCGTTGCAGCAAGTCCCTTGTCGGTATCAACGAAGAAGCTTGTTACCTTGTCGCCGTAGTTATTGATCGCGTTTTCGAGCTTATCCTCGTCAACAACGAGCTTGCCGTTGCTCTTCCAGTCGGACGCAAGGCTTATGCCGAGGTCATAGAGCGTGAAGCCGTCAACCTTTGCGGAAGACATTGCACCTCTGATGCTCGAAACGAAAGTGGAAAGATAGTTATCCTGATAGAGAAGACCCTTCTTTGCTTCGTTGTTCCACTTCTCGATCTCGTCCGACTTCATTTCTTCTTCCTGCTCATCGGTAAGAGGATCGTAGTAAGAGCCGTTCTTCTTCGGACGGGAGGTTTGTATCTCGCCGTAAACATCATCGAGAAGCTGATTGTATGCATCGATGAACTTTATAACTGTTTCCTTGATAGAGGAAGTGTCCTTTTCTGTGGTCACGGTTATCTCGTCAACGCCCTCAGCGGAGGAATCGAAGTTGCCGAGCTTGCCGATATTGAAGGTCGTGCCGTCAAAGGTGTACTCGTTGCTTGCACTTGTGTAGGTGGTGTAGTTTTCACCGTCGGTGCTGATAGTAATTGTACCGTTCTTGCCGTAAACGTCCTTTTTGGTGAAGTCGTCACTGCTGTTGAACAGGGAGTTGAGAAGGTTTCCGCGTGTCTGTTCAATGTTCAGCTTTCCTGCCGTACCTGTTTCCGTCGATTCAAGCTTAAAGCTCTGCGTCATGGTGCTGAATGTAGCCTTTACGCCAATATCAGCCTTGTTGATTGTGTTTATGACATCACCGATAGTGTTGCTCTTTTCAAAGGTGAATTTTTCGCCGTTTATGGTAAATTCAAACAAAGCATCATCATCGAGTGCGGTATTGAAAGCTGCATCGCCGAGCTTTGTGGTCGTACCCATTGTGCTGCCGACAGTGCTTGAAAGACCTACAGCTTCGCTGTTGTACTGAATGCTGAATGTATGTCTGATGCCGTCATTTGCGTTGTTGAAAACAAGGGTCGAAGTTCCGTCCTTGAATTCAAAGCCCTGAGCGTCGGTCTTGATATCCTTGAAAGTTTCGTTTGCGGCTTTGAGGAAGTTAGCCTTTGCGGTATCCTCATCGGTGCTGCCCATGAACTTAACTTCTCTTGTTGTGCCGTTGTAGGTCATTTTAACGGTATATTCCTTGCCATCAACGTTATTGCTGAAATCAAGAGCGATCTGGTCGGTCGATATTGCCCCCGATGACGTTACCTGAGCAGCCGAAGCCGATGTTGCAGCGCTGATATAATAGGTAGCAGGCGTTGCAGATGAACTTGCGGAAACTGCAAGCTTATCATTCGTGGATTCAGCCTTGAACTTGTTCATAACTGAGTTTGCCTTTATCGAGGTATCGCTGCCCCAGTCAAGGAACTTTTTCTGGAATTCAGAAATTTTTGAAATGCTTGAACGGTAAGCTTCCTGCTTCCACTGTAAAGTCTGAAGCTTCTGCTTCTTCGTGTTAAGCCGGTTCTTTGTGTTTGCAGCCATTGATTTAACAAGGCTTTCTGTGTCAAGTCCGGACATAAGACCGGACATTCTGTTATTGCTCCATAAGCTGGAGGTTGAAGAAGTTGAAGATGTACTGCTTGCCATATCAATTCATCCTTTCACTTAGTGTTTTTGTCAAGCAAAGCTGCGAGAATGTCGATAGATGGCTTATTTATCGCAGCCTGCATATTGAATTTTTCTGTATCGTAAAGCTCGCTTCGCGCGATCTTGACATTTTCGGGAGCGTCAACGCCTATCCTTATGCGGTCTTTCGATATTTCAACGACCGTGACCTTGATATTGTCGCCGATGATGATGCTCTCGTCCTTTTTTCTCGAAACGACCAGCATTTAAGCACCCTCCTTTTTAAAAGCGGGGAACTTGAGCGGATAATTTTCCGCAGCGATGACCTGAACGCCTTTTTTCGCTTTGGAATTTATCACGATCGGACTTTTGAGGTTGAGCGTTGTGTTGATATATTCATCGGGAACAACCGCCATACAAAGAAGGTCAAGCTCTTCGCCGTTCGCTTCAAGGAGTTCTTTCGTTTCCCTGTCAAGCTCGACCGAATAATCGGGAACGAACTCTTTCGGGTCGAAAACGATGAAGCAAAGATTCGGATTATCCACGCTTTGCAGCCACATCGGATATTTATCCTCTCCGCAGGGTGAAAGCAGCACGAATCGCTTGTTTTCTTCAAAGGCATAAACTCCGTTCGGGAAGTCTATGATGACCTCCTCGGAAATTTCCTCTTCGCCGAAATCTCTTGTCTTTATTATCATATAATAATCCTCTTAATGGCACGATTGCACACGCTTAGGCTATAACGTCAACTTCACCCTTGTAGTTCGGGTCAGCGCTTCTCGGGAAATAGAGCGGTTCACCGAGATATTCTATTTCAAGGTCAGGCATCTGGCTGACGATAAACTCGATATCACCGGGAATGAATTCAAAGCCGTTTTTAAGATCGGATATCGAACCTATATCCGAACTGCTGTCACTGCCGATCATACTGTAATTGATGCTGAGCGTTCCGTCATTGTAGCTGATGCTGCTCTCCTTTGATTTCGGGAGCTTGCTGAGAATAGCTTCAATGCTCTGCGAGGAGCTGCGTGAAACGGCTGTTGTATTTGCAGCCGAAGCAGTACCGTCCGTGCCGCCCATTTTTGCAACGGCATCATATGTGAGCGTGAGCTCGCTCGGCTGAACATTAGTCGGAACATAGCTGTCAAGCTTCGGCGATGAGATATCGACCTTGTAAGGCTGCGCCGCAACCTTTACTCCGTCCGAACCCCTCGAGATCTTTACAGACGGCTCGAGCGGATCTGCCTCTCTCGGCTTGAGCTGTGCATTGGTTACATTGACTTCGATTTTAATAGGAATATGCTTGATACTTAGAAGCTGATCCATAATTTATCCCCTGCTTTCCGTCAGATCTTATCAGATGAAATCGAATATGCTTCTCGGAAGAACATTGGCACTGAGCTGGAGCATAGCGTTGTATGCAGCCTGCATAGCGTTCATATTCGTTATTTCCTCATTCATATCGCAGCCCTCAACATCGTTCTGACGTTCGAGAAGGCTCGATTTGTATTCCTCGTCCTTGTCGAGATAGAATTCTGTGCTCTTGTATTTTGAACCGAGCGTTGTGATCTCGGTAAGAACTCCCGTATTGGCGTGGTCAAGAAGGTCTATCGTTGCATTCGCACGGGAAACATCGCCCGCTCTGAGTGCATCAGCAGCGTCATAGATAAGCTGAACGAAGTTGTTGCTGAACTGCTTGTCATAAGTAGCCTTGGAGAACGGATCATCCTTGTTATAGGACGAATTTACGGAAGAATTGACCGTTGTCATGCCCGTGCCGGTTATCTTCGCACCGTTCATGCTTACATCAATGGCAGTTCCCTCCTGAACTTCGCCCTTGTCGTTATACTTTATGCCAAGACCGATATCAACATATATCGGCTTGCAGCCGCCTACATCGCCCGTATAGATCTTGAAGTAGTTGTTTCCTTCCTTTATTACAGTGCCGTCACCCTTGGAAGCGTTGTAGTCGTCCTCGGTAGCGGCTTCCTTTGTGTAATAGCGGAAACCTTTTTCATAATATTTTGTGACCGTTTCGGTCTTGTAGAACTTTCCGTCCTTGGTGCTGTAAGCAGGGTCGTTAGCGTCGTATTCATCAGCGGAAACTTCCTTTGTGATATCGCGTGTTTCCTTTCTTACAGCGTCGGGGTCAGCAGCATTTGCGCCTGTGCCGTTGACGATATCGTTATATTCTGCCTCGGTGATCTCCTTGTCATAGCCCTCGTCATAAGCTATTCTCATAACTGTATCGTTATTTCCTGCATTTACGGCAGCGTAATAATCGTCCTTGGAGATGCGGTTCATATAATGAGTGCCGTCTGCGCTGATATCATCAACAGGGATACCATTGTATGTAACGATCTTATGTCCCGTTACGGGGTCAAGAGCGTCCGTGATGCCGTCAGCCTCTTTCAAGGTACCGAATGCAGGCGAGGAGTTGTTCGTGCCGCCGAAAAGTCTGCGCTCGGCATAATCGGAGTTGAGAGTTTTTATAGCACTGTCAGCGTACTGGTCAAGCTCATGTGCGATAATGTCAAGCTGTGTCTGATCGTAAGTGCCGTTGCACGCCTGATCGAGTTTTGTGGCAACATCGATATAGACCTTGTTTGCAACTGTATAAAGATTCTGCTCGGCAGCCTCGTAAAGACCCTTTGTGAGTTTGAGGTTGGAATCATACATCGAAAGATCCTGAAGATTCTTGCGGACGGTCATTGCCTTGCTTGCCTTTACAGCGTTTTCGGAGGCTCTGAAATAGTCCATCTGCGATTCGATCTTGAGCATACTTTTTGTATAGCCGGATAAAAGTCTGCTGCTGTTTTTAAGATATTTTCTGTCTGAAAAATTCTGGGTTATTCTCATTTTATATCAACCTCCGTTATCTGCCGACAACGCCCATATCATTTATCATCTTGTCAAGTGCCTCGTCAAGAGTCGTTACCATTCTTGCGATCGCATTGTACCACTTCTGATAGTTGAGCATATTGATGCCCTCTTCATTGACGGAAACGCCCATTATCTCATCTCTTGCATCGTTGACGGATTCAAGCATGATGTCCGTTGTTTTGAGTATCTTTGCGTTGCCCTCGATCTGTGTTCCGAGGTTGTCGGAGATATGGGAAACGAACTTTTCGAGCGTCATTTTGAGCGGATCTTTCTTGCCCGTTTCATCGTTGCCATATTCGAGCGAAACATTTTCAAATATTGCAAGGCACTTGTGGATATAGTCGTTGTTGAGTTCGTCCATATCATCTTCACTGCCGTTAACATACTGTTCGGGCTGTGCAAGGAGGCTCGGGAGATTTCTCCAAACATCGGTTACCTTGATATCGGCAGCGGCTGTACGGAAGCTTGAGCTGCCGTCGTCCTTTGCGTATGAGAAAAGTTCGAGCGGATCGCCGTCAGCGTCCTTGAAGTCTTTGTAGATATCGTTGAATGCCTTTGTGAGTGTTGTTGTGAACGCATTGAGCATATCGCGGTAATATTCAATGCCCTGAAAATCATTTGCATACTGTGACTGGAGAGGAACATTCACGTTCATCTGTGTGAGAGCCTCGCCGAGCTTGCTTCCCTCGGGGTAATCGGCAGCATCGGTCGAAAGTTCGGTTCCGTTCGCTCTAACATCTGCCGCAATGGCATCTGCATCGCCTACAGCCGTCCAGTCAGCTTCGGACTTTGTACCCGAAACAACGAATGTGAGGTTTCCCGGAGTTGTATTTTCTTCCTTTATAGCTATCTGAGCATAGCCGTTAGCGTCAACGACTGTCTGACCGCTGAATTTTACTTCATTGTTTGCGGCATCATACTCAACTTCGCCATATTCTTTGAGCTTTTCAACAGCTTCGTTTACCTTATCGGCATCGCCTGCGGCAATGTTTGTGCTGATATCTTTGAGCAGACTGTTTATCTCGTCGGGATAATTCTTTATCTGCGAGTTGAAAGCCGTCATATCCGTGTCGTTGAAAACACCTTCGCCGTTGTAAACATCGAGATAGCCGCGGAGCGCACCGCCCTGAAGCTTATCCTTGCCCGTGATATCGATAGTTTCGCCTGTCTTCTGAACATACTCTCTGTTGGTCATACCCTTGTTGGTAGCAAGTTTTTTCCAGAGATCAGCGTTCATAAGTCCGTCATAGCGGTCGTCCTTGACGATGTATTTTCCTGCGCTTGTCATCTTGAAGCCCATATAAAGCGGATCGGGATCTTCAACTGTCATTGTCATCTGCGCATATTCATCATTATGTACAGCGACCTGACCTGCAAATGTGATCGTGAACGATCCGTTTTTCTCCTCGTTGAACGAAACATCGCCATACGATGCAAGTTCATCGATAAGCAGGTTCATCTGGTCTTTGAGTTCGAGAGGACCGTAGTCGTTATCTACCTGATAGCTGTTTGCGGTCATCTCCATATAATTCATCTGAACATAGCTGTTTGTGATCTGCTTGTTGAGGTTAGCCATGCTCTCGAAGATCTTGTTCACGCGGTCAACGGAGATGTTGGCATCATTCTTCGTCTGCTCCGATATATCATCAAGGCGGGAGTTCATATAGCGTATCTGCTGTGTAACGGATTCTGCCGCACGGAACGCAACGTTCGCAAGCTCTTTTCTGTTTGCTTCATCTGTAGCAAAACTCTGAAGAGCCGACTTGAAATTTGCAAGGTTTGCAGCGAAGCCGTATTCCTTTGATTCGATGTTGTCAAGAGCGGTTTCAACGTCCTTCATTACAACATCTTTTATATTGTAGTTGTTGTCAAGTGTAGTGTAGCTTCTTACCTTTTCATCGATAAGAGCATCTCTGTACTGACCGACACCGACATTGTCAACACCCTGTCCCGCAAGGCTTACGCCCGTATTGTACAGAAGATTATAGCCCGTGTTGGCTATGGAGCAAACGTCAAGTCTTTGACGGGAATAGCCTGCCGTTTTAACGTTGCTGATGTTATTGCCTGTTATATCAAGAGCTTTCTGTGCAGAATTAAGTGCTTCTCTCTGCACATACAGTCCCATAAAGCTCGAAGCCATTGTTTTTCCTCCTCAGACTTTATTCATTATCGCCGAACGTGTAGCGTGTTCGGTCTTAACTCCGCCCTTGCCGTCGTAAGTGTCCAGCTCAGCGGTCTTTCTTTCAACTCTTTTCAGCCTGCCCGTGATGATGACATTTGCAAGATCGTTGAGTTCCTTTATCTTCATAACGCAGGCGGAAAGCTCCTCATACTGTCCCTCCAGCCTTTTCTTGCAGGAGATCGGAGCTTTTTCAATTATTTCCTTAAAAGTGAGATCCTTGTCCTCCCCAAGTATCTCGATGCGCTTTTTCTCCATGGAATTGGATTTCATTATAAGCGCCTGTTCCTTGGAAAGGCTTCGGCTCAGTTCCTCGATCTTATCATTGTTGATCATATCGAGCTTGCTGTATTCAAAATCGAGCAGCTCCTTGTAATGAGCGATATATTCATTAAAAAATCGAACAAGCTTAAAGTAATCCGCAGCCAAATCAATTCACCCTTTCCAAAGTAATTCGGGAAATATTATCCCTCAAATATCGATGCCGCAACGCTCTCGGGGGAAACGTTGTAGCTGCCGTCAGCTATCCTGCTCTTGAGCGAAGCGATCCTGTCTGCCGAAGCATCGCTCTCGGCGAACCTCTTTGCGGAAGCCTTTGCAGCTCCCACGCCTGCCGCTCTTGCGCCTGCGGACATTTCAAATGTATCAACTCTCTTTGCGGAGTAAGCGGATACCTTTTTGCCGTCCTTGACACCCGACTTGTAGCTGTTTTCCATCTTTCTGTATATGCCCATTGCATTACCGAGTTTACCAACTTCCATAAAACAGCCTCCTATCATAATTTACTCGATCATTTTGCACCTTACCAAAGGCGCTATTTATCTCTATTATTTTTATCGGCAGCAACTTTAAAAACTTTAGCGTCTTTTCTCTCATTTAAAATAAATTTAACAATTTTCCGTCTGCAAAAAGCCTATACTGCCCTTTACGGAGATGTTTTGAAGCATAATTTGTTCAAACGATACAAAATTGAAGCTTTGGTACAGCAAAATTTCTATATCAAAGAGAGCGCATCTCAGGTTTTCTCTTCTTGTAAACGGCGTAATATTTGAAACCGCAGTCTTTGAGCAGTTCACCGCAGTAAGTGAATCTGTCGCCGAGCGTTTCGGGAGTGTGAGCGTCCGAGCCGAGCGTTATAAGCTCGCCGCCAAGCTCCTTAAATCGTCTTAAAACGTCCGTGTTCGGGTTAGGCTCGTCCATTCCGCGCGAAAAAGCGCCGCTGTTGCATTCGAGAGCCTTTCCGTCCGAAACAAGCACACGGAGTATCTCGTCGATATAGTCCGAATATTCGCGGTAAGAGTAGCTCAAACCGTGTTTCTGACCGTATCGGACGATATAATCGAGGTGTCCGAGGCTGTCATAGCATTTTATACGCCTGATGCGTTCGAGCGTGACCTTGAAATAGCGTTCGTAAGAATCAGCGCCGTGCTTTTCAAAAAATTCAGGGAAATAAGGGTCAATGCCGTCGATAACGTGATGTGAGCCGATGATAAAGTCGAGCCAGCCGTACTTTTTCACAAGCTCGTCAAGATAATCGGCAATGTGAAGCTGCAAGCCAAGCTCAACGCCTATCGAAATATCGATAACGCCGCTGTATTTTTGTCTGAGCTCGCTCATCTTCGCATAATAAGCGTCAAAATCAAGGTTGAAATCAACGTCCGAAACCATATCATAGTCATGGTGGTCGGTAACGCATATCTCCGTCATTCCGAGTGAGATCGCGCGCGCTATCTGCTCCTCGGGCGGAGTGTCGCTGTCCCCCGAAAAGCTTGTATGAAAATGCTGGTCGGCATAATATTTATCCATTGAAAAGACCCTTTCGCAGTTGAGATTTTCTTTATTATAACATATTTATATTGGTTTGGCAAACAAAACCTTGCATTTGTTCCAAAGATATGATATACTTATTAATAATTTCATTCAAAAAGGAGCTACCGTATTATGAGCAAAGTGAAAATTATGACCGACTCCGCAAGTGATATTTCGCTTGAGCAGGCAGAAAAATATGATATTGCCCTCGTTAATTTCTGGATAGTTGTAGGCGAACGCAGCCTTCGTGAACACGTTGAATATTCGACCAAGGAATTCTATAAGCTTATGGACGAGGTGGACGAAATGCCCCACACCTCGCAGATACGCGTTGAAGACTATATCGGCGAGTATGAAAAGCAGTACAACGACGGCGTTACCGACCTCATCAATGTAGTTATCGCTTCTATCGGCTCGAATTCGTTCAACAACGCCAATGCCGCAAAGGAGAAGTTCTACGAGCTTCACCCCGAAGCAAAGGACAAAATGAACATCACCGTTATGGACAGCAAGGCTTATACGGGTGCATACGGACTTCCCGTTATGCAGGCAGCGAAAAAAGTACAGAAAGGCGCTTCCGCCGATGAGGTTATCGCATACCTCACCGACTGGTTCGACAGCGGCATAATCATCTGCACGGCATATACCCTTAAATATGCGAAGAAGTCGGGTCGAGTAGGCTGTGCGACCGCATTCGTAGGCGAAATGCTCGGACTGAAGCCTATCATCACATTCACGGACGCAGTTTCGGAAACCGTTGCAAAGATAAGAGGAGAAAAAGCCGTTCTCCCGAAAATGGTAGAATATGCGACCGAGCACATGATCCCCGGAACAGCTTATGCTATCCTCGACGGCAGCCGCCCCGAGCTTACGGAAGAGCTTATAAAGCTTATGAAGAAAGCTGTCGGCTATGACCCCGAGGAGATATGCGAAGTCGGAGCAACTATCTCCTGCCACCTTGGGCACGAAGTATCGGGAATCATTGTTAAATGCCCGAACAGAAAGATCAATGCGTAATTCGTAATTATTTTTGTTCCGCTTATTTGTCACGAAAACCTGAATTCCGTAGGGCGGATTCCATATCCGCCCGTTCAAACCCTTTATTTCAGGCAAAATTTCTGTAGGGGACGGGTTTCCCGTCCTGCACCGCAAGACGTTATTAAACAAACGAAAATACCTGTTTTCATCGGGATTCCCTTTGAAAACAGGTATTTTTTTGTACACCAAAGATCATTTACACGACTCGGGACGGAAAACCCGTCCCTTACAGAAATTTACCGTAATTCTGCGGTTTGTCAATGTTCGGATATAAACGAAATATAGCGTTTTGCATTTAGAACCTGTCTTCATAAGAAATGTATGCGGATTTTCGAGCATAATTTTGTTGCAGACAAGGCAAAAATCCGCAGGCGTGCTGCCGCACGGCAAGGATTTTTAACGCAGTATGCAGCAAAATTTGCCGAAAAGACGTGTGCATATGCTTATGAAGACAGGTTCTTAATTTACGCAGCAAAAATTATTACGCATTATGCATTACGAATTACGCATTAACGCTCCCCTTTCCGAATAGTATTATAACAAAGCCTTAAACCGCTTTTACGAAAGGAACGATGAATATGAATGATGTAAACGAAAAAGCACACAGCATTATTGCCGAAAACCGCAGCCGAATCTCTATTTCGGGAGTTACCGACATTGACAGCTTTGACGAAAACTCCGTTCTCCTTTACACGACCATGGGCGAACTGACGATACGGGGCAGCGATCTCCACGTCAACGATCTGTCCGTGACGAACGGTGAGATGAACATTGAGGGCAGCATTGACGCTATCATTTACGGCGACAAGGATCTGCGCTCCCCTCTCTCTTTTCTCGGCAAGCTTTTCAGATAATAACAGATCGAAGGTGTATTTTTGGATCTTGAAACATTTTTCACCGTTTCCGAGCAATGCTCTTTATTTCTGCTTTCGGTCGTCCTCGGGGTCGGCATCGGTGTTTTTTACGATGTTTTTCGTACCCTGCGCATCGTTTTTCCTCCTGCCGCAAAGAAGAACGCCGTATTCGCCGAGGACATTGTTTTTATGGCAGCTTCGGGTGCGGCGATTTTTCTTTACGCTGCCGTTTTATGCAGGGGGCAGGTGCGCTTTTTCTGCGTTTTAGGGACATTTCTCGGCTTTTTGTTATACATCGCGACGGTCGGAAGTCTTATCGTGGGCATACTGCGCTCTATTGCGTCGGCAATTGCAAAATTCTTCCGAAAATTTAAGAAAAACAGTGAAAAAAACGTTTGATATCTTAAATACAAAAAGTATATTCAAAGCGGATTGAACTTGCTGTAAATTTCAATAATAGAATTTATCTAAAATAATTTAACAATTTTGTGCATACCTATAAAAATTTCGGAATGTGGGAAAAAATCCTTGAAAAATTATGCCCCTATGTAGTATAATGTTATCATCTGAAAGTGGCAATAAAAATATATTTCGGAATTGTAAAGGAACGGAGGTGCAGCAAAATGGGAAAGACCTATAAAGCTTATGTCAAGCAGAAAGAAAAACAGCAGCGTTCGGAAAACCGCAAGAAAAACGGCGGACCTTTTATGCGCGGTCTGGCTTCGCTCGCAGGCGCGGTCGTTATCGTATATTCGGTAAGCTCATTTGTTGTAACTCAGGCTGACATTGCCGAAAAGAAGAAAAAGCTTTCCCAGCTCGAGGAAAAGGCTGCACAGCTTGAAGCGGAAAACGATGAGTACGCTTCTATCCTCGCCGAAGACGATGAGCGCGCTTATATGGAAAAGATCGCTATCGAAGTTCTCGGCTTTGCCTATCCGAACGAGCGCCGCTTCTACGATACAACAAGGAACTAAAGCGAAAAATCGCTTGGCGAAAAACGCTTGTCGAAAATCGCTTTTAGAATATAAAAATTAGAGAGGTTAAAAATCTTTTTATGCAGCTTGAAGTTGGAAACATTTACGAAGGAAAAGTTACGGGCATCACAAAATTCGGCGCATTTGTCGAGCTTGAACCCGGAACGACAGGAATGGTACATATCAGCGAGGTCGCTAACAGTTTCGTAAACGAAATAAGAGATCATCTCACCGAGGGACAGACCGTTAAGGTAAAGGTGCTTGCTATCGGCGAGAACGGCAAGATCTCACTTTCGATAAAAAAGGCTGTCGATAATCCCCCGCCGCAGCACCGTGACAACGGCGGCAGAAGACCATACAACGGCGGACGCGGCAATGACCGCAGACCTGCACAGCAGGACAAGACCCCCATGACACCCGAGGCAGCATTTGAGGATATGATGAACCGCTTCAAGCAGAGCTCCGAAGAGCGTATGAGCGACATCAAAAAGAATGTTGACAACAAGCGCAGAAGCCAGTCGCGCAGAAAGTAAATAGATATAATTATGACCGCAGACATTTTGTTTGCGGTCATTTTTGTTGGTTTACTGCTCGAGGAATTTCTGCCTTTGGAGTACACATTCCGCCGCACGGTCGGATATTATCCCTCTGTCGCGCTCTGGGTAGAATTCAAGCATCGGCGCAAGCAGGTCTTTTATCTGCGATTTTGTAAAGCGCGGAATATGAAGCTGCTGACCGAACAAGGCTTCGGCGCTTCGCATCTGACGTGTAAATGTAGTGCCGAACGGTCGGGCGGTCACTGCGGAAATAAGCGCTTTCGGCTCGATATCCATTTGCGAAAGCTGCGTATTTGACAAAAGCGCAGCGCCGTTGTCAAATATCGGGCAGTAGGAATATTTTCCGTCCTCTTCAATGGCCGCTATATTGTTAAGGTGGCGGTCGTCATTGAGGAAAAGCGCATCAACTTCAAAAATCAGCGTGAGGTATTCGGGAAAATGCTCAAGTCCCGTGAACTCAGCTGCCTTTTCGGCAAGGAATTGTATTCGCTTTTTGTCACTCGAAAGACGGTTCAATTTTTCTTTGAGCGGTTCATCAAGCACTCTGTTCAGCAGGTGGCTCAATGTTATTATCGACTGATCTTTCGCAAGAAAATTCCTGCTTGAACAGCCTGTGCGCGTACGATTATGAGCAAAAACGCTCTCCATTTCATAATGCACAAAATCAAACGGAGTGTCGGTTTCAATATTGCTGAATTCAAGTATTGCGGAAACGGCACACTCGCTCAATGCTTCGTAGCCAAATTGGTCAAGCTTGAACCATCGGTCCGAAGCTTCGTCATACCATTTTTCCTGATTGCCTTTTGATGAAGTTTCGGCAATTTTTTCATCGGTCGCAAAATACAGCTTTACATCTTTTCGATTTTTATCCATTGATTATCCTCCGCCATTCTGCCGTTTGTTTTGGCGATGATCTCAAATGGCTGATATCCGTCAACGCCGATAGCTTCAAGGTATTCGCGAAGTCCGCTTCTTCCCCTCGGAACGCACCGTTCCTCAATAAATTTGCAGAAATTTTCCCAAGTGGGAAATTTATTTTTGCCGAAAGCAGTTTTTACAATGTTTTCGGTAAAATTTTCGGCGAAGACCGATTTATCCGTCATATCGGCATAGATAACGGTGCAAAGCTTTTCATTATCATAAAGAGAATATTTTTTCAAATCGTGACCGAGCTGCTTTTTTGAGTTCACAAAAACGGCGGCGGTTTGTTTTTTTCTTATGCTTATAGTCTGACCGTCAAAGCAAAGCTCTGCATCGCGTTCGTTCTTGTCTAAGCCGAGTTCTTTTATCCACGCTGTGGGGAGAGATATTTTGCAGGAAAGCGCGTTTTTTCCTGCCGTTCCGCCTGCTGACGAATGAATTATCCTTGCATTTCGTGTTTCCGTAATATCACTTCCTTTTCAAATTATTATAGCATATTCGTGCCGAATAGTCAAGATTTGCAGACAACAGTTAATATAATTAGAAAATTTAAATTGACAATTGTCGGTTGACAGTTGGCTTTGCTGTTTCGAATAATGAAACGCATAATTTCAAAACACGCATAAACGATTCTCAATAAATAGAACAGACCTATTTTCAAGGAATTTTGAAAATAGGTCTGTTTTGTTTTATTGCAAAACGCCTTGCGGCGTCGGGACGGGAAACCCGTCCCCTACAGAATTATTTTATTTCTAACGAAACAGCGGAGCATAATTCCGAATTCCGCTTTCCGAATTTAATTACTGTGAGTTCTCTTCTTCTGAGAGCCGTCAAATTTTCTTGCTCTGCCTGTATTTTTTCTGCGGAGGTTGCGGTAGTCCTTTTCACCGCCCGAACGTCTGCGGTCGGAACTGCCGTTTGGTCTGCCCTCGCTCTGCTTGCCCTCATAACGTTTGATCTTTATCTTCTGACCGTTTATCTTTGTTCCCGTCATGGAATCGATGATATGATCGAGATCAGCTTCGGGGACTTCTACTGTTGTATAGCGGTCGTAGATATCGATCTTGCCGAAGTTCTTGCCTGCCATTCCCGTTGCGTCAACGAGTGCGCCGAGGATAAAGTTCGGTGCGATGCGGTTCTGTCTGCCGAGAGAAATTTCAACTTTGCAGGAGCTGCCCTTTGATCTGCCCTTTTCGTCGCGCGGACGGAACACGGGTTTGATGAACTCAGGGACGGTGCGTGTTTCTTTGGAAATTCTCATTCCGAGGAGGGTTGCGGCGATCTGCTCTGCCGAATATCCTCGCTCGGTAAGGCGTTCGAGAAGCTCTGCGCCGTTCGGATACTTTTCCGTAGTGATATAGTCGCAGACTTTATCGAGGACACGCTGGGTCTTCTTTTCGATAACGTCATCTCTTGTCGGGAGGTCGCAGCGGATAATATCAGCCTTTGTGAAGCGCGCGATATCTTTAAGCTCATAGACCTGCTTTCTGCCGCTCACTATCGTATAAGCCGAACCTGAACGACCTGCTCTGCCCGTTCTGCCGATACGGTGGATATAATATTCGTTGTCCTGCGGAATATCGTAGTTGAAAACCGCGTCAACATCGTCAACGTCGATACCTCTTGCGGCAACATCGGTCGCGATGAGGATATTTATTCTGCCGCTCTTGAAAGCGTTAAGCACCTGAGTTCTGCTCTGCTGTTTCATATCGCCGTGAAGTCCTGCCGCCTTAAAGCCCTTTGCAACGAGGTTCTCGGTAAGCTCATCGACCATTGCTTTTGTGTTGCAGAATATCATTGAAAGCTTTGGTTCAAATGCGATAAGGAGCATCTGGAGCGCATCTGTCTTTCTTCCCATAGGAACTTCGTAATAGAACTGCGCAACGCTCTCAACAGTGCGGCTCTTCTGCTCAACGCCGACAACGATCGGGTCACGCTGATATTCGCCCGTGATAGCCATTATCTGCGGCGGCATTGTTGCCGAGAAAAGCACCGTCTGACGCTCTTCGGGGATATACTGCAAAATTTCTTCGATATCCTCACGGAAACCCATATTGAGCATTTCGTCAGCTTCATCAAGAATTACCGAGCGGAGCTCTTCAAGGTGAAGAGTGTGACGGCGGATATGATCCATTACACGTCCGGGAGTTCCGACAACGATGTTCGCGCCCTTTTTGAGCTGAACTATCTGGCGCTCGATGTCTGCACCGCCGTAGATAGCGCAGGACTTTACATACGGAAGATATTTTGAGAATTTTTCAATTTCCTGCGAAGCCTGCATCGCAAGCTCTCTTGTCGGGCAGAGTATGAGCGTCTGCACACGGCGGTAACCCTCGGGGTCTATCATTGCAACTGCAGGAAGTCCGAAAGCGGCGGTCTTGCCCGTACCTGTCTGTGAACGTCCCACAACGTCCTTTCCTTCGAGAAGAAGCGGAATGGCCTTCGCCTGAATTTCCGTAGCCTCCTCATATCCCATTTCTTCGACCGCACGGACGATCTCCTGAGGCAGTCCGAGTTCACTAAAAAGCATAATTTTCCCTTTCCATAACATGGCATTGGACAAAACACGCTCTCTGACAAAACTCTCCTGCCCTATGCCGACACATAATTATAATTTTACAAAGCAGAAGTTTATTATAACACATTATATATAGTATTGTCAACTGCTTTTTTCTGTAAATTTTTAAACAATAAAATTTGTTAAATTTTAAACTGCATAAAATTCTCATTATGCACAAAGCCATACGATGAATACAGCTTCACGCCCATATCGGAAGCGGTTATCTGCACTGTTCCGCAGCCGTAGCTTCGCGCCTCGCCGACAACACGGTTCAAAAGCTCAGTCGCGATACCCTTTCTCCTGTAACGGCTGTCGGTGAACATACTCGAAAGCAAGCCGATTCGACCGCTCGGACAGCCGAAATACGGCGGTTTTTCCACGAACGACATTCCGCTTGTGCCGATAATTTCGCCCCCGTCAAAGGCGAGCCACGAAACGAAAGTCCCGTCCTTTAAGTGGCGTTCATAGTAGTCCTTCAGCGCAGGGCGCAGGTCGATTTCCTCCTTTGCGCCCTCCTCGCGAAGCTGTGCAATGCGCATTTCGATAAAACGGTCAAGCTCTTTTTCCGTAAGCTTTTTGTATTCGATCATATCTGTCCCCTCACTTTGTATATATCACTGCGAAACTTTTCCCCTTGACGATATCCTTGACCTCGATATTTTCAAAGCCTGCTTGTATGCCAAGTTCGGTCAATTCTTCGGGCGAAAATTTCTTAAAACCCTTTTTCGTATAGGAAAGCGAGTCGAGGAATTCTTTCGTATATACTATATTATAGAACGAGCCGCCCGTTCTGAGCGTTCTTCTTATCTCGGACAGACCTTTTGTGGTATCGCTCCAGAAATAGACTGTGTTTATCGAGGTGACGGCGGAAAACATTTCGTCATCGTAGGGCAAATCACAGCAATCGCCTACGCTAAGGAAGAGTTTTCCGCTTGCTTTGGCATTTTTGCATCGTTTTTCCGCCTGCGCTTTCATATCCTCGGAGATGTCGATGCCATACAGCTCGGCTTTCGTCTTTTTGTATAGTTTTTGCAAAAGGCAGCCGTTGCCGTAGCCGATATCGAGGACTTTTTCATCGTTTTTGACCGTCACTTCATCGACAACTTTCAGATACATAGGCTTATTTATGATATTCATAATGATACAGCAGACTTTTCCAACAAAGCCGTGAGGGTCGCCGAACTGCCTGCCGATATATTCTGTAAATTTACTCATTTTGTCCACCATTTTACAAAAACTGCCGCACGAAATATTTCGCACGGCAGTTTGCTTTTTCAAATTGCTGTTAAATCGTTACATAGCCAAAGCAAAATTACTTCGCCTTGGTATCATTCTCCTCGAAGATCTTAGCGAGTGCTTCGTCGAGTTTAACGTCGGGAAGTTCGCCCTCTTTTCTCGAGCGGATAGTAACGGACTTATTTTCTGTTTCCTTATCGCCGATGATAAAGGTATATGGGATTCTTTCAAGACGTGATGCTTTGATCTTTGTACCGATATTTTCGTCACGCTTATCGACAGTTACTCTCATTCCGTGTGCTGTGATCTTATCTGCGATCTCCTGAGCATAAGCCTGATGAGCTTCGCCGATAGGGAGGATTCTTACCTGCTCGGGAGCAAGCCAGAGTGGGAACACGCCTGCATACTTTTCGATGAGGTATGCGAGTGTACGCTCATAGCAGCCGAGTGATGTTCTGTGGATAATATAAGGTCTGCGCTTCTTGCCGTCAACATCGGTATATTCCATACCGAACTTTTCTGCGAGGAGCATATCGATCTGGATAGTTACGAGTGTATCTTCCTTGCCGAATACGTTCTTGTACTGGATATCGAGCTTCGGACCATAGAATGCGGCTTCGTCGATACCGATAGAATATTCAACGCCGAGGTCGTCGAGGATAGTTTTCATTGCGGACTGTGCGTGTTCCCACTGCTCTGCTGTACCCTCGTACTTGTTCTTCGGGTTTGCAGGATCCCACTGGGAGAATCTGAATGTGCAGTCTTCGAGAAGTCCTACCGTATCGAGCATATACTTTGCAAGCTCAAGGCATCCTCTGAACTCGTCTTCGAGCTGTTCGGGGCGGAGGATATAGTGACCCTCGGAAATTGTGAACTGACGGACACGGATAAGTCCGTGCATTTCGCCGCTGTCCTCATTTCTGAAAAGTGTGGAAGTTTCGGTAAGACGCATCGGGAGGTCACGGTATGATCTTGCGCGGTTGAGGTATACCTGATACTGGAACGGGCAGGTCATCGGACGGAGTGCGAAACATTCCTTTTCCTCATCGTATGGGTCACCGAGGATAAACATACCGTCGAGGTAATGATCCCAGTGTCCCGAAATTTTATAGAGGTCACGCTTTGCCATAAGCGGTGTCTTTGTGAGCATACAGCCTCTTGAAGCTTCAACGTCTTCTACCCAGCGCTGGAGTATCTGGACAACCTTTGCGCCCTTTGGAAGAAGAACGGGAAGTCCCTGACCGATGCAGTCAACTGTTGTGAAATATTCAAGCTCACGGCCGAGCTTGTTGTGGTCGCGCTTCTGAGCTTCTTCTCTTGCTGCGAGGTATGCTTCAAGTTCGCTTGCCTTAGGAAATGCTGTACCGTAAACACGGCAGAGCTGCTTGCCCTTTGAGTCGCCTCTCCAGTAAGCGCCTGTGCAGGAGAGAAGCTTTACAGCCTTTACGGGAGCAGTTGAAGCGAGATGAGGACCTGCGCAGAGGTCGATGAAGTCGCCCTGCTTATAGAATGAGATAGGTTCACCCTTGCCTGCGTGTTCCCGGCAGAGCTCGACCTTGTAAGGTTCGCCCATTTCTTCAAGCTTTTTGATAGCTTCTTCGGGGGAAAGCTCGAACTTTTCAAGCTCAATGCCCTCCTTGGCGATCTTCTTCATCTCAGCTTCGATCTTTGCAAGGTCATCGGGTGTGAACGCCTTAGGTGCGTCAAAATCGTAGTAGAATCCGTCCTGGATCGCAGGACCGATAGCAAGCTTTACCTCGGGGTAAAGGCGCTTTACAGCCTGTGCAAGGATATGCGATGCCGTGTGGTTGAAAGTCTTCTTTCCGTCCTCGGAATCGAATGTGAGGACTTCAAATTCGCAGTCTTCCTCAATAGGTGTGCGGATATCGCATACCTTTCCGCCGAGCTTTACAGCACAGGCAGCCTTATAAAGACCCATTCCGATGCCCTTGATAACTTCTGCTGCGGCTGTGCCCTTTTCACATTCCTTAACGCTTCCGTCTTTAAGTGTGAGCTTTACCATTTTCGTTTACCTCCACATATATTATAGTATTGTTAACATAAAATTCGTTTTTTATCCTTTTTTAGAAAACAAAAAACGTCCTTAATGCTCTTTTACGGGCACTAAGGACGATAAAAACCGTGTTTCCACCTTAATTTATGCGTTTTTCCCTGAAAAACACACCTCATTAACGCCTTTAACGCAGGCTGACGGCGCAGATTAAGCGCACTCAAAAGGCGGTATGCAAAGCTCCCGAACCTGCCGCAGTTTTCAGCCGATGACTGCCGCTCTCTGAAAGTCCTCAACGGAGGGTTGCCTTCCTTTATCAACGTTTTTATGTTATTATGTGTTTATGTTATCACACTTCGCGAAATTTGTCAACCGTCTTTTTTCACAGTTAAGAGGCTTTTTTCTTATTAAAAAGTGTGAAAATGTTAAAATAACCTTGACATTATTAATGATTTATATTACAATAATAAAGTAAATGCAATATGAGGTAATTCTGCCTGCCTTTAAAAAGGCTCGCAGGTTTGTCACTAAGGCGGCTGCCATATGCGATTCATACGCTGTCCTGCCCGTTTATGCGGGACGGTCTTTTGACGGCAAACGGCGTCGGCTTGATAAATTGCAGTTCATTTTTCACTCGCTCTGTCGTTTTGAACAGAGGTTTCATATATTCATTATCACTATCAAACCCGTTTTATGGGTTCAGTTATTCTTTACAGATTGTATTTTTCGGATAAAATTATACGTTATGTAGTGAAAATTGTCAATTGAGGATAATATTCGGGGTAACGATGACATATCTTTCTGCCGCTTCAACGTTTTATTCGGCTGATATCTTTTTATAGCAATATCGGCTTAAACGTTTAAAGCATTGTAAAGGGCAGGAATATTTTCGTTTTTCACCGTTTTCGCAGAGAAATTTTGACTGCGGAATGTGAAATCCTCTTGTTCAAGCCCTCCGAGCGATAATATAATTTTGGGGAGGTCAAGGACTTGAACACAGCAGCTATCATTGCGGCTGTCATTGCGCTTATTGCAGGTTTCGCTGTCGGCGGAGCGATATTCTTCGCCGCAGGTATCAATCACCGCAAAAAGCAGGCTGAAGCAGCGATAGGTTCGGCGGAAAAGGAAGCCGAAAGACTTGTCGAAGCAGCAAAGACAGAAGCAGAAAATCAAAAAAAGATCGCACTTCTCGATGCAAAGGAAGAGATCCAGAAGAGCCGTTCCGAGCTTGATAAGGAACTTAAAGAGCGCCGCGGAGAAATTTCCCGTCAGGAACGCAGGATCCAGCAGAAAGAAGACAATCTCGACAAAAAGAACGACAGCCTTGATAAAAAGGACGAAATACTCCAGAAAAAGATCAAGCAGGCTGACGAAAAGCTTGAAGAAGCCGACAATATCAAAAAGCAGCAAATGGAAACCCTTGAAAAGATCTCGCAGTTCACTATGGATCAGGCTAAGGAACACCTGCTTTCAATGCTCGAAAATGAGCTTGTACATGAAAAGGCTCTCAAGATACAGTCTTATGAGCAGCAGCTCAAGGACGAATGTGAGGAAAAGGCAAGAAACCTTATCGCTCTCGCAATTTCAAAATGCTCCGCAGATCAGGTGTCCGAATCCGCAGTTTCCGTTGTTCCTCTGCCGAATGACGAAATGAAGGGAAGGATCATCGGACGTGAGGGCAGAAACATAAAGGCACTCGAAACGCTCACCGGCGTTGACCTTATCATCGACGATACGCCCGAAGCTATCACACTTTCCTGCTTCGATCAGGCTCGCCGTGAGGTTGCCCGTATCGCACTCGAAAAGCTTATCGCAGACGGAAGAATCCACCCGTCCCGTATCGAGGAAATGGTTGACAAGGCTCGCCGTGAAGTCGAGCACATCATGAAGCAGGAGGGCGACAGAGCCGTTCTCGAAACCAACGTACACGGTCTTAACCACGAACTTGTACGTCTTCTCGGAAGACTTCATTACAGAACTTCCTACCGTCAGAACGTCCTCAACCACTCTATCGAGGTCGCACACCTCGCAGGAATTATGGCTTCCGAACTTGGCGTTGATGCAAACCTCGCACGAAGAGCAGGACTTCTCCACGATATCGGTAAGGCTCTCAGCTACGAGATCGAGGGTTCACACGTTCAGATCGGTGTTGACGTCTGCCGCAAGTACAAGGAAAGCCCCGAGGTCATTCACGCAGTCGAGGCTCACCACGGCGATGTTGAGATCCACTCCGTTGTCGCTGCTCTCGTTCAGGCTGCCGATGCTATTTCAGCGGCAAGACCGGGCGCAAGAAGCGAGAACTACGAGAACTACATCAAGCGTCTTGAAAAGCTTGAAGAGATCTGCTGCTCTTATGAGGGCGTTGAAAAATCCTTCGCTATTCAGGCAGGCCGTGAAGTCCGCATTATGGTTTATCCAGACAAGATCAACGATGAAAAAATGGTCATTGTGGCAAGAGATATCGCCAAGCGCATCGAGGACGAAATGGATTATCCCGGACAGATCAAAGTTAATATCATTCGTGAAAGCCGCGTAGTTGAATACGCTAAGTAATATACAATATGTAAATTACAGTCTGTAAACACGAAAGCATTAATTATCCCTGCGGCGCAAATCGCAGGGATATTTTTCTAAATGGAGTTTTATTTATGGACACACCAAATCAGACGAAAAAACAGCCGAAAACCATATTCGGTACAACCAGCAAATCGAACTTTATCCTAAATATGAAGCAGGAAACGCTCCAGAACTGGATAGCGGCTCTGCTCGCAGCCTGCGTCATCGTGCCGCAGATAACGGGATTCCTCGTTTACGGCGTGAGTGCTTCACCTGCATTTATGAGCGCAGGACTGTACTTCACGGGATTTTCCTGCGTACTTTTCTTCCTTATCGCAATGATAAAGGGCAGCCTTTCGTTCAAAAAAGACAGGATACTGTGGCTCATAGTTTTTATGGCGGTTTGGGCGTTCGCTTCGTATTACGGCGTTGTCCTCCGTGCAGGCGACCAGAGCGAGATCGTCAACACTGCCCTCGCAGGTGAGATAGGACGATATGAGGGTCTGCTCTCGCTGCTCGGCTACTTCGGCATCTTCTGCCTTGCGGCCTGCGTTACCCGTGAAAAGACGATTCGCGTTATCACTGACATTATCATCGCGGCAGGCGTTGTTCAATCACTTTTTGCAATTTTTCAGCATATCCCGAAGCTTCGCTTTATGCCGAACTTTGCCGACCTTCCAACGCTTGCACTCAAAGATGTGATGCTTTCGCAGGGACTTTCGGAGAACCCTATCGTTTTCGGAACGTTCCTCACGATAGTTTTTGCAATTGCACTCACGGGCGCAGTTTACGAAAAAAATATTCTCCGTGCAAGGATCTACGGCATAGCTTCAATGCTTTTCTGGCTCGTCGGATTCTTTACATCATCTATCGTTCCTATCATAGGAATGACTGTTGTTTTTATAATCGTATCGATAATAATTTTCGCTTCAAAGCCTGCAAAATTTGAGAATGGACTGCTCAGGACTTCCGTTTACAGATATGCTGCTGCGGCTGTCGGAATGGCTGTTATCTTCGCACTGATATGGATATTCCAGGGCATTTATATCCGTGACAAGGCTATTGCATACTATGATGCGTTTTTCCGTCTTTTTATCGTGACCGCTTATTCTTATGTGAATGAACAGTCACTTTACGGCATTGGACTTGAAAAAAGCCTGCACTTTATAAAGGAACACCCAATCCTCGGTATAGGCCCTGACCTTATTGCAAAATATCAGATAGCTGATGAAACGCTTGCACTCTGCTCTATCGACCGAAGCTACAACGAAATAGTTTACACCGCAGCAACACGCGGAATACCTGCCGCTGCAGCATTTGTTGTTTTCCTTGCAGCTTCACTCAAAAGCTCATTCGGCAAGTTCAAAGCATCGATAAAGGGCGGCGAATGGCAGGACACTGCGTTGTTTATTGCTATCGCAGCTTACATTATCCAAAGCTTTTTCAGCTTCAGCTCTATTCTCTGCGCACCTATATTCTGGATGCTCTGCGGATTTGCTTTCAGAAAAATTACCGGTAAAGGAGAAAATGTATGAGCAGCGGTTTAAAACGAACTATCGCATTCCTCTTTTTTCTTCTCGCAGGAATTCTGCTCGGAACGATACTCGGAAATATATGCGAGGGTGTCCCCTACCTTTCGTGGCTCTCCTATACACTTTCGGTCGGACTGGACACGAACAGCCCGTTGGTGCTCGACCTCATCGTTTTCAAGCTTGCGTTCGGATTCACGCTTTCCGTCAACGCCGCGCAGATAATCTGCGTTATCCTCTCGTTCGTGCTTTACAGCAAGACCTGCAAGGGACTTTAAGCTATGCAGAACGATGAAAACGGGCTTTGTTACCCCGATTATTACCCTCGCTTCAAATGCATTGCCGATAAATGCAGCGATACCTGCTGCCGCGGCTGGGAAATATGCATTGATGAAGATTCGCTCGAAAGATACCGCTCTGTCGGCGGAAATATCGGAAAAAGGCTCAGCGAAAACATTACAACTGACGGGGACGGCGCACATTTTATCCTTGCGGAAGATGAGCGCTGCCCTTTTCTGAACAGCTCGAACCTCTGTGATCTTTATATCAACCTCGGTGAAGATTCACTCTGTGGTATCTGTACCGACCACCCGCGTTTCCGAAGCTTTCTTTCGGACAGAACGGAAATTGGCATCGGGCTTTGCTGTGAAGCCGCTGCTGAGATGATTTTGACTGAGAAAAAGCCTCTACACATCGTCCCCGAAGCAGATTTTCCCGATGATACGCTTGAAAAAGCCATTTTGCAGATACGCGAAATGCTTTTTGAGCTTTGCGTGCGTGACGAGCCTTTGATTGCACTGAGAAAATGCTGTGCGCTTGCGGTAGATGCGCAGGATATGCTTGCGGAGAGTGATTTTTCGGGAATTTCCGACTTGTATGAACATTTTTCGGGATATTTATTCGCCGTAGAAGAGGTTTCCGACGAAGAAGTTATCACCGTACTTAAAGCAATGGAAAGCATCTCCCCCGAATGGGACGAAATGCTGAAAAAGCTTGAAAGCGGCAGGTACAGAACCGACCTTTCAGCAGAAAATGAAATGCGGCGGCTTGCGGAATACTTTATTTTCCGACATTTTCCCGAGGCTCTCTCGGACGGAGATATCGTTTCAAAGGCTTACTTTGCGTATTTTGCTGTTTCGGCTGTGAAGATGTTTTGGGGCGCTTATTTTTATGAGAGCAGCGCTCTTACACTCCTCGACAAGATAAACGGCGCAAAGCTTTTCTCCAAAGGTGTTGAGTATTCGGAGATAAATATGCAGAGGGCATATAACTTACTGTAAAATTTAGAACCTGTCTTCATAAGAAATGTATGCGGATTTTCGAGCATAATTTTGTTGCAGACAAGGCAAAAATCCGCAGGCGTGCTGCCGCACGGCAAGGATTTTTAACGCAGTATGCAGCAAAATTTGCCGAAAAGACGTGTGCATATGCTTATGAAGACATGTTCTTAGTATAAAAATACCGTCTGTTTACTTTTTTCGTAAACAGACGGTATTTTTTTCATTATTTAATCTTCCTTGACGGTAATCTTATGGTCTTCTTCATACTTGTTTATAAACTTTGTGAGCAGCAATGCGATAGTTGAAAGGACTGCGGCACCTCTGAAATTGATATGGTTCTTTTTGCTGCTGACATAGACAGCCTTCGGGTTGCCTTTCTTTCCGAGGACGGTAAGCTCCGCAGGAACGCCGTCATCGACGATTATCTTTGTCTGCTTCGGCATAAAAAGTCTTTCAACGATGCCATAGACAGCAAGGACTATTGAAAGCGAAAGGACTGTATCCCTTGTCGATTTTAATAAATTTGTGATCTCATCGTACATTTTAATACATCTCCTATCAAGAAAGTGATGCTGCAATATTTTTTATTGATTCCGTAACAAGCTGACGGAAAAGCGGTGCTGCTTTATCGGCGGTTTCCTGAACTTCCGCGTGGGAGAGCGGTTTATCGGTCATTCCGCAGGCGAGGTTGGAAACGCAGGAGATACCGACTGTTTTCAATCCGCAGTGGTTTGCTGCTATAGCTTCGCAGGCGGTAGACATTCCGACTGCATCTGCACCGAGCGTTCTCACCATTCTTATTTCCGCAGGTGATTCGTAGTTAGGACCTGTGAGCTGGATATAAACGCCCTCTTGAAGCTTTATTCCGAGCGAAGCGGCTGTATCTCTTACCGTTTTGCGAAGTTCGCGGTCGTAGATATTGCTCATATCGGGGAATCTCGGACCGAGTTCGTCGAGGTTTTCACCGATGAGCGGTGACGGTGCCATACATATCTGGTCGGAGATAAGCATAAAGTCGCCTGCGCTATAGTCGAAGTTCACGCCGCCCGAAGCGTTCGTGAGGAACAGCACCTTTGCGCCCATAAGCTTCATAAGGCGAACAGGAAGAACTACATCTTCCATTGAATATCCCTCGTAATAGTGGACTCTTCCCTGCATTACAACAACTTTTACATCGCCAACATAGCCAAAGACGAATCTTCCCTTATGTCCTGCGACGGTTGAAACGGGGAAACCCTCGATATCCTTATATTCGAGAGCGGCTTCCTGCTTTATTGTATCGGCATAGTCGCCAAGACCCGAGCCAAGTATCAGCGCTATATCGGGGACGAAGTTTATCTTCGCTTTAAAACATTCATAACATTTCTGAAGTCTTTCATAAGCTTTGCTCATTTTACAGACCCTCTCTTATACCATTTTTGTTTCTCTTGTTGCGGCTCTGACTTCCATTATTCCCGTATCGGCATGAAAAAATACCGTTCTGCCGTAGTTAAGACCTGTTTCCTCCGCGATTATTTTTATGCGGTATGCGGCAAGCATTTTCTTTACGGCTTCGACATTTCGCTCGCCGATATTGAAAACGGCTGAGTTGGACGAGAACATCTGCGCGCCGCCTGCGATCTTGGCGGTGAGATTTTTCGTGGAAGCACCTGCGAACGACATTTCCTGAATGAGTTCGGTTATGCCCGTATCGGCGTAGCGGCGGCGGTTTTCGGGTGTCGCCTTGCTCGCTGCGGCTGCGTCTTTACTCAATGGGAGCATTATATGGGCAAGTCCTGCGATCTTCTTCTCCGCGTCATAAAGGCATATTCCGACGCACGAGCCGAGCGCATAAGTAACGAGAACATCGTCCCCTTTGCCGACTTTGAGATCAGCGATGCCAACTGTTATTGTTGTTCCCATATCAGATACCTACTCCCAGTTTATTGAACAGATATTCGAGCGAATTCATCTCGGGCACAAGTATCATATTGCTCTTGACTTCGTTGCCCTCGATGATAAAGCTGTCGTCGATAAGAAGAACTTTATCGCCGACCTGTGCAAAGCTTACCGCAGGGACGCTGAGTATCGCGCCTGCCATATCGACGGTCATATTCGGGACGGAAATATCTATCATCATATTCGTGAGCGAAGCTATTGCGTTTATGTACGAGGCAGACATAATGTTTCCTATCTCGCTGATAAAGGAAACCTCCATTTCGTTCATATTGGTGATATCCTCTATCGGAGTGCCGAAAACTGCCTGCGTCATACTGCTTGCGCAGGAGTGCTGGATAATATAGAGCATCATTCCTGTGATATCGCCCGTGATGTTTACGAGCATACCGATAGCTACATTTTCAGGGCCGCCGAGGAAGTTCACCGCATCGTCAAAGTTGAGCAGCTTTACATCGGGGACGCTTATATCTATCGGGCAGTTGAGCATTGTTGAAAGTGCACTTGCGGCATTTCCCGAGCCTATATTTCCTATTTCCTTGAGAACGTCAAGGTGCATACCCTGAAGCTCTTCTATGTTAGTGATCGCCATTATTTACAAATCCTTTCGTGGGAACAATTAATTTCTGAGGTTGTTTATGATATCCTCAAGCTGATTGTGCGTCTTTACCATAGTTGTATTGAGCTGGAATGCCCGCTGATACTCGATGACCTTTGACATTTCGTTTGCGATGTTCGTTGAAGAAGCTTCGAGGTAGCCGTTCTTCTTTACAACGTCCGTGTTCGCAACGGCAGCGCCGCTCGACCGGTTCGCCTCGAAATAGTTGTTTCCTATCTGGTCAAGACCGTAAGGGTTCTCAAAGGTATATGTGCCGATCATATTTGTCAATGTAACTGTGTCGATATCCGTAGTGCCGTCGATGAACGGAACTGTGATGCGGTTGCCGTCATAGTCAAGGACAAAGCCGCCCTTTGAATCGACGAGCGAATATGTGCCGTCATTGTTGTTGGAAAGGTAGAAAGCGCCGTCCTTGGTGTATTTTACCTCGCCCGTAATGCCCTCTTCAACAGCGAAGAAGCCCTCGTTGAGTGCGGCGAAGTCGAGCTCTCTGCCCGTATCTCTTACCTGCGACTGTTCAAACATAAGGTCGGTCTTGTCCACTCTTACGCCGTGACCGAACTGGACTTCCTCGTTGGTCGTGTTTCTTTTTGTATATAAAAGGTCGGCGAAAGAGGGGCGTGAAGCCTTGAAGCCGTAGGTGTTTACGTTTGCGAGGTTGTTCGCTGTGATATCCATTCCGAGCTGATAGCTTATAACGCCCGAAGCGGCTGTATGATAACCGATTTTACTCATGATCTCTGTCCTTTCGGTGGTTTCGTGACAAAATTCTATGAATTGCTTTCAGCAAATTTTATATCTTGGAAAGATCGTTGGCTGCTATCTGGTTCACGCTGTTTATTACCTTCAAAGCCTGCGAACAAGCGGTGAAAACGTTCTGCGAGTCCATAGCCTTGATAAGCTCCTCTGCAACATCAACGTTGGAGCGCTCATAGCTGCCCTGACGAACACGGTAGTCCTCGCCTGCGGGGATATTGTTCACATCGAAGTTGCCATACGGGCGGAACGTATTGTCGTCGATGCGCTCGATAGCGGTATCGGGCGGAAGATATGTAAGTCCAAGCTGGAATGTGCGTCCGTCATCGGTGGTGATAAGTCCCGTCGGGGAGATATCGATATCCGCCGTGCCGAGCTGAATGGGATTTCTGTTCTCGTCAAGGATACGTCCCGACGGACCTACGCAAAGATAGCCCTCAGCATCGAGCGAGAACTGACCGTTTCTTGTGAGGAGCGTTTCCCCCGTCTTGCGGTTCTCGATATTATAGTAGATATTGCCGACAAGCGCGCAGTCGAGCCTTGAACCCGTGTCCTCAAACGAAGCCTGCTCGAGGTTTGTGTAGGTTTCCTGCAAAGTTCTGTATCGGATAGTACCCGTGGGGCTTGATTTTCCGTTTATGAGCACCATCTGTTCGGCAAAAGTGGTCGGAATAGCTGTTTCATTTCTGTAGCCTGCCGTTTTGAGGTTAGCCATATTGTTCGTGATGACATTAAGGATACGTTCCTCGTTGATAATGCCGTTTGCGGCGGTATAGTAGCCTCTGAGCATAGAGATCAGTCCTTTCTCAGCATTGTTTATCCATATATTCAGCCAATGAATGTTTCATTTTCATAACTGCCTTTGAATGTATCTGGCAGACCCTCGATTCGGAAACGTCAAGGACATCTCCGATCTCGGAAAATTTAAGTTTTTCGTAGTAATAAAGCGTTATAACGAGCCTTTCCTTGTCGGAAAGCCCGGAAATTGCCTTTGCAAGATAGCGAAGCTTTTCTTCGTGGTGAACGGAAGCTTCGGGCGACCACACGCCGTCATCGGAAACCTCGTCCGACATATCGAAGCCTGTATTAGTGACAAGCTCCTCGAACGAGAGCGTCTGAGCCGAAGCCGCCTTTGCCGAATAGCTTTCAAACTTTGCAAGCGAAAGTCCAAGGCGTTCAGCCATTTCTTCATCGGTAGGCTCACGGTTGAGCTCGGAGTAAAGCTCGGAATAGGCTGTATCGTACTCCTTGGCGAATTTCCGCACGTTTCGCGGAACGATGTCCTGCCGTCTGATATAGTCGATGACTGCGCCCCTCACGCGGATAGAAGCGTAGGTTTCAAACTTAACGTTTTTGTCGAAGCTGAAGTTGTCTATCGCAGACATAAGCGCGATAGTGGCTTCGTTTATGATATCCTCGCTGTCGGCGAATTTCGCATACATATTCCTTGTGGAAACAGCCGCATAGCGAACTATGTTCATATATGAAAGTACGACCTGATTTCGCAGAGCCTTGTCGCCCGTTGTTTTATACCTGCGGAGAAGTTCGGATTTTTCTTCCGAGGAAAGCTTTTCCGCTTCGTATCTATCGGACATCAATGCTCAACTCCTTTCACACGCCGGCTGTATCGGCAATTGCAACGTTGCCGACTGCCTGTATCTGTACAGAATTGTCGATCTCGCTGTAAGAAAGAACTGTTATGTTCGGTATAAACTGGTCAACAAGCTTTTTGAAGTAGATTCTTACTATCGGCGAAGTGAGGACGATAGGCATCGGGATAATATCCTTTACCTTGTCGATCTGCTCGTTGAGCGAAGCTATGAGAAGCTGTATCGTCTGCGGATCCATTGCAAGGTAAGAGCCCTGATCGGATTTCTTTACCGAGGCGATGATCTTGTTCTCCGTTTCGGTATCGAGAGTAAGAACGCGTATCTGTCCGCCGTCCGCGAAGCGTCTTGTAATGGTTCGCTTTAAAGCCTGACGGACATATTCTGTCGTAATATCAACATCTTTCATCGTGTGCTGATTATCGGCGATAGTTTCAAGTATAGTCTGGAGGTCGCGTATCGGAACGCCCTCTTTAAGAAGCAGACAAAGCACTTTTTGCAGATAAGCCGCCGAAACGATGCTCGGTACGATATCCTCAACAACGGCAGGATTGGTCTGCTTTAATTTGTCAAGCATAGTCTTGACGTCCTGACGGGAAAGAAGCTCATAGGCGTGAGCCTTGATAACTTCGGAAAGGTGCGTGATGATAACGGAAGTCGGGTCGATGAGCGTGTAGCCTGCGACTTCGGCGCGGAGCTTGTTCTGCTCGCTTATCCACTTTGCAGGGATATTGAAAGCAGGCTCTATCGTGTCGATGCCGTCGACTTCGTGCGTAACGCCGCCGCTGTCGAGTGCGAGGTAGTGGTCTACAAGCACCTCCGCCTGAGCGACGATCTCGCCCTTTATCTTTATGACATACTGGTTAGGATTGATGTGCTGGTTGTCCCTCATTCGCACGGACGGGAAAACCATACCCATATCCATTGCGAACTGCTTTCGGAATATAACAACACGTTCGATAAGCGTTCCGCCCGAAGCCTCGTCCGCAAGCGGTATAAGGCTGTAGCCGAACTCCATTTCGATAGGCTCAACTTCGAGGAGCTTATATACGTTGTCGATGTCTTTATAATACTCCATTTCGGAGAGGGCTTCCTTGTTTTCTGCCATTTCTTTCTGCTCTGCGCCCTGTTCGAGAGCAAGCTGGGCGTTGTTTCGTCTTAATACGAAGCCAAGTGCGAGCAGTCCCGAGCCGAGAATGATGAGCTGTATCTTCGGGAATCCCGGGATAAGCATCAGCACGAGCATTATCGCGCCCGATATCATCAGAACCATAGGCTGAGCCGCGAACTGGTTCTTTACATCGGCCGCAAGGTTCTCCTTTGAAGCGGAACGGGTAACAATCATACCCATTGCCGTTGAGATGAGGAGTGAAGGCACCTGCGAGCAAAGACCGTCACCAACGGTAGCCATACTGTATGTCGTGAGAACGTCCGAGAACGCCATTCCGTCATAAACAAGACCCATTACCGCGCCGCCGAGGAGGTTTACGACTGCCGCAACGATAGAGAACGTTGCATCGCCCTTGATGAACTTTGAAGCACCGTCCATTGCGCCGAAGAAGTCGGATTCACGCTGTATCTTTTCACGGCGGTTCTTCGCTTCGGTTTCATTTATCGTGCCCGAATTAAGGTCGGCATCGATAGCCATTTGCTTACCCGGCATAGCATCGAGGGTGAATCTTGCCGTTACTTCGGCAACTCGCTCCGCACCTTTCGTTACAACGAGCATCTGAACGACCGTTATAAGGATAAATACGATAAATCCGATAACGGGGTTGCCTTTCATAACGAACGAGCCGAACGCCGAAACGATATGTCCCGCGTTGCCCTGATTGGCAAGGATAAGTCTTGTCGAAGAAATGTTAAGACCAAGTCGGAAAATGGTCGTGATGAGCAGCAGCGACGGGAATATCGCGAATTCGAGCGGCTCTTTTATGTACATTGTAATAAGCAGTATCGTAAGCGACAATGCGATATTTACAACAAAAAGCATATCCAGCAGCCATGTCGGCAGCGGAATAATGATAAGGAAAACGGCAAGTATCACAAATACCGTTACAATGTTATCAAGATACTTTTTCACAGTCCTGCAACACTCTGCCTTTCTGAAATATATGAATATCTGCTGTTATGCAGATAGGGTCTGCGTTTTATTCGGGCATCTTGCCCTGAAGCTTATATACGAACGAGAGTACCTCGGCAACCGCGCGGTAAAATTCGGGCGGAATTTCCTTTCCGACATCGACCGAATCGTAAAGACCACGGGCGAGCGGTTTGTTTTCCACCATAGCGATATCGTGCTCTTCGGCAATGCCTACGATCTTCATCGCAAGGTTGTCAGCGCCCTTTGCAAGCACGACAGGCGCATTGTTTTTGTCTTTGTCATACTTTATCGCAACGGCGAAATGCGTCGGGTTTCTTATGATAACGTCCGACTCGGGAACTGCGTCCATCATTCGGCTCATTGCCATTTGGCGCTGTATCTGGCGGCGCTTGCCCTTGACCTGCGGATCGCCTTCGAGGTTTTTGTACTCCTCCTTGACCTCCTGCTTGGTCATTCGCATATCCTTTTCAAACTTGAAATACTGGAAAAGGACATCGACCGCCGCAACGCCGACAAAGACGGCTGCGACTTTGATAACGATAGAAAATATCGTATCGAGCATATACATCATCGAGCTTGCTATCTCCATATCGAAAAGCTTCGCAAACTCGGGTATTCTCTTTTTTACTTCGTCATAAACAATGACGGTGAGGACAACAAGCTTCAAGATCGACTTTGCAAGCTCAAAAAGTGAACTTACGGAGAACATTTTCTTTATTCCGCTTATCGGATTGAGCTTGTCGAACTTGAATTTTATCGATTCTTTTGAGAAAATGAACTTTGTCTGCGCACCCGTTGCGATGACCGTAACGAGAACGCCGGCTATAAGGATCGGACCTGCGCATATCAGCAGGACTTTGCCTATTTCTATTGCCAGCTTGGAATAAAACGGCATTCCGTCAATGCGTATCCCGTCCATTCCGCTGCCTGCGAGACTGAACCAGTAGTCAAACGAGCTTTCGCACACGGCGATCATCGTTTTCATAAGGACCTTCAGCAGCGCAAATATAATAAGTATGAAAGCGGCGGTAACAACGTCCTTGCTTTGCATAACGTTGCCCTTTTTACGCTCCTCACGTCGTTTATGTTCGGTCGCCTTTTCGGTTTTCTCGCCTGCGCTTTCAGCCATTTATTCTCCCCCCTCGAGACTATGCAGGTATGAGGGGAAGAACACCCTCAAGGGTCTCAAGCCAAGTATTCATAAACTTTTCGATAAGATCCGACAACGGAACAGCCACAAGGAACAGTATCAGGAAGCCGAAGCCTACCTTTAACTGAATATTTATGACCATTATCTGTATCTGCGGAACTGATTTCATAAGTACGCCGACGCAGAACTGAAGTATCGTCTGCGAAACTATCAGCGGCATCGCTATTTTCAGCACAAGCGTAAGCACAACGCTGAAATATTCGACTATTGAAATGCCAAGGTCGGGGTTTATGCCCTCAAACCCGAGCGGAATGATATCGAACGACTTCACGAAAAGCTCTATATATGTCAAATGAGCGTTTATAACGAAGAAATAGAGATACATCATAAAGCTGACGAACGAACCCATTATTGACATCTGGAGGTTCGTGCCGGGGTCAAAGACCTTAGCCATGCCAAGACCCGACTGCATATCCATTATTTCGCCGCTCATCTGGACGCTGTAGAAAAACATATCGGTAATAAAACCGAGCACCGCTCCGACGAAGCCCTCTTTCAGCAGCATCGCAAGGTAAACGCCTATCACCGTTCCCGTTTCGACGGGTTCGGGCTGCCGCACCATTATAACTATCATCGTGATAAGTATGCAGCAGACGACTTTTACTATCTGCGGGATATTTCTTCGCGAAAGAAGCGGATTAAAGGCAAAAATGCCGAGAACTCTTGAAAAAACCAAGAGATTTGTTTCAAAATTATCGAACAGGAGGCTGTAAAAATCCATTCCGCCCTCCCGTTTTTAAAGGACTGTCTGGCTGCTGACCTTTGCGATGATATCGAATATCTCATAGAAGAAATCATTCATCGCGTTCATCATAAAAGGTGCCATAAGCAGCAGCATAACAGCTATAACAAGCAGCTTCGGCACGAACGAGAGCGTCTGCTCATGCACCTGCGTTGCCGCTTGGAGAATCGAGATCACCAGACCAACCACCATACTCACAAGGAGCAGCGGCCCGCCGAGCTTTATGCAAAGCAGCAGGCACTCGCGGAAGACCTGTAAAACTATATCCTGCGTCATACCCTGCCTCCGACTATGTTCCGAGCGGATTGAATCCGTTCACGAGCGATGCCGTGAGCAGCGACCAGCCGTCCACAAGCACGAAAAGCAGTATCTTGAACGGTATCGAGATCGTTGTCGGCGGAAGCATCATCATACCCATTGACATCAGCAGCGTTGAAACAACAATATCGACTATCAGGAACGGTATGTAGATAAGGAAACCGATCTCAAAGCCGATCTTTATCTCGCTGAGGATAAATGCAGGCACAACTGTGGTGAAGCTTACTTCTTCGATGAACTCCTCTTCCGTTTCAGCTTCTATTTCCGTATCGGAAAGTTCGAGGAAGAAGTTCATCGATTCGTTCGACGTGTTTTTGAGCATCCACGTTTTGAGTGGAACGGAGGCTTCTTTCGCAGCCTCGGTTATCGTATATTCGCCGTTTTTGTACGGCACATACGCTACCTCGTTCATCTCGGACAAAACGGGCTTCATAATAAACATCGTCAAAAACAACGCAAGACCTATCATCACCTGATTCGGAGGAGTCTGCTGAACGCCCATCGCATTTCGCAGGAGCGAGAATGAGATGATTATTCTTGTAAAGCAGGTAAGCATCACAAGAATAGACGGCGCGAGCGACAATATCGTTATCAGAAGAATGAGGTCAACTGTGCTGGAATTATTTATGTCAAGCAGATCGAGCAGGCTTTGCGCTTCATCGTCCGTTTTGGGCGTTTCGTAAGGAAGCTCATCGTCCTGCTGCTCCTGAACCTGCGTTTCGGGGTTTTGGAGCGGCTGGGTCTGCTGCGGAACTGAGGTTTCAACGTTCGGTATCGTGGTTTCTATGGATATCTCGGTCGTGGGTGCAGTTGTCGTGACCGTTATACCGTCCTCTGCGTGTGCATCGAGCGGCATAAATATGAGCATTGCCGCTATTGCGGCCGCCACCGCGATAAAGACCGTTATCGGCAGAGAAGCCTTGGCATCAGAAATCATTTTTCTCATTGTTTTCCTTACCGTCCTCCCGAGCCGAACCGTTTTCCGCTGTATTTTTCTTAAAGAAAGCTTTTTTCAAGCTATCCGAGAACGAAACGGAGGAATTTTCCTCTGTTTCCCTCTGCATATCGCTGATATCATCATCATCGATATCACAGAGCTTTGTGATGCTGTTCGGAGCAACGCCGAGGAGCATACCCTTTTTGCCGACTTTAACAACAAGGAGCTGCTTATCCTGCGCAACACCGATGCAGTCGATTATCTTTATTCCGCGCTCCAGGCCGTTCCAGCCCGTACTGCGGAATTTTTTGTTGAGCCATCTTGTTCCGTAATAAACAAGAAAAATGAGTCCGATCACTCCTAGCAGGGAGCAGATCATCATTATAACATTTGGCACTATTGCCGTCCTCTCTTAGCCTAAAACCTTCTGAACTGTCTGGAGGATTCTGTCCGGCTTGAAAGGCTTTACGATGAAGTCGAGAGCGCCGAGCTTGATAGCTTCAACGACCATTGCTTCCTGACCCATAGCGGAGCACATTACTACCTTTGCGGCAGGGTCGCTTGCCTTGATGTCCTTGAGTGCTTCGATACCTGTCTTGTTAGGCATTGTGATATCCATGATAACGAGGTCGGGGTGCTCTGCTGCATACTTTGTGCAGGCGATCTCACCATCGGCAGCTTCGATAATATTTGTATAACCGTTCTTTGTGAGAGCATCCTTGATCATCATTCTCATAAATGCGGCATCATCAACAAGCATAATCTTCTTATCCATAATTAATTACTCCTTACCTAAATTATCCAAGAATTTGGATCTGATTATTTCAGTTATTCTTACAGCAAAGTTATCGTCGATAACAACGACGTCACCCTTTGCGATAAGGTTTCCGTTTACAACGATATCAACGGGCGCACCTGCCTGTCTTTCAAGCTCGATGATCGTACCCTGTGTAAACTCGAGTATCTCCTTGACCTTTTTGGTCGTTGAACCTATCTCCACGCTTACGTTGAGCGGAACACCCATAAGAAGCTTAAGGTTATCGTTCTGCTCCTTATTGAGCGAAGCGTTATTATATGTAGCAAAGTTCTGGAGCTGAACGGGCTGAATGTTCATCTGCGGCTGCGGCTGCTGCGGAGGGTAGCCGTATGGCTGCTGAGGGTACATATTCGGCATCGGCTGTCCCTGCGGCATCTGACCGTACATACCGTACTGCTGCATATTCGGGTCGTAGCCGTACATTCCCTGCATCGGCATACCCTGCTGCATCTGCTGCTGCATCTGCTGCGGCATACCGTTCGGCACAGCCTGCTGCGGTGCTGTCTGCTGAGGAGCTGACTGCAGTGGCTGCTGAGGCATCTGCGGCATCGGCTGAGGTGTCGGTGTCGGCTGCGGTGCTGAAGCTGCCGTGCCGCCTGCGCCGTTGAGGAGCGATTCTATCTCTGCCTGAGAAAGAGTTGCGCCGCTTGAAGCAGGTTCGGTCGGAGTATCTGCGGCAGGTGTGGAAGCGGAGACCGCCTCATCGGCTGCTGTGCTGTAGCCTGCCATCATCTTTTCAGCCATTTCCTTAGCAAGATCAATTGTAAGAACGGAAATGAACTCGGAATTTATAATGCCGTCGATAGTAAGGTTGAACTTGATGCTTACTACGTTTTCATCGCCGTTGACTTCATAAAGATCGGAGATGAGCTTCTGGCTGTCTTCAACGATAGCTTCAGGTGTGGAAATATCGACCGTTGTATCGATTATCTCCGAAAGAGCCGTTGCAGCCGCGCCCATCATCTGGTTCATGACTTCGCAGACGGCGGAAATATTCATTTCATCAAATTTAAAATCGTCCGTGACCTCGAGCGGCAGTCCCATGAGCTGATCGAGAATGAGCTGAACGTCGTTCTGTTTGAGAACGAGAACGTTCTGTCCCGAAACGCCCTGTATGTATTTGATCCTGACCATAATAGAAGGCTCAAGTTCAGGAAACGAGAGATCCTTTGCGCTTATGACGGTAACGGTCGGAGTGGTGATCCAAACCTTAGCCGAGAGAAGATTGGATACGGCAGTTGCAGCCGAACCCATGGTGATGTTCATTATCTCACCGATGGCGTCTTTCTCGACTTCGCCGAATCCGTCAACAAGTTTTTCATCACTCATTATTGCTCTTACCTCAATTCTTTATATATATTATCGATTTTAACGGCTTTCTTGTTGTTTTTTATGCCAAGCTTGCCGTCAAACCAAAGATTATTTCCGATCTTAACGGTAACATTGCTGTCTATCGGCACATTGAGCGGAATGACATCGCCCTCCTGAAGAGTGAGGACATCATACAGATCAAGTGTAGTTTCGCAGAGAACGGCATCTATCTTCAGGTCGGAGTCCTTTATCGCGTCCATAAGGGATATCTTTCTCTCATTTTCGCGCTTCGGGTCAAGCTTTTTAGTGCCTCTCGACCATTTATCGCCGAACTTCGCCATTATCGATTCAAGACCCATTGCAGGGATACATATCGAAATGGTGTTTTTAACGTCCTTGATCTCGACTTCGAGCATTACGATTATAACGACTTCATCGGGTGAGAACGGCTGAACTACACGTGAGTTCGTTTCGACCGATGTGAGGGACGGATTTACGTCTATGTAGCTTCCCCACGGTTCTTTCAGCAGGGCAGCCATTCGTTTGAGAACGGTAGTCATAAGCTCGACTTCGATCTCGGTGAAATCCCTCGACTGGTCGGTGTAAGTTCCTGCGCCGCCCATGAGCCTGTCCATCATCGTATAACTGATAGGGTTGGAGAGCTGAATAATACAGCTCGTTTCGAGCACATCATCGTCCACGATCCCCATATTGACCATAGACATTATAACATAATCGGGAAGAGCGTTGTTGAACTCATAATAGAGCTGCTCTTCTGTCTGAATGACCTCTACCTTGCAGTAAACACGCAGCAGACCGGTCAGATAAGAGGAAAGCACACGGGAATAGTTTTCAAAAATACCGTCGATCGTTTTGAGCTGTTCCTTGGTGAACTTCTTCGGCATTTTAAAGTCATAAGTCTTGACTTTTTTCTCGTTTGACTGCTCCTCGATCTCGTCCAAAGCCTTAGCGCCCTCTTCGGAAAAGCTGTTCAGAAGAGCGTCGATCTGGCTTTGCGACAGTATGTCAGCCATATATTCGGATCATTCCTTTCTGACAGACGGAAAATCGGTCTGTACTTTGTAGGTCTATCATTCTGCTGCCGTTGGAGCGGCGGCCTTGCTTTCCTTCATTTCGTTTATAGCGTCCTCTTTGGAAACGTAGGTCTTGCCGGGGTCGTTTCTACCCGTATCGGCAGGAGTGATCGTTTCTGCAGCGGCATCGGCGGTCGTGTCTGCATCGAGCATGGATGAGCCTTCCGAACCTGACGGGAGGACGAAATTCGTACCGAATTCAAGCTGGAGAAGTTCATTAAGGACATCGGGGTTGGTGAAATCCATATCATTTCTGATAAAGACTATCTCAACGCGTCGGTTCTGCCGTCTTCCCTCTTCGGTGGAGTTGTCTTCAAGCGGACGGTTCTTTCCGTAGCCCGCGGACGAGAATTTGTCCGAGTCGCAGGCATCAAGGCTTATCATATACTTGATAACAGAATTCGCTCTTCCCGAGGAAAGATCCCATTCGTTGACATTTGAGGTCGCGCTTGCGGCTGTATGACCGCTGACCTTTATGGCATAGACAAGTTCGTTTATCGAACGTATGCCGTCGGAGATTATATCAAGGATAAATTTACCTTCGTCGAGGAGAACATCACTGTCGCCTGCGAAGAAAATATTATCTCTGAATCGCATATAAACGCCCGTATCGGACATTTCAACGCTCACGCTGTCGGAAAGGTTGTTTGAAACGACGACTTCTTTAAGATACATAAAGAAATCTTCAAAATCGACGATCTGTTCGTCCTGATTATCGACTTCGGGGATAGTATCGTCATAGACAGCTGTGGGATCGTTGTTCGGGTCGGGTTCGCCGACTACACGGATATCGGTATCGGAAATTTTACCTTTTGAAAAGGCTTCGGCAATGTACTGCCATTTGCTGGTATCCATAGATGACATTGAGAACAGAAGAACGAAGAACGTTAAAAGCAGCGTTACCATGTCACCATAGGTGTCCATCCAGCTTCCGCCTTCTTCTTCATTTCCGCCGCGTTTGCGAGCCACAAAAATCACCTCACAGTATAAATACAGATATATATAACATTTTGTAATCAGAAATTCTGTAATATAACGCCTTAAAAATAGATTTCAAATAATTATAACACATTTCTTAACAAATTGCCATAGTTTTTTTGTAAAAAAGCAGAATTTTTCAAAATTTCTTGCGTCATTTTTTTGCAAAAATTGACATATCAGCCATTATCCGGCAGAAGAAGCTTTTCCCGCCTTAGGCTTTGCGGTCGCAGGGAGCATCATACGGAGCTTTTCTTCGACATATCTTGGGTTAGCGCCTGCTGCGATAGCGAGCGTACCCTCTTCGATGATCTGGAGGCAGAGTATTTCCTGATTATGGTTGTATTTGCAGAGGTTGCCGATAGGACCGCAGAAAACGTGAGCCAAAATACAGCCGTAGAATGTTGTGATAAGGGCGGTGGACATCGAAAGACCGAGCGATGAAGCCGAGTCAGAACTTGTAACGTCCATTCCCTTAAGCATATTGATAAGACCTATGAGCGTACCTACCATACCCATTGCAGGGGCAACGGCAGAACCCTTTACCCACATAGCGTAGTTGTTTTCGTGACGTTCGCACATAAAGTCGATAGAGTCATCGAGCATAGACTTTATCTTGTCCGATTCATTGGCATCGACGATGAGCATGAGCGCAGACTTCATAAACGGGTCTGTGCAGGCATTGGCGCTTTCTTCGAGCGCGAGGATACCTTTCATACGGGCAGTCTTACAATGCTCGACCATTTGAGCAATGTAATCCTCGGGATCATATTTTTTCGGCATAAATGCAATTTTGAGCATTTTGCCCGTGTTTTTGATTACCGAAAGCGGATATGTAAAGATGAGCGCACCGATAGTACCGCCGAGAACAATAGCGACCGAAGCCGGGTCCCAGAAGTTCAGCAGACTTCCTCCCGTCATAATGCCCCAAACTATAAGTCCGAGCGCAATAACCAGACCGATAATACCTGAAATATTCATTTGGTAAAAATCCTCCTTGATTTCATATCTATTCTAAACGAGCGTCCCCTGCTCGGATCATTCTTTGCAAGCACCGTTCATACGGCGGAATTCAAACGATTTTTCGATGATCTCATCGAGTTTTTCTTTAAGTATGTATCTGTGACCGTTCATCATCGTGACGACGGTATCGGGGGTTTCCTCTGCCGCTTCAATAAATTCTTCATTGAGCATAAGCGGAGTTCCGTTAAGTCTTGTTACCAATATCATAATTTTTCACCTTCATCTCCCACGGAATGGCAGCTCCGCCGAGCAGAGCCGCCGCCCGAAGGAAAATTATTATGCGATAATTCAGCCGATGCGCCGGACAGTTTATATCTGCGTGAACACATTGCGGTATTTCACCGCAAATTCCGGCATATATAAATAAACTACTGCAGTAGGACGGGTTTGCCGTCACTTTTTCAAATGCAGTAAGCAAAACCGCCTCTGCATTAATATTATCGTCCCACACTATGAGCAAGTAAAACCTGCCGCGGTGCTTCCCAGCTTATCTCTTGAGGTTTACAAGCTCTTCGAGCATCGAGTCGGAAGTCGTGATGATTCTTGCGTTAGCCTGGAAGCCTCTCTGTGTAACGATCATATCGGAGAATTCCTGAGCAAGGTTTACGTTGGACATTTCGAGCTTGTTGGAAGCTACTGTGCCTGCTCCCTGCTCGCCTGCTTTTCTTACCTTGCCCGAGCCTGAAGCTGCGGTTTCGGAAAAGCTTGTGTCGCCGTTTTCGATAAGACCCTCGGGGTTGTCGAAAACTGTGATCTCAACACGCGCGATAGCTTTGAGTGTGTTGTTGTAAGTCGTCGTGATAACGCCGTCCGAGCCGATCGTGAAAGCAGCGAGGTCAGCGTATGTGAACCTGCCCGTTACAGCGAGATCGTCAACGCCGAGCGGTTTGTTCGGGTCAGGCTGATTGTTGATAGTATAAGCTTCAGCGCCCCATGTGCCGTCACCGTTATCGATCATGTGGTAAGCGGAAACGCTTGCTGTGCTGGTCGGGTCAGCAGGGTCTTTCATCGTGTACTTGAAGTAAGCAAGGTCTGTCTTGTCATCAAAGGTAACATAGTTGCCCTTGAGGTCGCAGAGATAGTAGGTTTCTTCGCCCGTTGTATCATCTTTGTCGATATCGCCCTGCTTGTAGCCGACGATCTTTCCGTCCTTGACTACGGGTTCAGGCTTTCTGTTAGTGTAGAGATAGCCTGTGTCGGGGTCGGTATAGATGCCGTAAGCGTCTGCGATGAGGTCGTTTACGTTGATAGTGTTTTCAAAAGTATAGTCTGTGGAGTTGATCTGATTGTCGCCGTTGTTATCCTGAAGAGTATTCTTGAGAAGCTCCTGAGCGCTGAGGTCGCTGTTGAGAAGAAGACCCTTTTCGGTGTTTCTTGTACCGAGGATAAATCTGTTGTTGTTGGAAACGAGGTTGCCTGCGCTGTCAATGCCGAAGTTGCCGTTTCTTGTGTATGTGATAGAGTCAGGCGAAGCTGTGACGTCGGGAGCGCCGCCGTCTGCGCCTGAGGAGAATGCACCCGTTGCGAAGAATCCGTCGCCGCTGATAGCGAGGTCGAGGGTTCTGTTGGTGGACTGGAACGAGGACTGCGACATATCTTTGTCGATAGAAGCGACCTGAGTACCGTAACCAACTGTGGACGGGTTGTTGCCTGCAAAGCTTTCCGTACCTGCTGCGGCTGTCTTTACCGACTGGTAGAAAACATCGCTGAAAGAAGCTCTGGAGGATTTGAAGCCGTAAGTGTTAACGTTAGCGATATTGTTACCGATAACGTCCATTTTTGTCTGGTGGGAGGTAAGTCCCGAAACGCCTGAATAAAGAGATCTAACCATTTTAATTACACTCCTTAAAAAGCTGCTGTTATATCTGTGCGGAGCGTCCGTCAAGTCAGTCGGGACGCTTATGATCTCCGGTTAGGTCCGATCGTTTTTACGCACATAACGTTTTTTACATTATAACAGTAGAATCAATATTCGTGAAAATATTTCCCTGCATATCATCTGCAGAAAGGGTCGTGATGACCTTGTTGTTTTTTATGCTGACGATGAAAGCATTTGAGCCTATCATAACCAGTGCGTCGTTCGAGCCTTTTTCGCCTGCAAGCTCGACAGCCTTATTTAGCCGTTCAAGAGTATCGCCGTTTTCGATATCTATCTGCCGTTCGGATATCCTCTCGAGAGCATGCTTTGAAAAGACCACTCCGCTCTGTCCGTTCTGCTCAGTGCGCTTTTTTTCGTCAAGCTGACTTTGCAGTTCTTTCGCAAAACCGCTGTCCTCGGGTGAAGTCTTCGGAACATTGTATCCGCCGACCTTGCCTGTCGTGACCGCCGTAATGCCTCGCGACTGCATCAGTTCGCTTATAAGCACCCCGAAGCACCGTCCTTTCGTTTAACCGACAACATTTACTCCCATTGAAGTAAGGTTCTGTCTGAGGCTCTCAAACTTCTGAGCGGACTGTGACTTTGCATAGTAAGCTATTGCAACTTCAAACGGAGTAACATCATCTCCGACCTGCTGATTGATGATCTGGTCGATGGTGTACTTGCCCGATGTTTCAAGCCAACCTGAATTGCCGTTGTCGAACATTATCTCAACACGCTGCTTGCCGTCCTTGAAAGTAACGACTTCGCCAAGTCTGCCGACGCCGCAGTAGCCGATCTCCGAAATTTCTCTGCCGCTGATCGTTTTGCCGATAACTCTTGAAGTATCTATTCTTGAAGTGATGGCTCTGTTGTTGATGAACTTGATATCGTACATTCTTGTTCCGAGAGCGTCTGCAAGAGCTGCCTGCTCGGGATATTTGTCTGCATCGAGTCTGTGCGGTTCACAGTCGGAGTTTGAAATGCCGGGCTTTGAATCGGAATAAGCTTCAAGACCGTACTTTTCGCTGTATCTTGTGCTGTAGCTTCCGCTTGAAATGATGCTGTATACCTGTGCATTGGAAAGGGTAGGTGTGAGCTGACCTGTTCTGGAAGCATTCGCTACCGCAAAGAGGTTCGATGTTGTGAGGGGGATATCATATCTGCCTGCTGTGAGCGTTGCCGCTGTATTCGACGAAGCCGCAGTGGAGGAAGTATTCGATGAAGTATCGGCATAAAGCGTATTGTAGCCTGCATTCTGTGTGCCTGCGATAAGGTTTGTCGAAGTCACATCATCATTTGGGTTAGCATAGGTCGTATTCGGAAGAATGAGATCCTGAAGATCCTCATACTGTGCAAGATATGCAGCCGCATAATTCGGGATATCGAGCTTTGTTACCGTTACTGTTTCATAGCCGTCAAGGTTCGGTTTAAGGTTGTTTATAACGCTGACCGACTTTGTTTCCGTTCCGCTGATAGAATCGATAGTGCTCATAAGCTCGCTGAACAAAGCGTCCGACTGAGCCATATAGCTTGACATAGTTTCAGCCTGTGCAACGGTTGAATCGGTCGTGGTCGTTGTGCCGTCCGATGTGCTTTCGGAAGCGCCAGTGCTTTCTTCGCCCTTTTCGGTATTGGAACCGTCTGTGCCTTCTGTTTTGTCAGTGCCGTCTTCATCGGTCTTTCCGCTGTTTTTGAGCGAAACATCTTTGAGCGGATATTTATCCTTGCCGTCAACGATAACATAAGCGTTTCCGTCGAGTACAAGAATGTTCGTGACCTTGCCGCTTGCAGCGATCTCGTCCTCGGAAGAGCCGTGGATATTGACTTCCTGACCGATAAGCTTCGAGATAAGGTTGTAGATATCGGAAGAAGTAACGTTTGAAACAGTCGAAACTTCGTACTTTCCGCCGTTTACAACAAGGTAAGGCGTACCGTCCGAAACGACTACGGATTCAACTATGC
The DNA here is from genome assembly GCA_900541495.1 of uncultured Ruminococcus sp. GTDB lineage: Bacteria > Bacillota > Clostridia > Oscillospirales > Ruminococcaceae > UMGS363. The sequence continues at coordinate 31,634 of UQKC01000004.1, read as the reverse complement.
CCGTGTCATAATCGTGACCGTCATTGACCGTTACAGCCTTTCCGACAAGGTTTGTCGCATAGCTGATATTTGCCTGAGAGGTCATATTCTTGATGCCTTCGAGCATCGAATAGGACGACATCTGCTGGAGCATATCGGTATCGCTCATAGGGTCGTTGAAGTCCTGATTGGACATCTGCGTTGCGAGTACCTTTAAGTAGCTGTCAAAGTCCATATAGGAAGTAGCTTCGTCACCCTTTGTCGTATCAACGACCTTGTTGCTGTACTTTGAGTAAGCACCGCCCGTCGAATCGATCGAAAGGTTTCCTAAGCTGTTAGCCATAATTTTGCCTCCTTTAAAAGTTTTCTTGCTGCTGTAACTCCGCTTTCCGCTTCGTCATCAGCCTTTGCAATGCCCGAGATACGGTTAGTCGAAGCGTTTTCGCTCTGTGAAGTTTCATCATTTCGGCGGTTAAAGCTCTGGTTCGAGAAGTCGAGTCCCATATAGGAAGCCGCCTCCGAGGGAGCAACAACGTTCACATTCTGAACGTCAACGTTCTGCTTTGCAAAGCTTTCGGTAAGTGCTGCCGAGTTCGCTGCGAGCGCCCTGCCGACTTCTTCGTTTGAAGCTGCGAGGACAATAGAAACTGCGCCCGATGTGTCAGCTGTTACCTTAACTGCAACTTCTCCGAGGTTTTCGGGTTTGAGAACTACCACAAGCTCCTGAACTGCGCCGTTCTGCGTGGTTTCGCTGACGCTCTGCGTTATCTGCTGTACTGCAAAGTCTGCAAGCTGCTTGTAGACCTCAACCGTGTCTGTCGGTATCTCGATATCAGCAAAAATATTCGTCTGAACGGGGTTCTGCGCCGTAAGGACGACGTTTGCCGCTGCCTGCTCTGCGCTGTTTTCGTCCGAGCCCGCAATAACTCTTATCTGCGCCGAAACATCGTTTATTCTTGCGAATGCCGCTGTCTTGTGGAGCGCTGCGAAAGAGGTATCGGCTGTATCTGCGCTGTTATCACTGTAAAGTGCAAGCTTTAATGCGCTCCGGAAGCTTTCAAAGGAAGACAGATCGTTAAATCCTGTCTTGTTTTCGAGTATAGACACTATCGTTTCCGCTTTCTGTGTTGGAGCAGTATCGGAGGAAAGAACTTCCGTCACCGAAGCTGTCTTTGCTGCTGCTTCAAAGGGTATCTCATCGAGAATTTCCTCGTTTGCGCTGACGGGCATCATATCCATCATAGAAACGACTGCGTTTGCGAGAGCCGAAAGGTCGGTATCATCGCCCTCTGCGAGCTTTTTCATCTCGTCTGCGATCTCATCAGCCGATTTACCCTCGGAAAGACCCGTTTCAAGCAATGCCGAGATATCTCCGAGCGTGAGTGCAAGTCCCGTTTCTTCGTCCGAAACGAAATCTTCGCCGTCCTGCGAGGTAACGAACTTTATCATATTGGAAAGAATATTGATAACATCGGTATTTTCATCGTTGTTCTGCGAAGAGCTGTCCGAAGTGCCGTACATAAGCTTTTCAGCCGCATTTCCGACCGAGAGCATCATCTTCACCGCCGAATCGATAACGCTTTTGTCTGCGTTGGAAACGTCCTGCGCAAGCTCCGAAACAAGCTTTGAAAAGGTGTTGTTCTCCTCTGCATTATCCTCGGTAATGTCAACTTCCTGCGTGATATCGTCAACGGGTGTATTTGCTGTGACAGCCGAGCCGAGAATGTCGCCGAAGCTTATTTCCGAAGCCGCGTTTGCGTCAACTGAGCCGAAGTCGGGAGCATTTACGCCCATACCGATATTGAGAATGTTGCTTATATCCATAATTTTCACCTCCTTTCAGTGGGGAAGCCCCCACGGACAATTCGCGCCGTGCTTTGTTTTTGTTAGAAATCACTTTGTTATCGCGAAGACAGTGTATTGCACCGCCGACCGATCAAAACCGAGTGGGGAAGCCCCACGGACAATTCGCGCCGTGCTTCGCTGCGCTGTGCTTTGTTTTTGTTAGAAATCACTTTATTATCGCGAAGACAGTGTATTGCACCGCCGATAAAATTATCAGTATACCTATCAATTATTGTAGGGGACGGGTTTCCCGTCCCGATTTAACGCATTTGCCGAACGGGACGGGAGACCCGTCCCCTACATTGATTTTTGACCACCGAATTTAATGATATGTGCTGTTCATAACGTATTCGGAAATGAACTGCTCCTCCGCTTTCTGCACCTTGAATTTGTATTCTTCAAGCTGCTTTTCTTCGAGCTTTTCGAGCGAGGAAACTTCTTTTGTCGCATCGATAACAACACCGAGCTGGCGCTGTACCTTTTTCTCCATTTCCTCTATCGAATTTTCAAGCTCTTTTATCTGCATACGGAGCGACTGGTGATAACCTTTGAACATCGTTATCTGCATAACGGTTATGCCTTTGCCCGAGAGCTCGCGGTACTCATCCGCCGAGCGTTTGAGCTTGGCTTCGAGCTGCATTTTTTCCTCCTGCATCTGCTGCTGCTGCATTCGCAGGTGAGCGAGATTGTTCTTTTCTCTGTCAAGCACCTGTTTTTTATAACCCATAAGCTTGTTTAGTGAAAATTCAAACCGCTTCAAGAATGATTACCTCCAAGGAGTTATTTTACAGCTTCTTCGAGCAGCTTCAGCGTTTCGTCAAAAGAGAACGCTTCGTCCGTTTTCTGCTGTAAAAATGCGTTGATCTTGTCTATTTTTCTTATCGCTTCATCTAGCGCAGGGTTTGTACCCTTTTTGTATGCGCCTATTGAAACGAGGTCGTAGTTTGCGTTATAGACCGAGAGGAGATTTCGCAGCTTTGCCGCGTTGTCCTTGTGCTTTTTGTCGGCGATCTCGGACATAAGTCGCGAAACCGATTCGAGTATCTCTATCGCAGGATAGTGGTTCTTCGCCGCTACCTTACGCGAGAGAATGATATGACCGTCAATGATACCTCTGACCGTATCGGAGATAGGCTCGTTGGTATCGTCGCCCTCAACGAGAACGGTGTAGATGCCCGTTATCGAGCCTTTTTCAAAGTTGCCCGCTCTTTCGAGGAGCTTCGGCATAGTGGTGTAGATCGATGGCGTATAGCCTCTTGCGATAGGCGCTTCGCCCGTTGCAAGACCTATCTCACGCTGAGCCATAGCATATCGTGTGAGCGAATCCATCATCAGCAGGACGTTTTTGCCCTGATCCTTGAAGTATTCCGCGATAGCCGTGGCGGTCATGGGACATTTATTTCTCATCATCGAGGGCTGGTCAGAGGTCGCAACGACAAGGACTGACCTTGCCATTCCCTTTTCCCCGAGGTCGCGCTCGATGAATTCAAGCACTTCTCGTCCACGCTCTCCGACGAGCGCGATAACGTTGATATCGGCTTCGACTTCTCTCGCTATCATACCGAGGAGCGTCGATTTTCCGACACCCGAACCTGCAAAGATGCCCATACGCTGACCTCTGCCTATCGTGAGCAGACCGTCTATCGCCTTTACGCCGAACGGGATAATATCCTCGATCCTCGGTCGGGTGAGCGGATTTACGGGGTTTCCTGCGATCGGGTAGCTGTCGGTAGTATGTATCGGACCTTTGCCGTCTATCGGTTCGCCGATGGCGTTGATGATACGTCCGACGAGTGCATCGCCCGTTCTGACTTCAAGCTGTCTGCCCGTATTGTCAACTATTGAACCGGGGCCTATGCCGTCGATGTCGGTATAAGGCATCAGCACGACCTTTCCCTCGTTAAAGCCGACCGCTTCGCCGTAAATGAACTCGTCCGAGCCTTTGCGGAATATGCGGCAGACATCGCCGATGTTACATTCGGGTCCCGTGGCTTCGACAGTCATACCGATGATCTTTTCAATTTTTCCCATGTGCCTGTAAAGATCGGCATTTTTGACGTTTTCACGGATAGCGTTAAAGTTCATTCGGGTTATCTCCTCGTCATTCCTCGCCCCTTGTATTCTTCATTATCTCTTTGAGGAATTCAAGCTGGGTCGGAACGGAAGCATCAAGTATCTCTTCGCCGTTGTCGAGGATAACTGTGCCGTCCTCAGCATCGGGAAGAATTTCTATTTCAATATCTTTGATATAAGGTATTATCTGTTTGATAAGCTTTGCATCGGTCTTGAGTTCTTTTGAAACCTCACCCTGTGCAAGCGAAATTTTTATGTAATCGGAGTTGCGGAAGCTTTTTGCGGCGTTTTCGATAATGCTTTCAATGACCTCGGGGTTGATTTTGAGTTCCTCGCCCGTGATCTTTTCGAGCATTTCGCACATCGTTTCGCGCATTTCGTTCTCGTTGTCGAGGAAGTATGCGTCCTTACGCGAATTTATATCGGAGAGCAGCTGTGCTGACGCATCGACGTACTTTTGGCACTTTTCGAGCGACTGCTTTTTGCCCTCGTCATAGCCCTCTTTGAAGCCCTCGGCTTTCGCCTTTTCCTTTAAGATAGCGCACTCCTTGTTCGCCTTTTCGATAACGGCGGCGGTGGCTGTCTTAGCGTCCTCGGCGATGCTTTTGGCTTCGAGCTTTGCATTTTCGATTATCTCACGCCGTGCGGCTTCTGTTCTTATGCGGTAATCCTCGACTGCCGCTGCGACCTGACGATCGACTGCGGCGCGGAACTCCGCTTCTTTAGCGGCGGCTTCCCTCTGCTTCTGCTGTTCAAGCTCTTCGCGCGAGGGAGCATCATTCTCGGCGTTTCCCTCGCCCGGAAGAATGACGGTATTATCTATCTTGACGGGTTGGGAAGCACCATAGCTGTACGACTGGGATTTGTATATTTTAAGCAATTATCTCGTCCTCTCCGCCCTTGCCGATAACAAGCTCACCCTCTTCTTCGAGGTGTCTTATGATGCCGACAATTCTCTGCTGAGCTTCGTCAACGTCACGCATACGAACGTTATGCAGATATTCGATCTCCTGCTGAATGGATTCCTGCATTCTCTGCGGCATATTCGCATAGAGAGCCGCTGCGACCTCGGCATTCGAGCCTTTGATCGCGACAGCGAGGTCTTTCGCTTCGACATCTCTGATAAAACGCTGAATGGACATCGAGTCGAGTCCGAGGATATCCTCGAATACGAACATCTTCTTCTTGATCTCTTCAACAAGAGCAGGATCTTTCGAGGAGAGTTCGTCGAAGATGTGCTTTTCTGTTCCTCTGTCGACCTTGTTGAGGATATCGGCAACGAAGTTTACGCCGCCGACCGTGGTAAGATCCATAGAAACGACTGCAGCAAACTTTCTTTCGAGTGTTTCTTCGATAGAATGAATGGTTTCAGGCGAAGCTGACTCCATTTTCGCAATTCTTTCAACGACTTCAACTCTCTTTTCCTTAGGCAGCTCCTGAAGCACGGCGGAAGCCTGCTCGGACTTGACGTAGGAAAGCACGAGAGCGATAGTCTGCGGATTTTCGTTCTGAATGATAGCAAGCAGGTTCTTGTAGTCGGATTTTCTGACGAACTCGAACGCTTTCGTCTGCATCGACTTGGAAACACGTTCCATAAGCTTGCTTGCCTGTTCAGGACCGTAAGCTTTTTCAAGTACGGCTCTTGCGTATTCAACGCCGCCCTCGGAAATTACTTTCTGGGTAAGGCAAAGCTCGTAAAATTCGTTCAGAGTCGAATCAACAACGTTTGCCTCGAGGTAAGGCAGGCTTGAAATTTCGTATGTGAGCCTTTCAACATCATCATCGGAAAGGCGTTTGTAAACGTAAGCAGCATTTTCCGCGCCGATCGATGTAACAACGATCGCAGCCTTTTGCAGGTTTGTAAGTTCTTGGATATCAGGCATTGCTTACTCCTCCGTTTCGTCTTTCATCCAGTTTTTAAGCAGCTGAGCCACAATTTCGGGGCTGTTCTTTGCAAAGTCGCTGATCTCTCTGCGAATAGCAACTTCCTTGGTGTCTTCCTCCGCCGAGAGGCTCGGGATATCGGCAGGACTTGCGCCGTCGAGATCCATTGTGAACGTATCAACGATAGGCTCGCCGTCCGCACCTGCGAGTGCTTCGGAAGCAAGTATCTGCTGCTCGAATTTTGCTCTCTTATTCTTAGCATTTCTCGAAGTGATGATAAGCACAACAACAACGACAATAAGAAGAATGAGAAGGATCGCTGCCGCAGCGATAAGCTGATTGAGCGTAAGACCGAAGAGGTAAACGGGAGCTGTATCGGTTGCAATATCCGTACCGAATTTCGGGAAGTTCGTGACCGTAACAACGTCCTGCGCAACGGTCGGATTTACGCCGCCTGCGTTCGCAACGAGGTTAACAAGGTCAAGTTTTTGCGCTTCGGAGATATAGTCCGTGTAAACGACAGTCGAAATAGAAAGTCCGTCGATAGTGTATCCTGCCTTTTCGATCTGCTCTTTGTATGTATCGACAAGGTATGTGTTGGAAACGGAATTTTCCGTCCAAGCACCCGTGCCGTTGGTGTCGCCCGTCGGGTAGGTATCGTCTGCGTTCGTTTCAACGCCTACAACACCGCCGTCAGCGGTAGTTCCGCCCGAGGCTTCGGAAGCGTCGCCATGCTGGAGAACGCCCGTGTTGCCGTTTCCGTCAGCCGAATAGTCGGTGTTTTCGGAAACCTTTTTATCGAAGTTGAGTACCATATTTACCGCAACGGAAACTCCGTCGTCGCCGTAAACAGGCATAAGAAGCTCGAGTATCTTGTTCTTTATCGAATTTTCAAGGTTGGTCTTGAAAGCGAATTTTCTTGTTTCGTCAGCAACAACGTCTATCTCGTTCTCGCCCTCGATCTGCGGTATGCCGTAGCCGTCAACGATGCTGATATTATCATCGGTAAGACCGACACAGCCGTTTCTGACGGTGTTTCTGATGCCGACTATCTGCTTGTCTGTGAGCTTATAGTCGGGGTTGAGATAAACCGTGACCGAAGCTGTCGGGTCTTGACGGAGCGAGGAGATGACGGTGTTCTTCTGCTCGGGTATAGATATTGTGACCGTAGCTTTCTGAACGCCCTCAAACGTGCCGACAATAGCACTCAGACGCTCTTCAAGAGCCATTCGCGCATATTCCCTCTCCTGCGAGGAGGTGGTGAACATATCTATATTGTTTGTATAAAGATTGTAGTTAATGGTACTCTTTGGATAGCCTTTCATAGCCATTTCCATAGTAAGAACGTTTTCCGTTCCGGCAGGTACCATTATCGTGCCGCCGCTTTTAAGGGTAACATCGTAGCCGAGGTCTTGTATCGCAGTTACGATCTCCGAAGCCTCGCTCGCTTCAAGTCCCTCAAAAAGAACGGTATAGTCCTTTTTATTCAAGATTATAACAACGATCGCGGCGATAAGAACTATCGCAACGAGTATCGCTATGTACGCTATTTTGCGCTTTTTCTCCTGAGCTTCCCAGAACTGTTTGAACGAAGTCGTAAGCTTTGAAAGCTGTTCCTTCATATCCATTTACGAATTTTCCTTCCCGAATTAAAGATAGAATGGCTTACATTGAGATCTGGAGGACCTGATTGTAAGCATCAACAGCGGCATTCTTTACCGCAACGAAGGTCTCGACAGCTATCGAAGCCTTTGTCATATTGTTATAGATAGTGTGGAGGTCGTCAATTTCGCCCTGCATAAGCTTTACAGAGTCAATGTTGGTCTGCTGCTGGGTTTCCTGAACGTCATTGAAAACTTCCTTGAAAACATCGGAGAACTGAGGGGTGCTTTCGGTAATTTCCTTGACCTGCTCGTTCTCATTCTCAAAAACAGACTGTACGGGTGAGATCACACCCGAGATCGGAACTATAAACATATTTTTATCTGCCTTTCTTTATATGAAACACAAACCTTACAAATTTAAGGTAAATCGGGACAGGAAACCCGTCCCCTACATCTATATATTGTTACCTATACGCAAACAAGCGAAGCAAAGCGAAGCATAGCGCGAACCTGCCGCGTGGCTTCCCTGCCTTATTTGCCGTTGAGGGACATCGCCTTTGTAAGCATAGCCTTTACTGCGGCAATAGCGGAAGCATTCGCTTCATAACAGCGCTGCGCAGCGAGAAGATCCATCTGCTCCTTGCTGTTGTCAACGTTGCTCTGGTAAATGTATCCGTCCTCGTCCGCGAGCGGATTGTCGGGGTCGTAAACAGGAACGAACGGCGCATCATCGTCAAGTATCTGCGTTACCGTCACACCCGAGTATCTGTACTTGTTCTTGTGCGAAAGATAATATGTGCCGCGGGAATACTTCGGACCGTCGTCCTCGTTATTGAACTTGTCCAGCTCGTCGCTGAAAGTTTTCTTTTCGGAGAAAACAACAAGCTGACGGCAGTAAGGGTCTTCACCGACATCTGTGTTATAAGTGCCCTGATTGGCGATGTTCTGCGAGATGATATCCATTCGGAGCCTTTGCGCCGAAAGTGCAGAGCCGCCTATATCGAGCGAATTCAAAAATGACATTTATGTACCTCCAAAGCCGACGGCGTTACTTTGATATCGCCGTGCGTATCATCGAATAGTTGTTGTTCATCTGATCCATAAGCGCGCTGTACTGATACTGAACATCGGCAAGATCGAGCTGTTCCTTTTCAATATCGACATTGTTGCCGTTAAGAAGCTGGTTGGTATTGGTTTCGTAAGTCGTTGCGACTTTGAGGGAAACCTTGCCGCTTTCGTTATCGGTCGGCGTATGGTAGCTGCACTTGCACATCTCTTCTTTGAGCACAAGTCCGAAGTTTACGGTTTTTGCTTTATAATCGGGCGTGGAAACGTTTGCGATATTGTTTGAGATGACGCGCTGTTTATACCATGCCGCATCGAGCGTCTGCTCGGAAAGGGTCTGAAGCTTATTATCAAAAAGTCCCACGATATACCTCCTGTGTTGGTCTGATTCGCTGACTGTTCTTTCAAAATGGTAAACTACCCCCTTTAAAAGGGTATAGTATTCCATTAACAGTATATACCTTTTTCATAAAAATTACAAGAGATATCGCAAAATTTATATCCACGACGGTAACAATTTTTTATTATAAAATCTATGAATTTTTCCCAAATGTAACAAATTGCACCCCATTAACTGTTTAATTTTGTCATTTTATGAGAGATTTTTTGTATATATTTAACAACAGCGTGGTAAAGAGCCGTGATTTAATGGAACCACAGGCAAAAAGAAAAAAGCATACACAATATTTGCGTATGCTTTGCGTTTATATATGTTTAGGGAGCGCACGGCGGCGTATTGCAAGCTTTACCATTTCATTGGTAACGCTGCGCGTGTATTTTTCTTTCATCTCGTCCGCTTTTTTCTTGTCCTGCGGCGTTCTGACCTTGCAGGAGAGATATGGAACTGCGTCCAGAGCGTCCGCCATAGCCTCGGCGAAGCATCGGTCGCAGGTACAGCAGTTGAACCTCTTCAATGCTATCGGCAAAAGCTCGGTTACAAGCTCGGAGCTGACACAAATTTCGGTAGCCTCGCTCTGCTTCGGCTTAGGCTCGGCTTTTTCGGCGGCTTTCTGCGTGTTCGTGTGCATTTCTATGACAGACTGCTTGAACTCGTTGTCGATTATCGGGTTGGTAGCAGTGCTTTTTCCCGTTAAAAGCTTCATAACAGCATCGGTCTTGTGCGTGACCTTTGCTGCGGTGCTGCCTGCCATACAAATTCCTCCTTATCTTCTCTTTTTATGCTCGGCTATCTCGGGGTAGAGCGATTCACACACCTTAACATAGTCCCTCGCGGCGCGGCAGTTCGGAGAATAGGTCGTTATGACCTCCTGATGCGCAGGAGCTTCGGCGACCGCAACGGAAACGGATATCTTCGTATCGAGCACGACCGTCCCGAGCTGTTCGGCAACGATCTCCACCATTTCCGCAACCTCGCCCGCAAGCTGCTGGTTCCTGACATATTTCGTAAGGAGTATGCCCCTTATGTTGAGTTTTTTATTATAGTATTTCTTGACGGCGAGGATAGTCTCGCGGAGCTGTGCAATGCCCTGCAGTGAAAGTATCTCGGGTGTCATCGGGATTATCAGATCGTCCGCCGCTGTGTAAGCGTTTATTGTAAGCACCGAAAGCGCAGGCGGCGTGTCGATGATGATATAGTCATATTCATCGCGGACAGTTTTGAGAATTTCCCTCAGAATAAATTCGCGGTGTTCGGCAGGAAGCTCCAGTTCGCTTCCCGAAAGAAGAATATTTGACGTTATAACATCGCAGATGTGCGTAGTTTTTATCGCATCGCGGATATTGCACGCGCCCGTCATCACATCATGGATAGTGTATCCCCTGTCCTCCGTTCCGAGCGAGAACGAAAGATTGCCCTGCGGATCCATATCTATCGCGAGGACAGTTTTTCCCCTGCTTCGGAAGATGCCCGCAAAAGCGGCGCAGGTCGTGGTCTTGCCGACTCCGCCCTTCTGATTTGTTACAACAATAATTTTTGCCATAGATCAAAAATCCTTATTCTGACGCTGTTTAAGCTTTTCTCTTTCCGCTATCTGACATTCAAAAATGAAGCGCGCAAGGCGTTCTTCCTGCGACTGGGTGATGTTGAGGAAGTGACAGCCGTAACCGTCAACAACGTCCGTTCCCATAACATTCTGAATACGGAGCACCTCTGTCAGAAGCTCCATATCTCCGCCGAAAAGTTCAAGCATAAGCTGATCTCCCAGATCGAAGTCGAAGTTCGTTTTCATATAAACGCCGCCGAGGTTGATGTTGCAGACGTGAATATTCAGCGGCTTGTCGAAGTTTATGATCTCCTCATTGTGGATATAGAAAGGCGAGGTCGTTTCAAATTCAGTGTTTATCTTGAACGAAGCGCGTCTTTCCTCGAGCGCAATGCCGTCACCGACGTGAAAATTCATCTGATACTCGGTGGAAAGGTCTACCGAGGTCTTGTATTTCATTCGCAGACCGTTTATATATTCAAAAACAGCGGTTATGTATTCATCTTTTGGGATAAGAGGAAGACCCTTGCCCTTTATCATAACAAGGTCACGGTCCTTGATGCGGAAGAAGTCCTTCGGGAAAAATACCGACTTGGTTGCCAGCAGCATTCTATCCTGACTGTCATAGATAACAACTCTGCCGATCTTATCCTTTTTTATCATAATTCTTCCCCCATTGACCCTCAATTTGACTGAATGTATATCCGTAAACGTTTAAAAGAGCGCATAAAGATACATTCTTATTTTATCAAAAAACGCTCGGTTTTGCAACAGTTTTTTTGAACGTTGTAGAAATCAACACATTTCGACATATCTTTTTGTTTATTTGCAACAAAGCATAAATAAACGGAATTATTTTGCTCCGCAGATATTGCGTTGATATACCGTGAAAACCTGCCCGATAATTCTTGACTGACCCGTGGCTTTTGTGTATAATTGAATAAAAGGAATTACTGCCTATCGACAGATTGAATTTTATGAGGTTTTTAAATGAAAAGGATCAGGCTGACTGCACTTCCTTGTATATGTGCAGATGTTTTTTACGGTACCGACACGATCAGACCCGGAGGTGAAGCATTGAATTTTGCCGCTCATGCCTCACGGTTCAGGGATATAGATGTTACACTTCTCGGTGTTGTCGGAAAAGATAAATATGCAGAAGTGATAATGGGATCAATATCAAAGCTCGATATCGATAAAAATCATATTCGCATCGATGAAAGGTACCCGACTGCAAATAATATAACATATCTTACAGAATCGGGCGACAGATATTACAAAGATGATTCGTGGAACGGGAAAATTCTCGATAACCTCTTGCTGAATGATGAAGAAATCAAAATTCTGTCGGGATCCGATGCAGTTTTTGTTCATTTCTGGGCTTCGTGTTTTTCGCAGGTGATCAACCTGAAAAAAACACTCGGCTTTAAGCTTGCGGTGGATTTTGATGTATACAGAGATTTTTCGGATATGGAACGATATGCTCCTTACGTTGATTTCTTTATGATAAGCGGCTCGGAAGAACTCCTGCCGAGGTTCAGAGAATTTTCGGATAAATACCCCTGTCTGTTCAATATGTCACTTGCAGAACATGGAAGCGTTACATACCTTAACGGACAGGAATTCAGAGTGCAGGCTGTAAAAGTTGAAAACATAATTGACACGACAGGGTGCGGCGACAGCTATCATGCCGGATTTGTCTGCTCATATATGCTCGGAAATGATATTGAAAAGGCAATGAATGTCGGCTCGGAAATTGCAGCGGAAACCTTAAAGCATTATGGCGGCTTCTGAATAAGCAGAACCACGGCCCCGGCTTTATCGTCCATATAAGAACCTGTCTTCATAAGCATATGCGCACGTCTTTTCGGCAAATTTTGCTGCATACTGCGTTAAAAGTCCTTGCCGTGCGGCAGCACGCCTGCGGATTTTTGCCTTGTCTGCAACAAAATTATGCACGAAAATCCGCACACATTGCTTATGAAGACAGGTTCTAAAACGAAGTACCCAATTCAATAATTACACATCAACAAAGCCGGATAAAATCACTGACATATACTATCGGAAACTCCGAAAATCTTCCTCACCGCAAAGTATTATTTTGTTTCGGTTTTCAGAGAATCCCATAATTGTAAAATAAGAAAATATGACTGCATGACAAATCGAGATTTGGAGGTAATGCATTTATGCCTAAAATAATTTGGTGCGGTAACAAATCCTGGGATACGGATTTCCCGGAAAATACGTTGCCAAACAATGCAAAACTAATAGAAAGACCGGATAATATTTTTAAAAGCAGTATGCTATATGGTATTTTACCATTAATTTTTAGTTATGCGATAATATGTATTAAATGGTTTATTATCGGCGAAAGAGCAATGAATACGATATATGTTCCATTAGGAATAATATTGGGGTTGCTGTTGATGCCTGTTCACGAAGTTTTACATGGAGTTTGTTACAAAAAAGGTCAAAAAGTTTACATAGGAATATGTTTAAAAAAGTTTGCTGCTTTTGCAGTATGTCACGAATCAATCAGCAAACGTCGTTTTATAATAATGAGTTTAATGCCTATGCTTTTAGGTATAATACCTTTGGCTATATTTCTTTTATCTCCACCCAATGCAGTTCTTTCGGGAATATGTATTCCAATGGGGATAATTGGTATGCTTTCTCCGATGCCGGATTATATGGATGTACACATTATTTGCAAACAAGTACCTAAAGGTGCTTTAGTTCATACTCAAAATAATGGGTTTTACTGGTACAAATAGTGTTTGTTTGTTGATGCATAAGTTCTATATATAAATACACAAAAATCCCAATTTATCGTCCATATAAAACGAAGTACCCAAATCCAATAATTACGAATCACGCATTAAGCATTACGCATTAAAAAAAGGGGGGCGAAAGCTTGAAAAAAACATTTCATATAAACGAAAAGCGGCTTGCCTCCGTGTTTGACCGCAGGCTTTTTCTTGCGAACATACCCCCGATGAGCCTTATGATAGCTCTGCTCGTTATCGTTATCATCTCCGTGACGGCGGATATGAATATACCGAGCGTAATATACAAGTCGATTTTTTACGGAACATATTTTTGCATAGCCTACAGCCTTACTGTATGCATCATCACGGGGATTTTTGCCGATATCTCGATAAAAGCACACAAGGAACACACTTCGATAGAAATTTCCGACTCGCTTCTTATCATCTCCGAGCTTTATCAGACCGTTCGGTGCGAGGGAAAGCTCCGCCACTACAAAAAGCTGTGGATAATCGACCTTAACGATGTTGAGAACGTTGAGTATGTGAAGAACTACATAATCATTCACGGCAAAGCGCGGTATTTTTGTCAGGACGCGGAGTGGCTCGGCTTCGAGCGTACGGAAAACGGAGTCGATTTTGACAACTGGTGGTACGATTGCAACGGCGGAAAGACCGTTGACACCATTGAGATACACGATTTTTACACGGACGGCGAACGCATTGCCCAGCGAATTCTTTTCTGCCGCGACAAGATAGCTGAGCGCACACGCCGCCGCGAAGAATACCGCAGACGTATGCTTGAAATTGCCAAGAACACTAAACACAAGCGCGGCATTTCGGAAAAATACAAACCGCCTTATAAGAGATAAAACGAGGACAAAACTATGAAACCGCTTGAACTTACGATATCCGCATTCGGTCCTTACGCAGGTGAGGAACACATCGACTTTTCCAAGGTCGGCAGGGACGGACTTTACCTTATCACGGGCGACACGGGCGCGGGCAAGACGACCGTTTTCGATGCGCTCATCTTCGCTTTGTACGGCACGGCGAGCGGCAACGTGCGCGTTTCGTCGATGTTCCGAAGCAAGTACGCTTCACCCGAAAGTAAGACCTTTGTCGAACTTAAATTTGAATACGGCGGCAAGGTCTACACGATAAAGCGAAATCCTCCCTACGCGCGCAAGGCTTTGCGCAAAACGAAGACGGAGAACGCTCTCATTGAGGAATCCGCAGGTGCGGAGCTTACCATGCCCGACGGGAAAACTGTCAACGGCGTTTCGGGCGTGAACAAGACAATAAACTCGATAATCGGGCTTGACCGTGACCACTTTGCGCAGGTCGCAATGCTTTCGCAGGGGGATTTTCTGCGGCTTCTTTTTGCGCCGACAAAGGACAAGATAGACATTTTCCGCTCGCTTTTCGGCACGGAAAAATATCAGCGTTTGCAAAAGCGGATCTCCGAGGATATGTCTGCGGCGGCGAACGGTTTAAAGCTTATCGGCGTGAAAAACGAGCAGTACATCGCCGCTCTTTCCTGCGCCGAGGACAGCGTTTTTTCCGAGGAGCTCGGCAGGATAAAAGCCGAGCCGCTTCTGTTCGGTTCGGACGAGATAAATTCGCTTGCGGATAAAATTATCGATGAGGACAGGTCTGCCCTTTCCGAGACCGAAAAGCTTTCGGCGGAGCTTCTGACCGCTTCGGAAAAGCTTGCGGCGAAGATAGAACGCTCGAATATACGGCTTGATGCCGAGAAAAAGCTTAACGAAGTGAACACAAGGATAGGAGCTTCGGAAGTGCTGATGCCGAAGCTGAAAGAGCGTTTTTCCGCAGCTGAAACCGAATACGGAAAGGCTGACGGGCTTGCGGAGCAGATCACCCGTGAGCGTGAACGGCTCTCCGATTACGCGCAGCTGAGCCTTGAACGAAACGCCGCAAAGGAAAAAAACAAGCTTGCGGAGCAGACCTCGACAAAATGTGAAAATGCGAAAAAATCGGCTTTCACCGCCGAAAACAATATAAATGGATACGCCGCCGAACTCGAAACGATAAAAACAGCCGCCGAGGATCAGGCTCGCCTTGAAGCCGCCGCTTCGGATAAAAACCGCATAATGTCCGAACTGAAAGCGTTCGCTTTTGAGGTCAAAGACTATATGGACGTTTGTGCGGAGCTAAAAAATGCGCAGGCTGAATATCTCACTGCGTCAAAGGCGGCTAACGATGATATTTTGGCTTACAACACGCTCGAAAGGGCGTTTCTCGACAGTCAGGCTGGCGTTCTGGCGCAAAAGCTTGCGGTCGGCGAGCCTTGTCCAGTCTGCGGAAGCGTTGAACACCCACACCCTGCGAAAATTCACGCCGCAAATGTCAGCGAAGACAAGCTTAAAGCGGCTCGGCTCCGTGCGGAGAACTCCCGTGAAAATGCTTCACAGAAAAGCCGCGCCGCAGGAGAACTTACGGGCAGGGAAAACGCTCTGCGCAAGGCGGTTTCGGCAAAGGCGGAGAGCTATTTCGGCGAAATTCCTCTTGACGGCATAAAAGACCGCATCAAGCAGGACTTTGAGCGTGAAAAAGCCGAACTCGCCAAGATAACGCAGGATATCGCTCTCACCGAGGAGAAGAAAAAGCGCTGTGCGGAGCTTGCAAAGCTTACGGAAAAGGCGCAGGCGGAACAGAAAAGCTTCACCCAGCTTGCATCGGAGCTTTCGGCGCAGGCGGCTTCGCTTTCGGCACAGGCTCAGGCGGCAGAAGCGGCGGCAGAAAAACTTGCTTCAGCGCTTGAATTTTCGGGTGAAGATGAAGCTAAGAAGCACCTTGCTGGATTGGAGAAAACGAGAAGCGGAATTTGCTCCGAATATGAATCGGCAAAATCCGAGTTGGAAAAGACCTCGGCTGATATCGCTTCGCTGAAGTCGGCGGCTTCGGCTTATGCTTCACAGCTTAAAGAACTGCCTTTTGAGGACGCTGAAAAACTTGCGGAGGAAAAAACTTCGCTCGAAAGCAAACGGCGTGAGCTTGATTCTCAGAGATTGAAAATTTCATCGAGGATAGAATCGAACACGACTGCGCTAAAAAATCTTTCGGACGGCTTTGGCGAGCAGGAAAAGGCAGAAAAGCGTTATCAGATGCTTCGCTCACTCTGCGACACGGCAGGCGGAACGCTCAACGGAAAAGAGAAAATAACGCTTGAAACCTACATTCAGACGGCGTATCTGAAGCGCATCACCGACCGCGCAAATGTGCGTTTTATGGAGATGACGGACGGGCGGTACGAGCTTGTACGAAGCACGAATGCGGAGTCTTTGAGCGGCAAAAGCGGCTTGGAGCTTGATGTTATCGACCATTACAACGGCTCTGTACGAAGCGTAAAGTCGCTTTCGGGCGGCGAATCGTTTGAAGCGGCGCTTTCGCTTGCGCTCGGACTTTCGGACGAGATATGTTCAAACTCGGGCGGCATACAGCTCCAGTCGATGTTCGTTGACGAGGGTTTCGGAACGCTTGACGAAGCCGCGCTGACGCAGGCAGTTGACACGCTCTGCAAGCTTTCGCAGAGCGGACGGACGGTCGGCATAATCTCCCACGTTGCCGAACTTAAAGAGCGCATTGACAGCAAGATAATCGTTACGAAAGATGTGCGTTCGGGGGAAAGCCACATCAGAGTGAAGAATTCGGAATTATGAATTCGGAATTCGGAATTATTTATATTTCGTATATTTGTCACGAAACCCGTATTTCGTAGGGGCGGATTCAATATCCGTCCGTTTCAATATCTGCATTTTAGATAAATTCTCTGTAGGGGACGGGTCGCCCGTCCCGCGCCGCAAGGCGTTTTGAAATAAACGAGCAGACCTGTTTTCAAGGAAAAACTTTGAAAACAGGTCTGCTTTTTGTTTTTATTCACGGTATTTTGCACGTCGAAAAATCGTTGCAGTTTTTTAATTATAACGGGCGGATATTGAATCCGCCCCTACGGAATTTAGAGGTTTCCTTTAGTATTTCGCGATAAATTTACGGAGCAAAAATAATTCCGAATTCCGCATTCCGAATTCCTAATTTAACTCACACCACCTGGAACAAATAAAATTTCAGATAGTCCGTTTCGGGGACGTTCATCAAAGTCGGGTGATCGGGGGACTGACGGCGGACTTCTATCAGCTTTAGCTGAACGTCTGCGTCCTTTGCCGCCGACATAAGCATCTTCACGAAAAGTTCGTTGTTCATAAAATGCGAACAGCTGCACGTTGCGAGGTAGCCGCCCCTCGGCAGGAGCTTCATCGCACGGTAGTTTATCTCCTTGTAGCCGCGCTCCGCACTGCCGATAGTTCCCCTGCTCTTGGTGAATGCAGGCGGATCGAGGATTATCATATCATAAGGCTTTTTCTTCTCCTCGGCAAGCTTCGGGAGGAGGTCAAAGACATTCGTACAGAGGAAATCCATTCGGTCGTCAAGTCCGTTTTCCTGTGCGTTGCGCTTCGCCATATCAACTGCAGTCTGCGAAACGTCAACGGCTGTAACGTGCTTTGCACCGCCCATTGCGGCGTTGAGGGCGAACGAACCCGTGTGCGTAAAGCAGTCGAGAACGATCTTGCCCTTGGCAATTTTTGCGGCGGCAAGGCGGTTATATTTCTGATCGAGGAAGAAGCCCGTTTTCTGTCCGTTTTCAACGTCAACGTGGTATTTTACGCCGTTTTCACAAATAACGGTTTCGACCGAATCGGGGACTCCCACGAAATCAGCCTTATACCAGCCTTTTCCGCACTCCATTCCCTCGAGTTCGCGAATTGCAACGTCGTTTCTCTCGAAAATTCCGCTTATCTTCTCGTTATCCTCGGCGAAAACCTCAACGAGCGCACGGAAAACATCGTCCTTTACAAGCTCCATACCGTAGGAAAGTACCTGCGTTACGAGCAGATCGTTGTAGCGGTCAACGGTAAGTCCGGGAAGCTCGTCAGCTTCGCCGAAAATGATACGACAGCAGGAAATATCTTCGCCCATAACGGTCTTGCGGTAGTCGTAGGCATACTTCACGCGGCGTTTCCAGAAGTTATAGTCGAATTTATCGTTCGCATTTTTGGAGATGATGCGAATTCTTATCTTGCTCTTTTCGCTAAGAAATCCGCTGCCGAGGTATGAGCCTTTCTCGGAAAAAACATCGACGATGCCGCCGTTCGGTGCGCCGTCGGAAAGGCTTTCTATCTCGGTATCATATATCCAGGGGTGACCTTTTTTCAGAGAAGCTTCGGCTTTTTTTGTGACAACTGCTTTCGGGTAAATTCGTTCACTTTTCATATTTTAAATATCCTTTAATCGTGTCTTTCATCTTCGTTATCGAAACATTCGCAGAATCTTGCCGCAAATGCAGGCGGCTCACCTTTCACATAAAGGTGCGAAGTGTCGCCGAACGAGCCAGTGCGGAAGTAGGCGATGCCCTTGCGGCGTTCCTCGGTGACGAGCGTTGTGACCGAGGTCGGAGCGGCGCAGAAGCCGTGCCAGAGCAGAACGGGCGAAATGCCGAGCAGATAGCCGAGCATCACGCACTCAACGCCGAAGTGACAGAAAAGCACTATCGTATCATTGTTAGGCTTTTCGGCACGGTAAAAGTTTCCCTCACGGACATAGCCATTCTCGGCGAGAATCTTGTCCAGTCCGTCATAGACCTTTTTCGCTTCGTCAATGACATTGCCGTTCGCCATAAGCGGAGCTTTGTACCATTCGTCCTTGCTGTAATATTCGCCGACCTTTGTCCAGTCCTCGGGGAGCAAGTCCCACGGGATACGCTGCCCGCCGCTGTGTTCATCGGTAATATGAGCATCAAACTCACGCAGCCACGGACATTCTTCGGCTGTACGGTTCATCTTTTCGAGGGTATAAGCAGCTGTCGCCTTTGCTCTGCCGAGAGGCGAAACGTAGAATTTTTTCACGTCAAGCTTTGAAATGCGCTCAGAGAGAAGCTCGGCTTCACGCTTGCCCTTTTCGGTAAGGTTATCGATCTCATAATTGGGGTCGCCGTGACGGATAATCAGTATTTTCATAGTTATATATCACTCATTTTCAGTTTATAGGGGATAACTTCGCCGCTTTCGAGAGACTTTTTCACATCGATTATGCGCTGGTTGGAAGAACCTCTGAAAACGAGTGAAACGTCCTTTAATTCTTCCTTGAACTCGCCGTCAACGAGAACGTCTATGAGCGAGAGCATCTCGTCCGTAACCTCGCACCGAGCGCGGCTTTCGGAGAGCAGTTCTTTATCGAAAATATATCCCGAATAGCACCATACGTCCTTGTCGGGAAGCTCGGCACGCACTCTTTTCAGCAGCTTTACAAGCTCGCGCTGATTATCGGGTTCAAACGGCTCGCCGCCGAGCAGCGAAAGTCCGTCAATGTAAGGAAAAGACAGCATTTTCATTATGCTGTCCTCTGTTTCCTTTGTGTAGACGCTGCCGAATCCGAAATTCCACGTTTCGGGGTTAAAGCAGCCTTTGCAGTGGTGAGTGCAGCCCGAAACGAATAGCGAAACCCGGACGCCCTCGCCGTTTGCAATATCAAAATTCTTTATTTCACCGTAATTCATTACAGATGGAGTACCCTTTCTTTTATCTCCTGCGTTCTGCCCTGATTCCAGAACTGAGTGCCGATATAACCGCAGGTGCGGCGGGCAACGTTGAGCTTGTTCTGGTCACGGTTCCTGCAGTTCGGACATTCCCATACGAGCTTGCCGTCATCGTCCTCGACGATCTTTATCTCGCCGTCATATCCGCATACCTGACAGTAGTCGCTCTTGGTGTTGAGTTCCGCATACATAATGTTTTCATAGATGAATTTCATTATCTTTATAACGGCAGGGATATTGTTCTGCATATTCGGAACTTCAACATAGCTGATTGCTCCTCCGGGGGAGAGAGCCTGGAACTGCGATTCAAATTTGAGCTTTGTGAAAGCGTCTATCTGCTCGGTAACGTGAACGTGATAGCTGTTCGTGATATAATTCTTGTCCGTTACGCCCTTGATTATACCGAAGCGCTTCTGCAGGCACTTGGAGAACTTATAAGTCGTGCTTTCGAGCGGAGTACCGTAGATAGAGAAGTCGATATTCTCTTTCTTTTTCCACTCGGCGCAGACATCGTTCATGTGCTGCATAACTTCAAGTGCGAACGGTGTAGCCTCGGGGTCGGTGTGGGACTTGCCTGTCATATATCTTGTACATTCGCAAAGACCTGCATAGCCGAGCGAAATGGTGGAATATCCGCCGTAGAGGAGCTTGTCGATAGGCTCGCCCTTTTTAAGTCTTGCGAGAGCGCCGTACTGCCAAAGGATAGGTGCGGCATCGGACAATGTGCCTTTGAGTCTTTCGTGACGGCACATCAGCGCACGGTAGCAAAGGTCAAGGCGGTCATCGAATATCTTCCAGAATTTATCCATATCGCCGCCCGAGGAGAGCGCAACGTCAACAAGGTTGATAGTTACAACGCCCTGATTGAATCTGCCGTAATACTTCGGTTTGCCGTTTTCGTCAACATAAGGTGTGAGGAAGCTGCGGCAGCCCATGCAGGTATAGCAATGCCCCTCGCCGTTCTTGTCCACCTTGAGCTGAAGCATTACCTTTTCGCTGATATAATCGGGGACAAGGCGCTTCGCCGTACATTTTGCGGCAAGCTCGGTAAGGTAGAAATATGGGCTGTCCTCGTCAACATTGTCATTTTCGAGAACATATATAAGCTTCGGGAAAGCAGGGGTTATCCACACGCCCGCTTCGTTCTTTACGCCCTGATAGCGCTGACGGAGCATTTCTTCAATGATGAGCGCAAGATCCTGCTTCTCGTTTTCGTTCTTGGCTTCGTTAAGATACATAAACACGGTGAGGAACGGAGCCTGACCGTTTGTTGTCATCAGAGTTACGACCTGATACTGGATAGTCTGAACGCCCTTTTCGATCTCCTTGTGAAGACGCTTTTCAACTATTTCAGCGACCTTGGTTTCGCTCGGAGTTGCGCCGAGAGCCTTTACTTCTTCAAGGACATCGCGGTGAATTTTTTCACGGGATATCTGAACGAACGGAGCAAGGTGCGCAAGGCTTATGCTCTGACCGCCGTACTGATTTGAAGCGACCTGTGCAATGATCTGCGTTGCGATATTGCAGGCAGTTGAGAAGCTGTGCGGCTTTTCGATGAGCGTTTCGCTGATGACCGTGCCGTTCTGGAGCATATCTTCAAGGTTCACGAGGTCGCAGTTATGCATATGCTGTGCAAAATAATCGGAATCGTGGAAGTGGATAATGCCCTGCTTGTCGGCTTCGACGATATCGGGCGGCAGGAGCAGACGGTTCGTGATATCACGGCTTACCTCGCCTGCCATATAGTCACGCTGAACGCTGTTTACAACAGGGTTCTTGTTGGAATTTTCCTGCATAACTTCCTCGTTATTACATTCGAGGAGGGTAAGTATGCGGTCGTCCGTGGTGTTTGCCTTACGGACGAGCGAACGGGTGTAACGGTATCTTACATAACGGCGGGCAACATCGAATGCGCCCTTTGCCATGATCTGACCCTCGACCATATCCTGAATTTCTTCGACAGAAACGGCTCTTCCTACCTTGCCGCACTTATATTCGATATAGTCGGCGATGTCGTAGATCTGACCCTCGGTAAGCTCGTTCTTATCGCCTGCGTTGTTAGCCTTTGCAATAGCGTTCACGACCTTGTTGATGTCAAAAACCTCTTCCGCTCCATTTCTTTTGATGATCTTCATTTTTGGTCCTCCTGTCCCTTGCCTTTTCATTCTTTTTTGCCGAGCTGTTTATACTAATTTTTAAACTGAAAGTGTACAAAAAATCAAGCAAAAGCTTGCAGCTGTTGAAAACAGGTTGATATGGCTTTTGCGCCGATTTTTTGTCTATACTTTGATTAAAAATTAGTATTATCGGCTTTCTATCAAACTTATCAAAATAATTAAACTTATAGTAAATATCAAACGTTTAACGCCTACATGTACACTATATATTGTAAAATGTTTTATTTTTAAGCACCATATATTGAATTATATCACAGTTCATAATTAAAAACAAGGGAGTTACATATTTTCATGGTCGGCGTTTTTTATGAATTTTCCATTTCTTTTTTGGCAATATTGCGGATTGACAAAAAGAGCCGTTCCGAAAGGCTTGACGGAACGGCTCATTTTATGCATCAATACTATATATAGTGTTAAGGTCAAAACATTTTCACTATATCTTCGGTATTCTTTCTTTCAGGCTTCTGAGGTTCTGCAGCTCTTTTGCCGACTGCAATTACCGACATAACGTGCTGATCTTCGGGGATACCGAGCATTTCGTGAAGCTTTTCCGCATCGCGGATACCCATAATGAGCGTGTCAAAGCCGCTGTCCCTTGCGGCAAGGATCAAGTTCTGATTCTGAAGTCCGAGGTCATAAGCGCCCCATTCGTTTCCGCACTCGTTCACGGGATTGCCGTCACGCTCAAAGCCCGAACGGTTGGCAACATAAGCCGTAATAATGAGCGCACCTGCGTTTCTGGAATTGTTACGGTTGAACTCTGGCAGACATTCGTTCTGCACCTTTGCGATCATTTCGGGCGAGATAACAGCGTAATATCTTCCCGTCTGTGAATTTTTCCACGACGGAGCCTGCTGTGCGGCGCTTATCATCGACTTTATATCGTCCGCGGTAACGGTCACGTTCTCGGCGTAAGCTCTGACGCTTCTTCTCGCTTCTATAAGTTCTTTGAATTCCATAATAGTACGCTCCTTTTCAAGAAAACTGTATGCCATAAATATACCACACAAGCCGCTTTTTGTCAAGTTTGACTGCGGAAAGCAAAACTGTATTTCAACGGGTAAATAATTTTTATCAAATTATCAATAGGGAAACGGTTTTCCCGTTCCGCAGTCACCAATATCATTCGAAAACGGAACGTGCGCCCCGTCCCCTACATTATTCTTGCCGAAACACTGCCGCCAATATTTGATACAAATAGTATTAAATTATCCAATATTACAAATTGTATATCAAAGAACCTCATAAAACGAAGTTCCCCCTGCCCGAGAGCAGAGGGAACGCTTTTTCCGTTTTGTATATCTTTATATTTTTTTACAAAATGTAAATATTGACCTGCTTTGCGCCCCAGTCGCAGCTTGCGTCGTAGCTTTCCATAAAGAGGTCAACGAGGATACGTCCGTCGAGGAGCGCTGTTCCCGTATCGGCTGCAACTGCGTAGCCGTAGACGTATTTTCCGTCGGTCGAAACGATGTAAAGCTCCGTTCCGTAAGGGATTATCGCGGGGTCAACGGCAACATAGCCAACCTTGACCTGTCTGCCCGAGGCAGTTTTTGCGGAGGGGTTTGCGCTGTATGCGCAGGATTTGCCCGTGAGGACGTTTGAATATGATGTGGGAACGCCGTTTTCATCGAGGGCAAGATAATCGGGAACATCGAGCTGTGAGATGCTCATTGCGGCTATCGGATTGACATCGGCTGTGCCCTGAACGATAACTTCGTCAACGGGCTCTTCGGTGACTTCCGTGCTTACAACGTCCGAGCTTGCAAGCTTTCCGTCAACGTAAGTGTGGCAGATAGTCTTTGCGAGTTCGCCCTCTTCGCCGTCAACGAGGACCTTGGAGAAGCCGACAACGTAGCTGTCATCTTCCTTGTATTCGGTCGCATACTCGATAGCTTCGAGCTTTACTTCGGTGACATATTCAACACGGTTGATAACGATGTTTGTGTTTGTATTGAGCGGTTCGGAAAGTCCGACATTGATAAGGTCATCATCATCGACCTCGATGCCTGCTGCGTCGATAGCATCGGCAACGCTTCCCTTTGCTCTTACAACGTAATTGTTTCCGTCGGCAAAAATTTTGACCTTGCGGTACGGATTGGGGTTCACTGTGACGGTTTCTTCACCGATGCGCGAAGCATTGACGATGTCTGCTTCAAAAACAGGCTTGGCGGAAGAAGCCTTTACAGCCCCGAAAATAACCAGCAGAAGAATTACGATTCCGGCTGCAGCAGCAGTAGCAATTGAAACAACTTTCTGTTTTTTTACATCCTGCAAGCTTTTTAACGGTAGTTTAATAGGTCTGCTCATAAAATCTCCTTTTTGATTGCTTTGATCTGTTGGGTCACATTATGTCTGCACTGAGTATTAATTATTTGTAACCCATTTGTAATCTTTAAGCGACTTTAGCTATTATAAAATCAAAATAGCTGTTTGTCAAATTTATTTGAACCTCTTTTTTGTTGAATATGCACAAAACAGGCAATTTTCACCCCCTCAAACGACCCTGATAAAAGCTGAAATAGGGAGAATTATGGAATTAAGTTCCAAAAAGCTTTATGCAAACTCTCTAAACCTGACTTATTTAAAATCAATGTAACGCCAAATTATGGTTTACATTCCATTAACTGTTACTAAAGTTGACAAATTTGGCTCAAAAATTTATAAATTTGGAGTTTGATTTGTAACAAACTACAAATTCAGTCTAACTTTCCGTCCGATTATTGGTCAAAAGGTAAAATTAAGTTTTTGCCCTATTTTTGTTCAAAAAAGGGGTCAAGAAGGCTCTTTTCAGACTGTTCACAATTGTTTTCCTGCACGAACCTGACAAAACACTACAAAAAAAGTATAATAGTATCGTTGTATAAAAACAACCGATGATAGTATAAATCATCGATAAAAGTATACTATATTATATAGCTATTATATAGCTTTTTTCAGGAGGAAATAAAATGTATAAAAATATTGCAAAGCAGGAAAAAATCAATCTTAAAGATCAGGTCGAATACCAGAGCGGTCAGGTCGTAAGCAAGACCCTCGTTCAGAACGATCTTGTAAGCATGACTGTCTTCTCATTCGACAAGGGCGAGGAGATCTCCACTCACGCTGCATCGGGCGATGCTATGGTAACAGTCCTCGAGGGCAAGGGCAGATTTACCGTCGGCGGCGAAGTTTTCTACCTCGAAGCGGGCGAAACGCTCATTATGCCAAAGGATATCCCTCACGCTGTTTACGGCGAAGAATGCTTCAAGATGCAGCTCATCGTTTCTTACTAATCATTATGCAAAGCTTATCACCGCACAGAGCGAACTTTGTGCGGTGATTTTTTATACTATAATAAAAGAAGCTCTATAAGTTTCAGTCAAAGATATTTATGCATTAAACAAGAAAGAAAAATATCCGATAGCTATATTATTATTGACACTTTCGCAAAAAAATACTATAATTTATTATGAGATATAATGTTCTCAGATTTTCGGCGGCAAATAAGCCGTATTTATACAAAAGCCATTGGAATTATGCTGTTTTGCAGAACATATCCAACAGTTTTTCAGTATTACTATAGATAGAGGGTCAACCGATGTTTGAACTTTTAAAAGAACTGAAAAGGGACGCTGAAAACACCGACAAACACTCGATAGGACTTATTTCGGTCACGGTCGGTAGCATCAGCCTTTTGATGTGTACTATTAATATTATCACGCACTCAACGCTTATGGCATATATAACGGGCGCTGTAGGCGTATGGTATATATTGAATTATTTTCTGTACAGAAAAACGAACAACTTCCTTATTTTAAGCGTGAATACGCTCGCCGCGATCGGTGCAATGATGGTATTTTTTATCGTAACGGGCGGAAAGGACGGCTTCAGCATCGTATGGCTGCTGCTCGTTCCGCCGATAGGCATTGTGTTCTATAAGCTTTTTTACGGCGGAGCATTCTGCATACTGCTCGGTATTTTTATGGCGGTGTATATGTGGTCGCCGCTTCACGAGCTTGGCTATGCTTATTCCGAAACCTATCTTGTGCGCTTCACGATAGTGTATTTTTTTGATACGGTGATCTGCATATACATCAATTATACGCTTTTTGAATCGAGAAAAAAGCAGACGGCACTGCTTGAGATCGCTCAGCAGGCGAACAGTGCCAAGGGCGACTTCCTCGCAAATATGAGCCACGAGATACGCACTCCTATGAACGCTATCGTCGGAATGTGCGAGCTTATCCTACGCGAAAACAACATCAGCGATACCGTCAGGGACTACTGCTTCAACATTCAGGATTCGGGACGGAGCCTGCTTGCGATAATAAACGATATCCTCGATTTTTCCAAGATAGAATCGGGCAAGATGGAATTCATCTCCGAAGAATTCAACATTGCTTCAACGCTCAATGACGTTATAAATCTCGCACTCACGCGAAAGGGTGATAAGCCGATAGAGCTTATCGTCAAGTGTGACCCCGACCTCCCGACGGGACTTGTCGGAGATGAGCTCCGTATTCGTCAGGTGATGATAAACCTCGTCACGAATGCGATAAAATTCACGGAAAAAGGCTGCGTCATCATTCGCGTTTCGCAGACAAGGCACGAATACGGAATAAACCTCTCGGTTTCCGTCACCGATACGGGCATAGGCATTTCGCCCGAGGGATTGGAGAAGCTTTTCAGCAGTTTCCAACAGATAGACACGAAGAAGAACCGCTCCGTTGAAGGAACGGGACTCGGACTTGCCATTTCGCGCAGGCTTGTCGATGCAATGGGCGGCTTCATCAACGTTTCGAGCGAAGTCGGAGTTGGCTCGGAGTTCCGATTTGTCATTCCTCTCGAAGTTGCGAACGGAAAGCCTTTCATCACCATAAAAGATCCCGAAAAGATACACGCGGCGTTCTTCATCGATATGGCGAAGCACGTCACCCCGAGGATATCGGAGGAATATTATTCGCTCGTTTCGGAGCTTAAAGCCTCGCTCGATGCGGATTTTGAGCTTTTCGATTCTCTTCCGTCTATACAAAGAGCGGCTTCGGCGAAAAAATACACCCATATTTTCATCGGCAGGGAGGAATACACCGAAGGTCGCGAGTTCTTTGATGCCTTGTCCGAGAACACCGATATAATCATCGTTCAGGACAGACTTGATGCTATTGACGTTCCGACAAAAATAAAGTGCGTTTATAAGCCTTTCTATGCGATAACAGCCGCTTCTGTGTTCAATCACGAAAAAACGCCGACAGCCATAGGCGAGCGCAGAGCCTCATCAGTACGCTTTATTGCGCCGAAAGCAAGGGTGCTCATTGTTGACGATAATATCATCAATCTTAAAGTTGCTGTCGGACTTATGCGTCCATACGGTATGCAGGTGCTCACCGCCGACAGCGGCAGGGCGGCTATCTCGATGCTTCGCTCAAAGGATATCAACATCGTGTTTATGGATCACATGATGCCTGAAATGGACGGCGTTGAAGCCACAAAAGAGATTCGCGGCATGGACGACAGATACTATAAAAACGTCCCGATAATTGCGCTGACGGCAAATGCCGTGAACGGTGTCAGGGATATGTATATCGAAGCAGGCTTTGATGATTTTATTGCGAAACCGATAGAGCTTTCGGCGCTTGACCGAGTGCTGAAAATGTGGCTGCCGAAGGAGCTTATGACTGTTCCGACAAGCATATATGCAAAAGATCAATGACGGCATCTTTCGGGAAAGGGTAAAATTTTATGGGAAAGAAAAAAGTAGGAATTCTTGCCGAATGTGTCTGCGACCTGCCAAAAAGCGTTCTGAACAAATGCGGCGTTGATATGCTCTATTTCCTTGTCGAAACGGAGAGCGGCGTTTTCACCGATTCGGACGAGATAACGGCGGAAAACGTCATATACTACCTTGAAAACAGCGGCGGAAAAACAAGGTCATCGCCTCCACCGTCCGATGTTTATTACAGAGCGTTCGAAAAAAACCTTAAACGCTATGACGAGCTTATACTCGTTGCTATAAGCTCGGGGATAAGCAATTCCTGCAAAAATGCGCAGGCGGCTGTATCGATAATGGGCTCGGAGGGAAAGCGTGTGCATATCTTCGATTCGCAGCATCTTTCAACGGGACTTGGCTTTCTCGTCCTGCGCGCCGCCGAACTTGCGAACGAGGGCTGCGAGTGCGAAAAGATACTCGCAGAGCTTGACGAGATGAAAAAACACGTTTCAACAAGCTTTATTGCGAAAAACGCAGACTACCTCTACCGCAACAGACGCGTTTCCGCCTTTGTGAAAAATGTCTGCACAGCGTTTGGCATACACCCCGTCCTTGCGATGCAAAACGGAAAGCTTTGGGTGAAGAGCATCATCTTCGGAAACTATGACAACGCCTGCAAAGCATATATTCGGCAGGAACTCAAAGACGAAAAGCACATCGACAAGCGGTGCGGATTTATCACTCACGCAGGCTGTTCGGTCAAAAAGCTGCGTACAATAACAGCGGAAGCGGAGAAATACTGCAAATTTGATGAGCTGAAAATAACAAACGCCTCCGCGACCGTCACCTGCAACTGCGGACCGGACGCTTTCGGCGTTTTGTATGTGAAAAAGTAAAAAAAAAAGCTTCGTCTGCCAAAAAACAGACGAAGCTTTTGATTTATACAAATGTATTTACCCCTTTTTCGGGCAGCATTTCTTATAAATGATATAAGAAGCCGCGGCGGTGATGATCTCGGTTATCGGGAAAGCTATGAACACGCCGTTCGCACCGTATAAACTGCTAAACAGCATTGCCGCAGGGATTATCACGGCAACATATCGCATCACCGAAATTATCAGTGACGGTATTCCCCTACTCAATGCTTCAAGCACTCCGCAGTAGGTGACGGAAACCGCAGAGAACACAAAGCCTATGCTGATAATGTGAAGCGCCGTCACGCCGATAGCAACGGTATCTTCGCTCTTGGTGAAGATGCTCATCATCTGGCTTGGGATAAGGTAACAAAGGATAACGCCGACAGCCATTACACCTGCCGAAAGCGCGAGTGTTGTTCTTGTTGTCTGACGGACACGCTTTTCTTCGCCTGCGCCGTAGTTAAAGCTTACGATAGGACGAATACCCTGAATGATGCCGTTTGCTGTAAGGTAGATGAACGTCTGGAGTTTATAATATGCGCCGAGGACGAGGACGTATTTCTCCGAAAACGGTGCAAGGATACCGTTGAGCGCCGAAATGAGAAGCGACGGCAGAGCCATATTGAGCGCCGCAGGAATTCCCACCGAGTAGAGCCGCTTCATCAGCTCTTTGTCGAAAGAAATAAACTCTCGGCGGAACGAAACGGGCAGCGGTCTGAACTTTGCAAAGAGCAGATAAACGATGAGTGTTATCGTCTGACCGATACCCGTTGCATAAGCCGCACCTGCGATTCCCATTTCGGGAAAAGGTCCGATGCCGAATATCATAAGAGGATCAAGAATTATATTCGCGATGAATCCGCACATCATACTCAGCATTGAAACTTTCATTCGTCCGACCGACTGAAATATCTTTTCCATTGAGATACCGAGCATAATAATTATTGAAAAAGCGAACGCCCTCACTGCATAAGCTGTTCCCATAGCGATTACGGCTTCTTTATTCGTATACAAAGACAAGAACCAAGGCATTCCGAGTATGCATACTATTGTAAGTATGATGCCGTGGATAACGCTCAAAAACATTCCCGTCGCCGCGGCGCGGTTCGCATTTTCTTTGTCATTCGCTCCAAGGCAGAAAGCTATCCTTGCATTCAAGCCGATGCCGAAGCCTACCGCAACGGACGTGATAAGGTTCTGCACGGGATAAACGAGCGACAGCGCTGTCATTGCGTCCTCGCTTATCTTCGCCACGAAGTAGCTGTCAACGATGTTGTAAAGCGAGTTCACAGCCATGGAAATTACCATTGGCAGTGACATTGACAGCACGAGCGGCAGTATTTTTTTCTCTTTCATAAACGTCTGATCCATATAATTCCTCCCGAATTTTTGACAACAAAAAAGCCACACAGTCAAAAGTGACCGTGTGGCGAAAAGGCGAAAAGAAAACTCTTCCGAAAAATCCACTCCCGAACGAACCGAACGGGTTTTATACTATTAATATATCATATAGAGCAGGAAAAGTCAAGTTTTTTTATAATTCGTAATGCGTAATTATTTTTTCTCCGCAAATTTATCGCGAAATACTAAATTCCGTAGGGGCGGATTCAATATCCGCCCGTTGCAAACCCAACATTTTAGGTGAATTTTCTGTAGGGGACGGGTTTCCCGTCCCGAATCGCGCAAGCGATTTTCGGCGCATATTTTTTAGGTTTAAACACTTAACAGAACACCTCTGATTTTATCTTTTTCGGATAAAATCAGAGGTGTTCTGTTATTTTATATCAAAAGCCAATTGAAAACTATACAAAAGATCAAGCAAAAGCTCGCAGCTGTTGAAAACAGCTTGGTGTTGAAAACAGGCTTATATTTGCGCCGATTTTTTGTCTATACATTTATTAAAGGACCAGTATTACCATCAAAAAAGGTCGAGCATACTGTCGAGGTATATCTTTTCCCTGACGCGGAGCTGATATTCGGGCTTTGTCATATAGTAGAGCAAAAATTCCAGTATCAGCGCACTGCCCAATCCTCTGCCCTCAATTTTGAAATTGGAGAAGCCGTTCGGGAGATAGGTGTTTCTGATATCGTTTATGCCGATAAAGCTTGGATTTTCCATTGCCTTTGAGAAAAGATAGCCGTTGGCGGAATCTGGCGCTTTGCAGATATGCTCGGGGCAGCTTTCGCCGAGGTTTTTTCGGCTGACATTTTCGTAGCAGAGCTTTCTGTCCTTACAGCCGACCCAGCAGCACTCATTGCAGAGAAATTCTATCTTATTTTTCATCGTTTCGGGCAGCTTATTGAGCTTATCAAATGCTTTATTCAGGCGAAAATCGGGGACGACATACCGAAAATCCTCACGCTTGACTTCGTCGAATAACTTCTGAAAATCCGTCAGCACCTTTGTGGTGGAGGAAACGAAGTACAGCTTCGGGTAATTCGCTTTGAGGTAGTTAAGGAGCAGTTCCGAATGTACTATCACGCCGCTTTGGGGTTCGCTGTTCTCAAACATTTTGCACAGAGCATTGCATTTTCTGTCGGAGAGATGTTCTTCGCGCAGCAGTGAATTGCTGAACGTCAGCCGAGCGGAAATGCCGTATTCTTTCATCAGCGCCAAAACCTCGCGCGGGTCATGCTCGCCGAAGCCGACGCGTCCGCCGCCCCATATACAATCCGCAGAAGCGCCGTAGACAGAGCCTATTTCGCACCGGTCGTAAAAATACTCCCTATGCTCGCGGTAGAGCGGCAAAAAGGCGCTGTAAAGCTCATAAAATTCAAACAGTCCGGGCAGATGATAATACGCTGTGCCGTTCATATACTTTTCCACTCCCCTCTCGGTCAATTTACCTCATTATATCATAACCGCTCATAATTTACAAGGATATTTCATCGCAGTTCCGCTCGCTTTTATGCCGCGAAAAGACGAGTAACTTATTGCAAAACGCCGATTTTATGTCAAAATATCCTTAAAATGCACGAATTTCCCCACATTTTGTAAACAAATCGTGTAAAATCATTTATGGGAACCTCTAAAAACCATAGTGCCTCAGATGCGCAGTCAGATTTTTCGTCAGATTGTA
>UQKC01000003.1 GCA_900541495.1 uncultured Ruminococcus sp. | reverse complement strand
AATCGGCACAAAACCCATATATCAGAGTTTTTGCTTGATTTTTTGTATAGTTTTTGATTGGTGTTTAGTATAAAATGTATTGCCGAGTTGCTTTTTCTTTTTCGGACAGCTTCGCAGCCATAAATTGTTATAATTAGTTTTTCATCGGTTAAGCAGTTGAAAAAAACAAATTAATATGCTAAAATATAAAAAAACGCTGATTGGTGATTTGATGAAACGTCTTACAATAGGAATACTTGCGCATGTTGACGCAGGAAAAACGACCCTTTCCGAAATACTGCTCTATAAAACGGGCGAGATCCGCAGGCTCGGCAGGGTTGACCACGGAGATACCTTTCTCGATAACAATTCCCTCGAACGGAGCAGGGGAATAACCATATTTTCAAAGCAGGCAGTGCTTAAACGCGGTGACTGCATCATCTCATTGCTCGACACGCCGGGGCATATCGACTTTTCGGTCGAAGCGGAGCGTGTTCTGCAGGTGCTTGACTACGCGGTGCTTGTCATAAGCGGCTCGGACGGCGTTCAGAGCCACACCGAAACGCTTTGGCGGCTTCTGAGCAGGTACAATATCCCGACATTTGTATTCATAAACAAAATGGATATCGCCGAAATGCAGAACTCCGACCTCATCGGTGAGCTGACAAAGCGCTTCGGCGCAGGTTTTGTTGATTTTTCAGCTGACAGAAGCTCTGAAGCCTTTTACGAAGCCGTTTCGATGTGCGATAATATCCTTATGGAGCAGTTTCTCGAAAACGGCAGTGTAAATGACGGGGACATCGTTTCGGCAATCGCAGGACGAAGAATTTTCCCGTGCTGTTTCGGTTCGGCGCTGAAAGATATCGGCGTTGACGAATTTATCGAAGTCTTGTGCGGCTATACTGCTCAGCCCGTTTTCGGAAATGAGTTCGGCGCAAAGGTTTTCAAGATCGCCGACGACGGTCAGGGCAACCGACTTTCCTATATGAAAATTACGGGCGGAAGCCTTAAAGTCCGAACTGCCGTGAGTGACCATGATAAAAAATGGACGGAAAAGGTAAATCAGATACGAATTTATTCGGGCGCAAAATTCCAAGCCATTGACGAAGCGGAATCGGGAACTGTCTGCGCCGTAACGGGTCTGACGAAAACCGTAACGGGTCAGGGACTTGGCGCAGAGTGTGACTCGTTCTCACCCGTGATAGAACCAGTGCTTTCGTACAGAATTGACCTGCCGTCCGATGTTGACGCTCACACCGCTTTGAGCAAGCTTCGCATACTTGAAGAGGAAGACCCCCAGCTCCATATCGTCTGGAACGAGCAGCTGCAGGAGATACACATTGCCTTAATGGGCAAGATACAGCTTGAAATACTGAAAAGCATCATCGCCGAACGCTTTGGAATGAATGTCGATTTCAGCAACGGCGGTATAACCTATAAGGAAACTATCGAAAACAAGGTCGAGGGCGTTGGGCATTATGAGCCGCTCCGTCACTATGCGGAAGTGCATCTTATCCTTGAACCTGCGGAACGGGGGAGCGGCGTTAGGTTTTGTTCCTCCTGCCGTGAGGACGACCTCGACAAAAATTGGCAAAGGCTTATCCTCTCAAATTTGCAGGAAAAAACTCACCTTGGTGTTCTCACGGGTTCACCGCTGACCGATGTGAAGATAACTCTCGCCTCGGGCAGAGCGCATCTGAAACATACCGAGGGCGGAGATTTCCGTCAGGCTTCGTGGAGAGCCGTCCGCAACGGTCTTATGAAATCGAAAAGCGTTCTTCTTGAACCGAGGTATGATTTCAAGCTTGAAATTCCGAACGAAAATGTCGGCAGAGCATTGACCGACATTCAGCAGATGTGCGGCGAATTCGAACCGCCCGTTTCCAACGGTGAAACGACAGTGATAATCGGAAACGCTCCCGTTTCGGAAATGCAGGACTACCATTCGGACGTTATCAGCTACACCCACGGCAGGGGCAGGCTTATCTGCACGGTAAAAGGCTATTTTCCGTGCCATAACCAAGACGAAGTTGTCGCCGCCGCAGGCTATGAACCCGAAAGCGACCTTGATAACTCAGCCGATTCTGTTTTCTGCGCTCATGGTGCAGGCTTCAATGTTAAATGGAACGAAGTCGCCGATTATATGCACCTCGAAAGCGCTCTCAAAGAGCGTAACGATGACTTTTTCGAGCCGATAACAAGACAGCAGGTAAGCTCATACCGTGACCGACTTGTCGAGGACAAGGAGCTTATGGAGATATTCGAACGGACATATGGTCCGATAAAGCGTGACAAGCGCACCGCAATGTACACGGAAAAAGAGCCTGCTTCATCGAAAAAGTTCAAGGCTTCACCGATCCCGAAAGGCCCTGAATATCTCTTAGTTGACGGCTACAACATAATCTTCGCATGGGACGAGCTGAAAAAAGCTGCCGAGGACAACCTCGACCTCGCACGAAATATGCTGATAAACACGCTCTGCAACTATCAGGGCTTCCGCCGGTGCAACCTTATCCTCGTTTTTGACGCATATAAGGTCAAAGGCTCGGTCGGTGAGGTCGAAAAGGTCAACAACATCACGGTCGTTTACACGAAAGAAGCCGAGACCGCCGATACCTATATTGAAAAAGCAACGCACGATCTGAGCAAGGAGCATCGTGTGAGAGTTGCGACATCGGATAACCTCGAACAGACGATAATCCTCGGCAACGGAGCATACCGCATATCCGCTTCGGAGTTTTATGATGAGATAAAGCGCACCGAAAAGGCTATCCGTGAGTTGATAGAAACACTGTGACAAAATAAAAAGGACGCTGCAAACTGTACAGCGTCCTTTTTTTATTATGACCGAGCAAGTCCATCGACCTGAAGAACAACGCCCGTGATGTATGAAGCCTCGTCCGAAGCGAGGAAAACAAAAGCATTTGCGATATCTTCGGGCTGTCCGAGACGTCTGAGCGGTATCTGCGCAACGAGCGGCTCTATCACCGACTTCGGAACGGATTTCATCATATCCGTTTCGGTGATGCCGGGAGCAACTGCGTTTACCCTTATTCCGCACGGTCCGAGTTCCCTTGCGAGCGAGAGCGTAAAGCCGTTCACCGCAAATTTTGATGTCGGATATGCGATGCCCGACGGCTGACCGTAAATACTTACCATAGATGAGGTGTTGAGGATAACGCCCGAACCCTGCTTCGTCATAATATCCGCAGCCGCTTTCGAGCAGTTGAATACAGCTTTCAGATTGAGATCCATTACCCTGTCGAAATTTTCTTCGGTATAATCGGAGAATTTCATCATATCGGCAACGCCTGCGTTGTTGACGAGAATATCTATCCTGCCGTATTTTTCGGCAATGCCGTTCATTGTTTCTTTTACCTCCGCAAAGTCGGCGAGGTTCGGAAAAATACCTTCGACCTTTGCATCGGGACATTCTGCCTTTATGTCGGAAACCGCCTTATCGGCTGTTTCTTTTTTGCTTGCGCAGAGAATGACCGAAGCGCCCTCTTTCAAAAAAGCTTTGACAACAGCAAATCCGATGCCTCTGCTTCCACCCGTAACAACAGCGACTTTTCCGTTTAATCTCATAATGGTTTCCGCCTTTCTGCAATAATTTCATAAAAAAATAAATTTCTATACATTTATTATACGATATTTTGTTCAATAAGTCAATAGTTTTTATTAAAAACACAATATCATAAAAAAACGGGCAGCCTATGATAGACTGCCCGTTTTTTGTTATTTAGCTGTTTTTTCAGCTTTTTGCTTTGAGAAGCTCAGACGTCCTCCGAACCGTTGTCAGTCATCGATACCGGGAATTTCGGGAGCTGCGTAAGTAACAGATGTTATAACGCCCTCTGTTCCGTCAATGACAAATCCGTTTTCTGCAATGTAAGCTGCATCATCGGCAGAAAGTACCCAAGTATAGGTAGTGCTGCCCGATGTCGGAGCTACGGTTTTAATAACGTCGGTCTGGTTAGTTTTTTTGAAAATAACGGAACTTGTAACTTCTTCTTTGAGAGTTACAGTGATAGTACCATTTTCAACGACAGCCTTTTTATTGATCTGCAAAACAAATCTTGAAAGGTCAATTCCATCGCCGTTGTAGTTAAGGGAACCCTCATATGCACCCTTTTTACCGGGAGTTACAGCAGGCTTAGGTTCTGTGTAAGTAACAGATGTTACAACACCTGCATCACCGTTTATATAGAATCCGTTAGCCGTGATCTCTGAAGCCTGATAGGCTGTAAGAGTGAATGTTAAGGAAGTTGCGCCGTCAGCGAGTGTTTGCTTTGCAAGGACTGTGTAGTTACGGTAACGAAGAGTGATTTCGTTTGCAACATGTTCCTTAAAAATAACTGTAATAACACCATTTTCAGCAACGTTCGCTTCACTGATAGCTATTACATATTCGGAAAGATCCAATGATGCATCTGTGAAACCGATTATCTGAGGTTCAGTAACAGTCGCAGGAGGAGCTGAGTATTTAACACCGGTTACAATGCCCTTTTTGCCGCTTACTGTGAAGCCGCCTGCAGTGATCTTTGCAGCCTGATCGTCTGTAAGATCAAAGTTTGCATAACCATTGCCTGTATTAGATGCTTTTGCAAGCAGGTTGCCGTCTGCATCGTAAAGAGCGAATGTAGCAGTGTCTTTAAAGGTTACGTGGATAGTACCGTTTTTAACAACCTTCGTTGCACCGAACTTCAGTACATCTTCCGCAAGGTCAATGCCGTCTGCATATTCAAAAGGAAGTGTTGCATCAACGACGTATTTCTGGATATCGAGTGAAACGCCGTTGAATGTGCCGTTGACAACATTTGCATAGTCTACAAGAGTAAACTGATAGAGAGGCTTCTTGGTCTTGCTGTCAAGAGGCGAAGTGATCTTGAGAAGCTTTTCGCCGTCCTTCATAAGTGTAAGATCGCCCTTGAGTGCAAGGTCGCCTGTAAGAGCAATGTCACTGTTTACGATGATCGTAGTTCCGTCAGTGTTGCTTGCTGTGATGCTGAGTCCGCTGTACTTACCCTTTGTGGGAAGTGTAAGTTTTTTCAGTTCGATATTATCTGCACTCTGGGGGAGTGTGAGCTCGTAGATGCCGTTTGCATTGTTGAGTTTGGTGATGTATGCAACTGCATTGTCGTAGGTGTCGAACAGACGTATAGATTGGTCGGGTGCATAGAGAGTATACTCAGTGTCATCCTTAGCAGCGATGAGCTTGTTGCCCGAACGAACAATGATAAATTCTTCGTCGTTGAGCTTGATGTCGTGTCTTATCATGTCGCCCTTGACTGCTGCGACCTGATCGCCTTCCTTAGCGCCTTCAACAGTGATGTCGAAGCCCTTGCCTGTGTCGATATTGCTCAGGTCAATGTTCTTGGCTGCTTTGAGAGGATAGATGAATTCCGGATAGTTTCCGTCAAATCCTTCGCCGACAATGATTTCAGTTGCAGCGGCAAATCCTGCCTTTTCGCCGAATGTTACAACGGAGTTTGCAATGAATGTGCCAACATTTACCTTGCCGCTTATTGTCATGTTGTCTATGAGTGCGAATGTACCCTTGATGCCGTTGATGTTTGTGAGGCGGCTCACCTTGTTGTCTGCGTCATAAGAAACGTGGCTGTTGTAAGCCATGAATTTGTAATTGCCAAGATTGATGCTCATAGGATGAACAGTATCCTTGACAACCTTGTCAAGGTTAATATTCATAAGTACAAGGTTACCTGTGAGTGTGAGATCCTTAGCTGTTGTGATAGCGTAAGACTCTGTTGCACCTTCTGTGCTGGCAACCATAAGTGTGTCATAGGTCTTTGCCTTAGGAAGAACAAGTACATCGCCTTTATGTGCGTATACTGCATAAATGCCGATTGGATTTTTGATCCTTTCGATGTCCTTGACAGCATTTGCAAATGTGTCATACGATCTTGTTGCAATAAGAATAGGTTCTTCATCATCATCTGTATCAAATAATGCACCTGAATACTCCTGAACCGTTAAAACGTCGTTCTTGTTTACAGCCTTGAGGTTGTTGCCCGAACGAACAACAACGAGTTCGGTGCTGCCTGCTGTTACAGTGTTCTTGTCGGAGTAGTCGCCTGCGATAGATGCAATGATGTCACCTTCAGCGATCTCATCATCGCCCCTGTAAGCAAGGGTGAATTTTTTAAATCCGCTGATTTCCTGGAACTTAACGTTCTTGGCATTGGACTTGTCATAAGTGAAAATAGCTGTTGAGCTGCTGCTGGGGGCTGTGATAGTGCCTTCAAATGCAGACATTGCGCCTTCGAGTATGATCGATGCATCTTGTGCATAGAATGTTACGGTCTTTGCAACCTTGCCGCTAATTACAATGTTGCCGTTCATATTGATACTGCCTGTGCCGGTTATGTTTCCGATCATGCTGCTCGGTGCAAATTCTTCACCGTTGCTGTGATCTGCGGAAATTACATTAAAGATGGTCAAACCGTACTTGCCGAGGCTGATATTGATAGGCTGAACAGAGCCGTCATTCTTGTCGACCTTGTTTAAGGTGATCTTATTGCTGAGAGTGAGATTACCTGTAAGTGCGAGGTCGGAGGTTACATTGATAGTGACATCGGATTCAGCACTATAGTAGAGATGATCATACTTTCCTGCATTTGGGAGAGGAAGCTTAGCCAAAGTCTTACCCTCGAACATCTCAGGTGTGAGCTTGATGACGCAATCGGTTGTCTTTGTGCCTATTTCGTTGATGTCCTTGATAGCTTCGTCGAGGGTCTTGTAGTGGGCTGCCTTTCTGTTTACCAGAACGGTAACAAGGCCTGCTGTTTTCTTGGGCTTTGCGATAAGATTCTTGCCGCTCTTGATGATATAGTAGCTGTCTGCCTCTGTGAGATTGTCATTCGAGGGGACGAGCTGGTCTGCGTATGGACCTGCGATAGTACCGAGGATAAGATCTTCTGTGATCTCTGCTGTTTTCTCCGTTTTGGGGTCAACAAGAACGAAATTGATCTTTCCGGAGCCGTTGTCAAAGCCGCTCTTGCCGATAACGAGAGCGTTTTTGCCCTTAGCCTGCTGCTTAACAACGAGTACAGTATCATCCAATGCGAATATTTCGCCTGCGTTGATGATACCGCCGACTGAAAGAGAGCTGTTGTTTTCCAATTCGAGCAGTTTTTTTACGGTAAGGTTGCCTGTAATGTTTACGGTAGTCGTCGGAGCGGTTTTTCCGTCCCATGCTGCGCCCATAGCCGCATAGCCTAACATTTCGCTTTCACTGTTAGCCCAGATCCTTACGGATTTTGCATTCACCGCACCAACAGTAACGCCTGTGAGTTCAACCTCGTCGCTTGAAGTAATGCTCTTGATATCTGCGGTTACATATTCAAGCTGAAGCGGATTCCTGCCTGCTGCAATTGTGAAATCAACAGACTTAAGCTCATTCTTTACCTTTTTCTGTGCATCGAGCTTGATATTGTTGAATATTGTAAAGCCTGTGAGAGTGATATTTCCTGTGAAGGTGATAGTCTTGACTGACTGCTCGCTTGAGAAGTTGAGCGAACTGTATGTCTTAGCCGCAGGCATCTTGAAAGCACCGTTCATATTGTAATTGTCAAGAAGAGTTACATGGTACTCATTGTCCTTCTGACCTGCCTTAGCGTTTGCGGCAATAGTGCTGAGAACGTCGCTCCACTGAGCATATACAGTCTCATTCATGCCGCCTTCGTAGAGGGTCACGACCTTGAGCTTTTCTGCAAGAACCTTTATGTCCGAACCAACTCTTGCGAGTGTTGTGCCTTCGGGTGCGCCTCCGGTGATCAAAATGTTTGTAAAGTCTGCTGTCTTAGCTGTAAGAACTGTGTCCTTTTCAGCGAAAGGCAGAAGTCTGCCTTCTTCATCGGCTAATCCGATGTAAACAGGATTTAATATTTCGCCTGTTACAGTGATCTGCTTGTATCCATCATCGTTTTTGATATACTGGATGTAGCCGGGATTTGACTTTTCTTCAGACTTGATGTTTGTGAATGTTGCTGATGCTGTATTGGTGAAGTATACAGTAGAACCTGAACCCAATACAAGGTTTGTTGCCTTAACTGTGTTGCTGAACTTAGTAGTGCCATCTGCCTGAATAGTGCCGAAGCCCGATACATCTGCCGTGATATCGGAAATCGAGGCATGCGGGCAGTCAAGAGTAAGAGTAGACTTAGCTGCACCCTTTATTGCAGTAAGGTTGGTCTCAGCATTATCCAATGCAAGATCCTTGGATGCCGACATTGTGAATGTCTTGGCAGTGGATTTAACATTGATATCCGTAAATCCAACAGTTGTCGGGAGTGCAATTGTAGCAGCCTTTGTTGTGATAGTCTGTGTAGATTCGCCGTAAGAGGAGATATAGATCTCTTTAGCCTTTGAAGCTGCAGGGAATGTGAACTTGTCAATAGTAACATCCTTGTCAACACCGATAACGTATGATGCCTTGCTGTCATTTGCTGTGTTGATGTACTTGACAACGTCGTCCCACTTTTCAAACGGTACGAGATCATCTTCTTCATCTGAATCCATTTTTCCAACATAGAAATAAACTGTTACAAGCTTTTCGGGTTCGAGTGTGAATATGATCTTGTCATAAATATTGATTGAATTACCTGAGGAGTATGCGTAGGTAACCTTGCCGGTGATGCCTGTAAGCTTGCCGTTTTCGTCCATTTCAGCGCCGACTACGTCGGAGACCTTGGAAACGTCGAAGTCATCGATAACAGTAGAGAGGTCAAACTCGCCGTCAACAACTGTTCCGATATTTCTTACATTGCCGTCAACATAGAGTTGGTTAAGATTGTCAAGACCTTTGAGGTTGAGTGATGTAAGATGGTTCTTGGAAACATTAAGCCAAGTAAGTTCGGTGTTATTGGAAACATCGAGCGATGTAAGATTGCAATTGCCGGCAAAAAGGGTAAGAAGTTTGGTGTTCTTGGAAACATCAAGCTTTGTAAGATCGCAGCCTGAAACATAGAGCTCTTTGAGTTCTGTATTTGCTGTCAGATCAATGGAATTAATGCCTGTGAAAGCGATAGAAAGAGCTTCAAGCTTGGTGTTCTTGGAAACATCAAGTGATGTTAACTTTGTTCCGCTGACAGCGAGATCTGAAAGCTCGGTCAATGCCGATGTATCAAACTCGGAAATAGCTGTGCTGGAAAGATGAACAGTGGTAATACCTGCAGGAAGCTTAACGGAAGCAAGCTTTGTGCAGTGAACGGCATCGAGCTGAATCAAAGAGTCATTCTGCGAAAGGTCGAGAGCTGTTATTTTGGTGTTTCCTTCAATATTGAGTTCTCTAAGAGATGTAAGGTACTCAATACCGCTGAGATTGGTTACCTTTTCAAATATTGTTTTCTCTGATTCTTTCACTCCGAGTGCTGTGATCTTGGCAATATCGGATTCGGAGAGAGTTTTTCCGTCTGTGCTGTATGTTTTAAGAATACTGCGGAAGTTAGCATCAGGAAAGTTCTTTGAATCGATAGTGATCTTCGTTTCAGCAGGGGCTTCATATTTGACAGATGTGATCGTAGCATCTTTTCCGCCCAAAAGAAAACCTTTTGCGGAGATCTCTGCTGCTGCGGTTTCATCAAGGTCAAATGTTACTGTGCCTTTACTGTTTGTGATATTGGAAGCAGATCCGAGAGAACCTTCAAATTCAGAATAGTCAGACTTTTTGAGCATTATCTGAGCATTCTTGTTCTCGGCATCTTTATATGCAACAATGATCTTGCCGCCCTTTTTAACATCTGCCTTGCCGACAGATATCCAGCTGCCCCAATTGCCGAGTGAGTTTTCGCCTGCCCAAAGTTCGCCCTCGTCAAGAACAAGCTTTGTTGCGGAGAGAGAGTCCCATGTAGCCGTTATGTTATCATAATTTTGATTGAAAGCGTCTATTGTGCCGATGTTATCGGAGATAGAAGTTGTATCGATAGACTGTTCGCCGTCCCAATAGCCGTTCATCCATGTCTGTGACCAAACAACGGGTTCGTCGGAGCTGAAGAGGGTTATCGGATCGGTAGGGACATCTGTTTGTGGAGTAACAAGTTCAACTCCTGTGACAGTAACGCCGTTGCCCGAAATGCTGATGCCGTTTTCCTTGATGAAATTAACTGCCGATTCGTCAAGGAGAAATGTATGACAGGTATCATCAGCCGATGGTTTGGTACTGTTGAGATTGGACTGACCCGATGCGACAATTAATTCAAGGTCCGTCTTATCCGCATTTACAGTAAATGTTATTTTGAGAGAGTCGTTTGCAGCAGCGTCAACAAATTGAACTGCATCAACTTTTGCGGAACGCTTGATGTCGTTTATCGCACCGCTTGTTTCCAGATCGGTCATTTTCTTGTGTTTGACTTGGCAGCAGTCTATTGTATGACCGCTTCCGGACACGTTCAGACCGTTTTTCACCATATTTTCAGTGAGGGTAAAAGTGTAAGTACCGTTTTTATTAACACCGTCTGCAGCACCTTCTACAGCTATATCTTCAGGATCATC
This sequence comes from uncultured Ruminococcus sp., assembly GCA_900541495.1. Lineage (GTDB taxonomy): Bacteria > Bacillota > Clostridia > Oscillospirales > Ruminococcaceae > UMGS363. Next base: position 80,640 of record UQKC01000003.1, on the reverse strand, counting down.
CCCTTCAGGTTCTATATATGAATAATGGAGAATTGCTGTATCTCCTGCTGCCGAACCGTTCGGGACACTGATATTTATAGTAGTTGTACTGATGGTTTCTAGGAGATCTTCTTCCAGTTCCTCTATGGAAGTGACATAGACGCTGTAAACAGAAACCTTATCGCCCATGATATGGAACAGACTTGCTGACTTGTCCGTAAGTTTAAAAGTGAGTTTTCCATTTTCGTCGGATTCGGGAGTGATCTCATTGTCATCGGAGTCGGTCAGCTTGATATCGTAGCCTTCCGCTGTACTGTAGTTTATGGTGATAATGTCACCTGCGCTGCCTGCACCCGGGATATCAATAACGCCTGCATTCAGAACCTCGTCAAGGTCATCAGAGCCGCTCCATAGTAATTTGGAGGATTCGGGCGTGGAGCTGCCCTTTGGGGTTGCGGTAATGTTAAGACCCTGCGCCGTAAAGGTGTATTGGTCGCCGATATTCTTCGGCGCGCCGCTTGGGATTTCACCGCCATAGGAAAATGCCAGATCGGTGTTTGCGCCGTCCGCTTGGATCTTTTCGGCATTGAGAATTGCCTTTTTAGCGGCAGCGAGGACATAATCGCCGTCGTAGAAGTTGCCTGTTTGATTTTTGGATGTCAGCTTAAGTGAAAAGCCGATATCTGATGTGTCGACAGGCTTATTGGTTGCGGCAAATATGTCAATGGGAACGATTGCCGTCTGAGTAACTGCAATAGCAGCCGCTGAAATTCCGGCTACCATTCGTTTGAACTGCATATTATCATCCTTTCGTGATAAAAATTTTCTGTGCAAAGACTACCCCTTGCATTGCATTATGCAAAAAGATCAGCTTTCAAATATTTGCGAAAGTTTTAACAAACATTTGAAAAATAGTGTGATGTTTTTACATAATATATTATATCACTTTCTATCTTAAAAATCAAGACATATTTACAATAAAAATAAAATATATTTAATATAATTTTATGCAATATTATTTTAGATAAAAATTCAAATTTCAGGCAATAAATTGACTTTTGGCAGGTATTCAATGTGCGTCTATTGTATACTTGAGTGTAATAGCCGCAATTTTTTTCGGTAAAAGCTGCATTTTTATATAGGAAAAAGCTGATTAAAGCGAAGCGTTCGTTTTGCCATTTTGAGAAATGTACGAGTTTACGCCTTTAATGTCAATTTGACATAAACATTTTGAAAAATGGCAAAAACGTATTAATCAGCGTTTCCTTAGTATAGGATCAAATTCACAAAAAATCCCTTGACAAGGAAAAACTAAGGTGATAAAATAACCACTATATGAATATTTGTCGAAATATAGGTGCGAAAGCAGAACTTTTCAAAAGCGGTAAATGAATATTTCCGCAAAGCTGTTTAGCCTAACAAGGAATCAGGTGCGAATCCTGAGCAAGGCCGTTGCCGTATTTTGTCAGTTATGAACGTTCTTCGGGCATAACTTAAGCATACATGACGTAAAGTCGGTCACTGAGGGTATTTCCCTTGGGAAGGCGTATGTGAGCCGTTTTCGGCGGACAATAAGTCGGAATACTTGCCTGTATTTTTCCCGTGTCAGGGTGTTGTTTATAATCTGCGGAACTCCGGAACGTAAACGATGATATGCGAAAAAAGCAGGCCGTATATACGGTCTTATTTGTGCTGCCTTTTTTGATTTTGGAAAAAGGGCTTTTTCGGCGTATCATAAAAAACGTAAAAGAATAACGCGATCGGACATTATCCTTGCTGCGGCTTGGATAATGTCCGATTTTTGTTTTTGGGGGAATTTTATGAAACTGAAAAAAACAGCATTTTTGACAGCTTTGCTTATGCTTGTAACAACGCTTGCGGTAGGCTGCGGAAAAAACATGCAGCAGAAAAACGCAGGTTATACCTTTATCGATGACCTCGGCTATGAGGTCACGGTAGATGAGCCGCAGAGAGCCGCATTTTGCAGCGGAAGCCTTGCGGAAATATGGCTGCTTTCGGGCGGTGAACTTTTTGCCGCAACCGCGGACGCCTATGACGAGCATCTTTTTGAAGTTCCCGAAACAACGGTCAATATTGGAAAGATGAAATCGCCGTCCGTTGAAACGATGATAGACCTCGGCGTTGACTTTGCCGTGTTTTCATCCGATATCGCCGAGCATACGGCACTTCGCGATACGCTTGAAAATGCAGGCATAACAACGGCTTATTTCAGCGTGAACAAATTTGACGATTATCTTTCCGTGCTGAAAAAATTCACCGATATCACGGGCAGAGCCGACCTTTACGAGCAGAACGGCGAAGCGGTTCGGAAGCAGATAGAGAGCGTTATTGCGTCCGTTTCGGGCAAAGAGCCGCCGACCGTGCTGTATCTCCGTGCCTCGTCCTCGGCAGTTCACGCAAAGGACAGCACGAGCCTTGCAGGAGGAATGTTAAAAGGCCTCGGTTGTGTGAACATAGCCGACAACGGAACGCTCCTTGACGACCTCAGCCTTGAAGTGATAGTCAGGTCCGATCCCGATTTTATCTTCGTGACCTTTATGGGCGCAGACGAGGAAAAGGCGCGCAGGGTACTTGACGATACACTGCTTTCCAATCCTGCGTGGTCGGAGCTTTCGGCGGTAAAGAACGGTCGGTTCGTTATCCTCCCGAAGCAGCTTTTCCATTACAGACCGAATGCGAAATGGGGTGAAGCATATCAGCAGCTTGCGGATATCCTTTTCGGAGAAGAATAAGAAACTCATCACCCTGCTTGTGCTTCTCATCGTGCTTTTTGTATCGGCACTCGCAGGGATATGTCTTGGTTCGGTTCGGCTAAGTCCGAGTGAAGTCTTTACTGCGCTTGCAAGCGGAAAAAGTACACCTGACGGCAGGATAGTTTACTGCATAAGACTGCCGCGCGTCCTCGGCTCGATGCTCGCAGGTGCGGCACTTGCACTCTCGGGTGCAATAATTCAAGCCGTTCTCAGAAACCCTCTCGCTTCTCCCGGAGTTATAGGCGTGAACGCAGGTGCAGGATTTTTCACCGTGCTTTGCTCTGCGCTTCTTCCAACGGCAGCAAAAATGCTTCCTGCGGCGGCTTTTGTCGGAGCGTTCGCAGCGGTGATGACAGTCTACATAATTGCGCGCAGGACCGAAGCTTCAAAGCTTACGCTTGTCCTCGCAGGGGCGGCTATTTCTTCGCTTTTTAACGCAGGAACGGACACTGTAACGGAGCTTTTCCCTGAAACGCTGTCGGGAATATCCTCGTTCAAAATAGGCGGCATTGGAAATATAACCCTCGAAAAGCTTTTCCCTGCGTGGATAATAATTGCTGTCGGGATAGCTGCGGCGTTTCTTCTTCACAACGAGACTGATGTGCTTTCGCTCGGCGACAAAACAGCGTTCACGCTCGGACTTAACGTAAAAGCGACACGCTTCGTACTGCTCATAATTGCGGCGGCGCTTGCAGGTGCGGCGGTCAGCTTCGCAGGTATCCTCGGCTTTGTCGGACTTATCGTTCCGCATATATGCGGACGGCTCATCGGGTATGAGAGCCGATACAAAATGCCTGCCTGTGTACTGCTCGGGGCGGCGTTCGTCACGGTCTGCGACATCGCGGCGAGAACGATCTTTTCACCGAATGAAATTTCGCTCGGCATAGTTATTTCCTATATCGGAGTGCCGTTCTTCATCTATCTTCTTTTGAAGAAAAAAGGGGGAAAGCACAATGCTTGAGCTGAAAAATTTATGCGGCGGCTACGGCGGCAAGGACATACTCGAAGATATAAGCATAAGCTTCGCAAAGGGCAGCATAACCTCGGTGATAGGTGCGAACGGCTGCGGAAAAAGCACACTCTTGCAGATGTGCTGCGGTCTGCTGAAACCGTCACGGGGGCAAGTTCTGATAGACGGAAAAGACATTTCCAAGATGAAGCATATTGAGCTTGCGCAGAAAATTTCCTATATGGAGCAAGTGCATAACTCGGGCAGCATCACAGTCCGCGCGCTCGCATCTCACGGGAGATTCCCATACCTCGGCTACCCACGGCGTTTTACGGCGCAGGATAAAAAGATAGTGGACGAAGCACTCGAAGCCGCAGGCGTTTCCGATATCGCCGACAGAAAGGTTTCTGAGCTTTCGGGCGGTCAGCGGCAGAGGGCGTATATCGCAATGACGCTTGCGCAGGACACGGACATCGTTCTTCTCGATGAACCGTCCACCTACCTTGATATAAGCAGTCAATTTGAACTCATGGATATAGTTTCTGCGATGAAAAATTGCGGAAAAACAGTAGTTACGGTGCTTCACGACCTCAATATGGCGCTGTCAAACTCGGATATGACCGCTGTTATGAAAAACGGCAGGCTCTTAGGCGTTTTTCCGCCGAGAGAAGCCGCCGAAAGAGGACTTATCCGCCAAGCGCTCGGCGTTGAAGCCGTTTTGGACGAAAAAACAGGGCAGTATTTGCTCTTTAAAGGAGACCAGCTATGAAAAAAGCTATAATTGAAGCAAGCTTCGGAACGAGCCACCTTGACGCGCTCGAAAATTCCGTTCTTGCGCTGAAAAAAACGATAGAAAAAAGCTTTCCCGACTATGAAGTTTTCATCGCACTCACGAGCAAAATGGTGCTTTCCGCACTCAAAAAGCAAGGAGTATACTTTGATACTGTCGATGAGATGCTTGCCCGTCTGAAAAATGACGGCTTTGACGAAGTTATTATCCAGCCAACGCACATCATCTCGGGAATTGAATATGAGATGCTTCTCAATGCGGCGGAAAAGTTCAAAGGAGATTTCGAAAATATAAAGGTCGGCGCGCCGCTCCTTGAAAGCAAGACCGATATGGAAAAGGTCTGCCGCATTATCGCGGAAAAGTTCCCAAATGAAACTGTTGTACTTATGGGTCACGGCACGGAACATTCGGCGAATGAAACTTACACGGAATTCCGCAAGGTCTGCACAGAGCTTGGCTTTGACAACATTTACACAGCTACCGTTGAAGCAGAGCCAACATTAGATGATGTTATAAGCGAATTAAAGCTTTGCGGAAAGAAAAAGGTCACAGTTATGCCGCTTATGCTTGTTGCGGGCGATCACGCCAAGAACGATATGGCAGGCGAGTGGAAAGAGCAGCTTGAAGCGGCAGGCTTTGAGGTCAACTGTGTTTTAAAAGGACTTGGTGAATATCCCGAAATAAGGGAGATTTACTGCGAACATATAAAAGCAATGAAAGGATAAAGAAAAATGAAAAAGGAAGTTTTAACGGCAGTAATGGCGGCAGCAATGCTTTTATCGGCAGCAGGCTGCTCATCATCAACGGGAGACACAACGGCATCGGACACAGATACGGTTTCCGAAACGACGACGGCGAACAACGCAGGAATGGGCGGATTGAAAAACGCCGCAGCGGCAGACAAGGTATCGGACGATGAAGCCGCTATCCTTGTAACGGGTGAGGATTATCCTCTTACAGTCCGCGATTATCTCAAATATGAAACGACTATCGAAACGAAGCCTGAAAGGGTAGCAGTTCTTTCGGGAACACCGCTCAACGTTTGGTATGACCTCGGCGGAAAATCGATATGCACCTCTGATGTGAGCGACAATATCCGTCTTACCGAGGGCTATGAGGACGAGATACAGGCACTTCCGCAGATAGGACCTGTTTACTCTATCGATATGGAATCCGTAATTGCACAGGAGCCCGACCTCATTGTCGCGCAGGTCGGAACGCAGTCCACTCAGGGCGCAAAGCTTCGTGAAATGGGATATAACGTTATTCAGACGCATATCAGAGGCTTTTCCGATGTTGTCGATACGTACCGTGCATTTGGAAAGCTTCTCGGTCAGAGCGAACTTGCCGAACAGCGCATCGCAGAGCTTGAAAACGGCAAAAAGGAGATAACCGACAAACTTCCCGATGATGATATTTCCGTTGTTATCCTTTATGTTACCTCGAAATCTCTCGCAGTAAAGCTTGACAACAGCATCGCAGGCGACATTGCTCAGATATTGGAACTTGACAACATTGCATCGGGACTTGCACCCGACACGGTAGGCTCGGAAACGACTCCGCTCGATATCGAATACATCGTTGAAAAAGACCCCGACTATGTTCTTGTAACAACGATGATATCGAGCAATGAAGAAGCGAAAAAGACCGTTGAGGAACAGTTCGCATCGAACCCTGCATGGAGTTCCGTAAATGCAATAAACGAGGGCAGAGTTATCTATCTTCCACAGCAGTATTATCTCTACAACGCAGGTCCTTACTATGTTGATGCAATAAAGTATATGGCACAGAGCATTTACCCCGAGATATACGGAGAGGTGGAAGAAACATTCTGATGGAGAAAACTGCTTTCAGAGAAACGACCACGTTCAAGGTCATAGTCCTTGTCGTTCTTGCGGCGGCAGTAGTGTTTGCATTTATCCTCGGAAATGTTGTCGGAACGATGGATATTTCCGTTTCGGACATCGTGAACACTATCTCGGGCGACCATACGGGAACGAACAATAAGGTAATATGGAATATCCGACTTCCGCGAATGATACTTGCCGCTTTGGTAGGAATTAACCTTGCGCTCTCGGGTTCGATACTCCAGGGCGTTATGAAAAATCCGCTCGCCGACCCGTCCATAATCGGAATAAGCAGCGGAGCAGGTCTTTTCGGCATACTTATACTTGTAGTGTTTCCGCAGTGGCAGAACCTTGTTCCGATTGTTGCATTTGCAGGTGCAATGCTTGCGGCGGTGATAATCTATCTGCTTGCGTGGAAAGGCGGCATCGACCCGACAAGAATAGTGCTTTCGGGTGTTGCTGTATCGGAGCTTTTCGGCGCAGGTATATCAGCAATACTCGTCTTTTTCAGCGACCGAGTTCACGGCGCGCTCACGTTTATGAACGGAAGCCTTTCCTCCCGAAGCTGGGGAGAAGTGAGAACGATACTGCCTTATACGATCGCAGGTCTGCTGCTTGCGCTCATCTTCGCAGACAAGCTGAATATACTTGTCCTCGGCGATGATACGGCGAGGGGACTCGGACTTAATGTTGAGCTTACAAGGCTTGGATTTACGGCACTTGCGGCGCTTCTTGCGGCATCTGCGGTAAGCGTTGTCGGTTTGCTCGGCTTTGTCGGACTTATCGTTCCGCACAGCATAAGGCTTATCCTCGGCAATAATTATAAGATAATGTTCCCTGCGACGGCACTCCTCGGTGCGGCGCTTGTAATGCTGAGCGACACCTTTGCTCGAACGGTTCTGAGCCCGACAGAAATACCTGTCGGAATAGTAATGGCAGTGCTGGGAGTTCCGTTCTTCCTGTATCTGCTCAGAAAGTAGGCGCTTATGGAAAAGACTATTTTATCGGTGAGAAACCTTTGCGCAGGCTACAAAAATTACCGTATCCTTGACGGGATAAGCCTTGATATCGAGCGTGGAAAAATTTATTCCATAATCGGTCCGAACGGCTGCGGAAAAACAACTCTTATAAGGGCGATGAGCCGTAATCTCCGTCCGGAAAGCGGAGAAGTTCTGCTTGACGGAAAGGATATTTTCCGCACGAATACAAAGCTTGTCGCGCAGAAAATGGCTGTTTTGTGCCAAAATGATACAAGTATGAGCGACATAACCGTAAAAACGCTTGTCGAATACGGCAGATACGCCCATAAAAAATGGTGGGCAGGCTCGGACGGCGATGACAAAAGCATCGTTGAATGGGCGATAGAGCGCACGGGTATGACAAAGCTCCGGAACCGCAAAATAAACGCACTCTCGGGCGGCGAAAGGCAGCGCGCGCGAATAGCAATGGCGATAGCGCAGAAGCCCGAGATAATGCTCCTTGACGAGCCAACGACCTATCTCGACATTGCGCATCAGCTTGAAATAATGGAGCTTGTGGCGGCGCTCAACCGTGAAGATGGGATAACAGTTGTAATGGTTCTCCACGATATGAACCACGCGGCGAGATATTCGGACGAGCTTGTTCTTGTCAACAACAGCAAGATACATACTATCGGCATTCCGAATGAGCTTATCGAAAACGGCGAACTGGAAAATGTTTTCTGTGTTGAAGCGGAGATACTTTCCGACACCGAGGACAATTCGCCCGTATTTTATGCAAAGAGGAAAAAGCAATGAAATTTACATTTATAACCGTTTCTGCGCCGTCCGTAAAATGCCTTATGAAAGCGGCAAGGGAAGTCCGAAAGCTTGAACCCAAACTGCTCGACCTGCGGCTTTATTACGCGGTCACGGACTACGGAAAGGAAAAGACCGCGCGGCTCATCTCCGACATAAAGACCTCCGATATGGTTTTTGTTGACCTTATGGGAAGTCCCGTTGAAACGATAAAAGCCGTTTATGAAGGACTTAAAGATTGCAGGGGCGATGTTATCCCTTACGGCAATTCCGCAAGAGAATATATGAAGCTCGGCAGCTTTTCCACAGCCTCAATGAAAGCCTCGGGCGGAAAGAAACCCGATATGGCTGCGATGAAAAAGATGCAGTCAATGGCTGAGGCAATGGGCAAAATTATGCCCGGAAAAATGCGTGATATGCGAAATTATTCGCTTATATGCAAGTATTTTTACGTTGCCGACTATACGAATATCCTCAATATGCTGTACCTTATCCTGCGTGAATATGGCGGCGCAAAAAAGCTCCCAAAGCCGTCCGAGCCGAGGGAAGTTCCTGCGGCATCGGTCTGCAGGGCAAAGGATATGAAGTATTACGGCAGCTATGAAGAATTTTCGGCTGATTATCCTTTCGACGAAGAAAAGCCTGTCATTGCATTGCTTTACTACGGTCATATCTATCCAATGGATTATTCGGGCGCAGTAGGTGAGATCGCCGAGCGTCTGCAAAAGAGCGCAAACGTTCTGCCTATCGCAGTTTCGGGTATGGACAGCATCAATGACGGAACGCTGAAAAAGCTGATGACGGAATTTTTTCCGAAAAAGCCCGAACTGATAATGAACTGTATGTCGTTCCGTTTGAGTGCAGGACCAATGGGCGGAAATATCTCCGCAGGAACAGACCTGCTGAAAGAGCTCAACGTCCCGTATCTGCACCCGTTCTTTATGTCAAGGCGCACAGAAAAAGACTGGCTCGATTCGGTTCAGGGCAATACGCCCTCGGAAACGCTCATTTCGGTTATGCTCCCCGAGCAGGACGGCGCAGTTCTGACGCTCCCTGTCGGCGCAAAGACCGAACCCGTTTATGACGAAGAGTTTGACGTTACTTCTGATGAGATAAAAATAATCGGGGAACGTCTTGAAGCGCTTGCCGACCGTGCGGAGAAGTTCATTTCGCTTCGCAGAAAGGCAAATTCGGAAAAGAAGATCGCGATAATATGCTATAACTATCCCCCCGGAGAAGCCAACGTTTTCGGCGGAGCATTTCTCGATACGTTTCAGTCGGTATCATCAATGCTTTCCCTGCTGAAAAACAGCGGCTACACTTCCGAAGAAGTTTCCGCGGAAAAGCTTATGTCCGACTTCATAAACGGCGGAATTGTCAATTCGGGCAAGTATTTCGACAATGGAAATATGCCGAAATATCCGCTTCCCGACTATAAAAAGTTTCTGAACGGCTTTGCGGACAAAGAAGCCGTTATAAACGCTTGGGGCGAGCCGAGCGGCGAGATTATGACCGATGAAAACGGTGATTTTCTTATCCCTGCGGCGACCTATGGCAATATTCTTGTCGGTTTACAGCCGTCAAGGGGCATTCACGAGGACACCGACAAGCTTTATCACGATAAATCGATACCTCCGCATCACCAGTACATAGCTTTCTACAAATATCTGCACGACAAGTTCGGCGCAGATGCCGTTATCCACGTCGGAACGCACGGAACGCTCGAATTTTTAAAGGGCAAGGAGTGCGGAATGAGCGGAATGTGCTATCCCGATATTCTCCTCAAAGATATGCCGCATTTTTATCTTTATTACTGCGGAAATCCGTCCGAAGCGACTATCGCAAAGCGCCGTTCACACGCCTCGCTCATAGGCTATCAGCCGCCCGTTTTCGTCCGGAGCGGACTTTACGGCGAATATGCCGAGCTTTCCGCAATGCTTGACGAATATCATCATCAGCTTTCGTTCTCGGAAAGCGCCGCTTCGGAGGTAAAGCAGAATATCGCAACGCTTGCGGAAAAGCTTAACCTGCCGACCGAGATTGAAGAACTTGAATCGGAACTTTATCGACTTAACAGCTCGCTCATACCGAAAGGACTTCATATTTTCGGCAATGATTATTCTGATGAAGAAGCACTTTGCTATGTCCGTGAACTGCTTAAAAAGCCGCACGATGATGTCCCGTCACTTAACGAAATTGCCGCCGAGGAGCTTGGCGAAGATCTTGCGCAGGCAGAGGAGAGCGGCGGAGAAAAGCTTCGCAGGATAAATGCGCTTGCGGAGAAATATTTCGATGAAAATTTCAGTGCTGAAAATGTTCCCGAAAAGCTTCGCACCGCAATTGAATTCGGACGGAGAAAGTATAACGATATAAAGCATAACGCCGAAAATGAGCAGCTCCTGAACGCACTTTCGGGCGGATATATCCCTGCAAAAGCAGCAGGCGATATCTACCGCAGTCCCGAAGTTCTGCCGTCGGGTTATAATCTTTATCAGTTCGACCAGCGTTTTGTCCCGACTTTGACGGCGTATCAGCGCGGCGTGAGAACTGCTGAAAATACGATAAAGACCTATTTTAACGAGTACGGAACTTACCCGAACTCAACGGCGGTCATTTTGTGGGGACTGGAAACCTCGCGTACCCACGGCGAAACTATCGGTCAGATAATGGGTTATCTCGGCGCGCGGCTCGCAAAGGGCAATTCCGCCTGGAATCCGAAGTATGAGCTTATCCCGACAGAAGAACTCGGCAGACCGAGAATTGACGTTACAATAAATATCTGCGGATTTTTCCGCGACCTTTTCCCGAATCTCATCGACAATCTTGACGATCTGCTTCACCTTGTGAACGAAGCCGACGAAACGGACGAACAGAACTTTATGAAAGCGAACTCGGCGAAGCTTTATTCCTATCTCATCGATAAAGGATATGACGAGGAAGAAGCCGCTTCGCTCTCCGTTACAAGAATTTTCGGACCGCGCGAGGGCGAGTACGGCACGGGTCTTACTTCAATAATCGAAACAAAGGCTTGGGAAAAGGAAGAACAGCTCGGAAGTCAGTTCCTCACTTCGCTCCATTATGCATACAGCCGCAAAATGCACGGCGGCGATACAGCCGATCTTTACGAGCAGAATTTGAAAAGCGTTGAGATAGTTTCGCAGGTCCGTGACAATAACGAATATGAGATAACCGACCTCGACCACTACTATGAATTCTTCGGCGGCTTGGCGAAGTCGGTCGAAATGGTAAAGGGCAGGAAAGCCGTAATGCTCGTCACCGACACAACGGGTGCAGTTCCCATAACGGAGTCGGCGGAAAAAGCCGTTGCAAAGGGCATACGCACAAGAGTTCTCAACCCGAAGTGGATAGACGGAATGTTGGCGCATAAATATCACGGTGCACAGAAGATAGCCGAACGCTTCGAGAACGTTATGGGACTTGCCGCAACAACGGGCGCAGTCGAGCAGTGGGTCTACAATGACCTTTGCGAAAAATATGCGCAGGACGAAGAGATGCGCCGCAGAATGGCTGAAAACAACCCCTACGCTTATATGGATATCCTCGAGCAAATGGAGGAATACAGCCGCCGCGGTTACTGGAATGCGACCGAAGAACAGCTTGAAGCGATACGCAAAGCTTATCTTGAAACAGAAAATACGATTGAGGGTGAAAGCTGATGGATAAAAAAGCATATTTCCCGTTCACGGCAATAGTCGGGCAGGAAAAAATGAAGCGCGCTCTGATACTAAACCTTATAAATCCTGCGCTCGGCGGCGTTCTTATCAAAGGCGAAAAGGGAACGGCGAAGTCAACGGCTGTCCGTGCGCTGACAGAGGTTCTTCCCGAGCGTGATGAAGTCGAGAACTGTCCGTTTTCCTGCGATCCGCACGATAGAAATTGCCAGTGTGAAAGCTGCCGAAGCAGGGAACATCTCACCGCAGTGAAAAGGCGAATGAGGGTAGTCGACCTCCCCGTGAGTGCGACCGAGGACAGAGTTGTCGGAACGCTCGATATCGAGCGAGCGCTCAAAACGGGCGAAAAGCATTTTGAACCGGGAATCCTCGCCGAAGCCAACCGCAATATTCTTTACGTTGACGAAATAAATCTGCTTGACGACCACGTTGTCGATGTTATTCTCGACTCGGCGGCAATGGGCGTGAACACGGTCGAGCGCGAGGGCGTTTCGTTCAGCCACCCTGCACGTTTTGTACTCGTCGGAACGATGAACCCCGAGGAGGGCGATCTTCGTCCGCAGCTGCTCGACCGCTTCGGTCTTGTTGTCGATGTCAAGGGTGAAACCAACATTGAAATGCGCACCGAAGTTGTGAAGCGCTATCTCGAATATGAGCGCTCGCCAGAAGCTTTTCTTGAAAAACAGAAAACTGAGCAGGAAAAGCTCCGCGATAAAATAAGCGAAGCGCAGAAGCTTCTCCGAACCGTGACTTATTCGGACGAAATACTTCGCCTTGCCGCAGAGATATCCGTTTCGCTCGGCGTTGACGGTCACCGTGCCGATATTTCAATGATAAAAACAGCCTGCACCAATGCGGCTTATGAGGGCAGAAATTCCGTTTCGGGTGAAGATATGAAGCTTGCGGCGGAGCTTGTTCTTCCGCACAGAATGAGGCGCAAACCGTTCGAGGAACAGCGAATGGACATCACCGCCGTTTTTGAGATGATAGAAAGCCGTGAGGGAATATGACCCCGTACCCCTTCACCGCAATTGTCGGACAGGAAAGGCTTAAGCTTGCACTTATCCTGAATGTGGTAGATCCTGCGGTCGGCGGTGTGCTTATCTCGGGCGAAAAAGGCACGGCGAAATCAACGGCTGTCCGTGCGCTCGCGGCTTTATCGGAACGAAAAACGGTCGAAATCCCGCTCAACGTCACCGAGGACAGACTTGTCGGAACGCTTGACCTCACCAACGCTGTAAACAGCGGCGAAAAACGATTTGAAAAGGGACTTTTGTACGAAGCAGATGGGAATTTCCTCTATGTTGATGAAATAAATCTGCTCGGAACGCATATTTCGGGAATTCTTGCGGAGGTAATTGCCTCGCAGGAGAATATCGTGAGCCGTGACGGGATAGAGTATCGCCACCCTTGCCGATGCATACCGATAGGCACGATGAACCCCGAAGAGGGAACGCTCCGACCACAGCTTCTTGACAAATTTGGTCTGTTCGTGAGCGTTTCGGGCGAGGACGATGTTGAACTTCGCACCGAGGTAATACGCCGCAGGCTCGAATATGAGCTTGACCCCGAAAGCTTTCGCACGAAATACAGACCGCAGGAAGAAAAGCTTGCACAGCAGATTTCCGATGCACAAAAAAGGCTTGAAAAGCTTGGTATTTCCGAGGAAATTCTTCGGCTCTGCGCACTGACGGCGAACAGTGCTTTATGCGAGGGAAACCGATGCGAAATTATCCTCGCCGAAACTGCGAAAGCCTTGTGCGCTTGGCGGAACGGTGCGGAAATTTCTGCCGACGATGTTTCCGAAGCGGCAAAGTTCGTTCTTCCGCACCGAATGAGAAATGCTCCGCAGGAAGAAACCGTTCAGCAGAACACGGAAACTTCTGACAGCAACGATCCACCCGAAAACACGGAAGACAACTCTCAAACTGAAGCCGAGCCGCCGCAGGACAGCGCTCCGCAGGAGGAAAATTCCACTGAGCAAAGCGAAAAAGCCGAAGCCGCAGGAGATGAACTTCCGCTTTCTGCGGAGGGGATAAAATCAGCCGCAGGCAAAAACGGCGGCAGCGGAAAACGAAGCAAAACAATTGCGAACGAAAACAGCGGAAGATATGTCCGAAGCACAGTTCCGCACGGAAAATGCACCGATATTGCGGTCATTCCAACGCTTTGCAATGCCGCCTTAAATCAGCGTCAGAGAACGCCTGAAAACGGAATGAAGCTTTCAGTGCGCTCGTCCGATATCCGTCGGAAGATACGCGAAAAACGCACGGGTGCGACCATACTTTTCGCAGTTGACGCAAGCGGTTCAATGGGCGCAAAGCGGCGTATGCGCGCGGTAAAGGGCGCGGTGAAAGGACTGCTTTCCGAAGCGTACAGAAAGCGCGACCGTGTGGGAGTTGTGGCGTTCCGCGGCGACGGCGCACAGACCTTGCTGAGCATAACGGGAAGTCCCGAGCTTGCGCGAAAGTGTATGGACGAGCTTCCGACGGGCGGAAAAACTCCGCTTGCCGCAGGAATAGCGGCGGCGTGTGAACTTCTCCGTGCCGAGCGTATCAGAACCCCAGACGCGCTCCAGTATCTTATCCTTATTTCGGACGGAAAAGCGAATGTTCCGCTTCGCAGTGATGATCCGTTCGGGGACGCACTCGCAGCTGCCGAACAAGTCCGTTTATCGGGCGTGGGCACAATGGTGCTCGACACCGAGAACAGCTACATAAGGTTCGGCTTCGCCAAGCAGATAGCCGAGCGAATGGACGCGCAGTACATAAGCCTTGATGAAGTAACGGGTTCGGCTGTGGAAGAAAACGTCCGAAACTTTATTAACGAATGATCGCCGAAAGGCTTTCATATATATTTATTTTTGGAGGAAGAAAAAATGAAAAAGAAAATTCTTGCGATCGCTGTACTCGCAGCAGTAATGTCAATGACAGCTTGCTCATCAAATCAGGGCAGCACAACAACTGACAGCGAAACAACAACACAGACAGAAGCAGTTCAGAATGAGGACACTCAGGCAGAAGAAACAGAAGAAGCTGCTGAAACCGAAGCAGAAACAGAAGCGGAAAGCGCAGCAGGCACAGACGTTTTTACCGATGAAAACGGCGTTCTCACATATCTTGACACAGCTAACGCTCCTTTTGAGGGTGCAGGTCTTAAGATCACAGTTTACAAGGCTGCAAAGACTGTAAACTTTGTAAAGACCGACCTTGACGGCAACGAAACAGTTGAGTATTACAACTTCGATCTCAACAGCAACACAGTTGAGGAATACTACTATGTTTCCATGATGGGTACAGGCTTCTACTACACCTTTGACCTCGGCGCAAACGAGATCGTAAAGGTTGAAGATTCCGAGCGCAATGATTCCACACAGAGCACAAAGGACAACGGCAGATATGACAGTGCAAACGACAGAATGAAGGGCGATGTTGAAGCTCTCCGGAATTATTTCACCGAAAACTATGGCGTTTCCATTGAAGATATGGTAAAATAAGCTATGGCTGAACAGTATATTTACCGCGGCGGACAAAAGCTCCGCTGCGGATATACAACAGGTTCGTGCGCCGCAGCTGCCTCAGGGGCGGCTGCGGAAATGCTTATAAGCGGTGAAGTATCGGAATTTTCGGAGATAATGACCCCAAAGGGAGTGCCATTAAAACTGGAAGTTCTTGATGCGGCTATAAGCACGGACTATGCGAAATGCGCGATAAAAAAGGACAGCGGCGATGACCCCGATATCACTAACGGGATACTTGTTTATGCAAAGGCGAGCCGAATTCCGCACGGCGTTGAGATAGTCGGCGGTGAGGGCATCGGAAAAGTCACGAAAGCAGGTCTTGACCAGCCTATAGGCGAAGCTGCGATAAACTCCGTACCACGAAAAATGATAGCGGCGGCAGTGGAAAAGGTCGCCGAAATGCATGATTATCACGGCGGTTTTCGCATAGAGATCTTTGTCCCTAACGGCGAAGAGATCGCGAAAAAGACATATAACCCACGAATGGGCATCGAGGGCGGCATTTCGATAATCGGAACGAGCGGCATCGTTGAACCGATGAGTAATTCCGCACTTATCGACACGATACGCCTTGAAGAGCGAATGAGAAAAGCCGAGGGACACAAAGCACTCCTGCTAACGCTCGGAAATTACAGCGAAAATTTCATTCAGAAGTCAATGCCGTTTGCACTTGAAAAGAGCGTAAAATGCAGTAATTTCATCGGCGAAGCAATAGATTCGGCGCTCGAATACGGCTTTGAAAATATCCTTATCATCGGTCATATCGGAAAGCTCGTGAAGCTCGGTGCAGGAATTATGAACACTCATTCTGCGCAGGCTGACGGTCGAATGGATGTGCTTGTGACCTGCGGAGTGCTTGCGGGAGCGGAGAGCGATGTTTTGAGAAATATAACCGAATGTGCAACGGTCGATGCGGCGCTCGATGTTTTGAAAGAGCACGGATATATGGAAAAAACGCTTAATATTCTTGCAAAAAGAGCAGAATATTATCTTGATGCAAAGGTGAAAAACGCTGTAAAGATCGGTGCTGTGATGTTCTCGGACAAGCATGGGATAACGGTCGAAACTTCCCGTGCCTGCGAGCTTATCGGAATAATTTCGGAGGAATACAATGGTTGATTTTGTTGGAGCAGGCTGTGGCGCGGCTGACCTTATAACCGTAAGGGGAAAGAAGCTTATAGAGAATGCAGACGTGATAATTTATGCAGGTTCTCTCGTCAATCCCGAACTGACGGAATATGCAAAGGACAGCTGTGAAATTTACAACAGTGCGTATATGACCTTGGACGAAGTTATCGATGTGATGAAAAAAGCCGAAGCCGAGGGCAAGAACACCGTTCGGCTTCACACGGGCGACCCGTCACTTTTCGGCGCTATCCGTGAGCAGATGGACAGACTGGACGCACTTGGCATCGAGTACCGAATCTGCCCCGGTGTAAGTTCGTTCTGCGGCGCAGCGGCGGCGCTAAAAGCCGAATATACCTTGCCCGAAGTGTCGCAGTCGGTAATAATCACACGAATGGCTGGACGAACACCCGTCCCCGAAAAGGAGAGCCTTGAAAGCCTTGCTTCGCACGGCGCTTCAATGGTGATATTCCTGAGCGCAGGAATGACCGCCGAGGTTTCCGAGCGGCTTCAAAAGGGCGGTTACAGTGCGGAAACTCCAGCTGCACTCGTTTACAAAGCAACGTGGGAAGATGAAAAGGTCTGCCGCTGTACGGTCGGAACGCTCGCCGAAACAGCGGAGAAAAACGGCATAAATAAGACCGCTCTTATCGTTGTCGGTGATTTTCTCGGCGAGAACCGACACCTTTCAAAGCTATATGACCCAAGCTTTGAAACGGGTTACAGAAAGGCGAAAAAATGAGAGCCGCCGTTATTTCTTTCACGGAAAAAGGACGACTCCTTTCGCAGAGTATCACTGATTTTCTGAATGAAACACACTACGCCGAACGCTTCTGTTTTCATTCACACACCGATGAAAATTCGCAAAGCTTCGATGATATCTATGCACTTTCCGCAAAGCTTTTCAACACTTGCGATGCGCTCGTTTTCGTCTGCGCGAGTGGAATCGCCGTCCGCACGATAGCTCCGCATATAAAGTCGAAAGCGAGCGACCCTGCCGTTATCGTCATTGACGATTGCGGAAAATTCGTTATACCGCTTCTGTCGGGACACATCGGCGGAGCGAATCGGCTTGCGCAGCTTATCGCAGAAAATATCGGTGCAGTTCCCGTGATAACAACGGCTACGGACGTTGGCGGACGGTTTTCCCCCGACAGCTTTGCAAAGGCGAACGGACTCGTTATTACCGACTTAGGCGCGGCGAAAAAGATAGCTTCGGCAGTTCTTGACGGCGAGATAATCGGACTTTTGAGTGAATATCCGTGTGAAAATATTCCTCACGAGATAAGCGTTGATGAAGCCTGCAATATTGGAATTTATATCGGCAATGACGATGAAAAAAAACCGTTTGAAACGACGCTTTTTCTTCCGCCGAAAAATATTGTTGTCGGCATCGGCTGTAAAAGAGGAGCATCGTGCGAAAAAATCGAAGCGCACGTTAAAGCTTGCTTTGAAGCCGCGAAAATTTCAGAAGAAAGACTTTGCGCGGCGGCAACAATTGATATAAAATCCGATGAAAAGGGACTGTTGGAATTTTGCCAAAAGCGAAAAATAAAACTTCTGACCTATTCGGCAGAGGAGCTAATGAGCGTGAACGGTGAATTTGAAAGCTCGGATTTTGTGCTGAAAACAACGGGAACTGACAACGTCTGCGAGCGGAGCGCTGTTCGTTCGGGAGCAAAACTCATCTTGCCGAAAACGGCGGAAAACGGCGTAACTGCGGCGCTCGGAGTATTGCCTGTAAGCATAGATTTTGAAAGGAAAATGTTATGAAGCTTTATGTTGTTGGGTTCGGCTGCGGCAGCTTCGGCGGAATGACCGAGGAGGCTCGTCAGGCGATAGAAAGCAGCGATCTGATAGTCGGCTACAAGGTCTACACCGAGCTTTTGAAGCAGTATTTTCCGCAGAAAGAATATTTTTTCACGGGAATGAGGCAGGAAAAAGAGCGTGTTTTGTACGCCCTTGAACAGGCGGCGAACGGCAGGACGGTTTCACTCGTTTGCAGCGGCGACAGCGAGGTCTACGGTATGGCTGGGCTTGCTTATGAGCTTTCGGCGAAGTTTCCGCAGGCTGAAATTCAAACAGTCGCAGGTCTGACTGCGGCACTCAGCGGCGGCGCATTGCTCGGCGCACCGCTCACGCACGATTTTGCGGTTATAAGTCTGTCCGACCTGCTTACTCCTGCTGAAAAGATAGCATTGAGATTGGAGTGCGCCGCAAAAGCGGATTTCGTCATTGCGATATATAATCCGTCATCGAAAAAGCGCCCCGACTACCTTAAAAAAGCTTGTGAAATAGTCCTCAAATTTCGCTCTCCCGAAACTGTCTGCGGCTATGCGAAAAACATCGGCAGAGTTGGCGAAGAATACGGCGTTATGACGCTTTCGGAACTTGCGGAATTTGAAGCGGATATGTTCACAACGGTTTTCATCGGCAACAGTCAGACGAAGATAATAAACGGAAAAATGGTAACACCGAGGGGATACGATGTGTAAGATTCTGATATTCGGAGGAACGACCGAGGGGCGCTTGCTTGCGGAGTTCTGTGCCGAAAATAAAATATGTGCCGACGTTTCCGTAACGACCGATTACGGCGCAGAACTTCTTCCCGAGAGCGGCTGTATAAATGTGCTGAACGGAAAACTTGACGAATCGGAGATTTCAGCGCTCATAAAAAGTCACGACTATCAAACCGTAATTGACGCAACTCACCCTTATGCGACCGCTGCAACCGAAAATATCAAAGCCGCCTGCGCCGAAACGGGCAGAAAATATTATAGGCTTATCCGTGAGAAAAGCGACGATATTTCGGGCAAAACTTTCACGGATATGAACGAACTTATCCAATATCTCAACGGCAGCGAAAAGCGAATTTTAAGCACCCTCGGCAGTAAGGAGCTTCCTGCACTGACAAAGGTGAAAAACTATCGTGAGCGGATTTGCGCAAGGGTTCTTCCTGCCGAGGGGATAGAGGAACACTGCCGCTCGCTCGGGTTTACGCATATCATAGTCGGGAAAGGTCCTTTTTCCGAGGAAGAAAATATCGAACACATACGTCAAAGCGGTGCGGAAATTCTCGTCACAAAGGAGAGCGGAGCGGTGGGAGGTTTTCCCGAAAAAGCTTCTGCCGCGGAGAAATGCGGCGCTGAATTTGCGGTGCTGCTTCGCCCTGCGGAAACGGGAAATACGCTTTTGGAGATAGAAAAAATACTTTTGGAGAAACAACAATGGTAAGCATTATCGGAATCGGAATGGACGGCGAAAAAACGCTCACATCAGAGGCTCTTTCGGCAATAAAAAAAGCCGATATCATTATCGGTGCGAAGCGAATGTTAGCGCCGTTTGAGAGCTTTGGAAAGCCGACATTTTGCAGTTGGAAAAGTGAAGAGATAGCCGCATTTCTGCACAGTGAAAAGTACGAAAATGCGGCGGTGCTGATGTCGGGCGACTGCGGTTTTTACAGCGGCGCGGAGAAGCTTCTCGGACTTATCGGAGATATCGAAAGCGAAGTAATAAGCGGAATTTCCTCGCCCGTTTATTTCTGCTCAAAAATAAAAAAGCCGTGGAAAAATATGAAGTTCGTCAGTCTGCACGGTGAAAATGCAAGCATCGTCCGAAACGTCAGACGGAACGAATTTTGCTTCTTCCTGCTCGGCGGAGAAGTCACTCCTGCAAAGCTTTGTCAGCGGCTTTGCGAATACAAAATGGGCGAAACGAAAATTTACATCGGCGAAAATCTATCTTCGGAAAATGAGCAAATTTTTGTTGGAAAAGCGTCCGAATTTACGGATATTTCGCTTGGAAAACTGACCGTTGCGGTCACGGAAAATCCCAACTTTGAAAAGGAAACAGCGACAGGTATTCCCGATGAAAAATTCACCCGAGGAAAAGTCCCTATGACGAAATCCGAGGTCCGCAGTACGGTCATTTCAAAGCTTGGATTGAGCAGGAACGGCGTGTGTTGGGACGTTGGCTGCGGAACGGGTTCTGTGTCGGTCGAAGCGGCTCTGCAATGCTTTGACGGAAAAGCTTATGCGGTCGATAAGAATTCCGAAGCGGTAGAACTCACCCGTGAAAATGCGTTCAAATTCGGCTGCGACAACATTGAAATTATAAGCGGAAGTGCGCCCGAAGCGTTGGAAGAACTTCCTGCACCCGACAGCGTTTTTATAGGCGGTTCAAGCGGTAAAATAAGTGAGATAGCCGACATAGCTTTCGCCAAAAATCCGAACGCTGTTATCGTTGTGACTGCGGTTTCGCTTGAAACGCTGAATGACGCTGTTTCGGCGTTTGAACAGTATGAAACTGAACCCGAAATAGTTCAGATTGCCGTTACAAGAACGAAGAAAATCGGCTCACATACGATGCTTTCTGCGGAAAATCCCGTGTTTATAATAAGAGGTAAAAAGCGATGAAAAGAATCATCATCGGCGGCACGAATAGCGGCTGCGGAAAAACGACCGTGACCTGCGCGGTTTTGCAGGCGCTTGTCAACAGAAAAATGCGCGTTGCATCATTCAAGTGCGGTCCTGACTACATCGACCCGATGTTCCACGAAAAAATAATCGGCACATCGGCGTTCAATCTTGACAGCTTTTTCTGTGACGACAACACGCTGAAATATCTGCTTTGCGAGAACGGCGGCGGTGCGGATATTTCCGTTATCGAGGGCGTAATGGGTTTCTATGACGGCGCGAACGGCAGAGGTTCGGCATATTCCGTTTCAGAGATAACCGAAACGCCTGCGGTCATTGTCATCGGCTGCAAGGGAATGAGCGATTCTATCGGCGCGGTGATGAAAGGCTTTCTCGAATACAAAAATCCGAATAACATCGTTGGATTTATCTTCAATCAACTGCCCGAAAAGCTTGCGGAGAAAGCGGAAAGCCTTTGCCGTGAGCTTGGAACGGAGTATTTCGGGTTCATTCCGAAGAACGATCTGACGTTTGAAAGCCGTCACCTCGGACTTGTCACGGCGGACGAGATTTCGGATATAAAGGAAAAATTATCACGGCTCGGCGAGCTTGCGGAGAGAAATTTGAAGCTTGATAAACTACTCGAATTTGCGGAAAGTCTGCTCCCGAAGTTTACTTCTCCAAGCCTACCGAAAATAAGCGAACGACCCGTTATCGCAGTTGCAAAGGACAGTGCGTTTTGCTTCATTTATGCCGATAATATTTCACTTTTGCATAAGCTCGGCTGTGAGATAGTGTATTTTTCGCCGCTTTATGATAAAGCCGTTCCCGAAAATGCGGACGGACTTATCCTTTGCGGCGGCTATCCCGAATTATATGCGGAAAAGCTTGCTCAGAACAAGGCTATGCTTGAAAGTATGCGCAAAATGATCCAATCGGGGATTCCGACAATTGCCGAGTGCGGCGGCTTTATGTATCTTCACGAAACACTGGAAGACAGTGACGGAAATGAGCATAAGCTTGTCGGGATAATTGACGGGAAAGCCTACAAAATGCCGAAGCTGAACCGTTTCGGCTATGTGAAAATGACTGCTCAAAGTGACAATTTGCTTTGCAAAAAGGGTGAAGCTTTTCCTGCACACGAGTTCCACTACTGGGACAGCACGAACTGCGGAGAAGCTTTTACGGCGGAAAAAACAGACGGGCGGAACTGGAAATGCGCTCACGCAAATGAAAATTTGTATGCAGGTTTTCCGCATCTGTATTTTTATTCAAACATCGAAACGGCGGCGAATTTTGCACGAAAATGCGCTGAGTTAAAACGCTCAAAGGAGGAAAAATAATGGGACTTTTACATATCTACTGCGGCGATGGAAAGGGCAAAACAACGGCCTCGCTCGGACTTGCGCTCCGTGCTTCGGGAGCGGGAATGAAGGTCTGCTTTTTACAGCTGATGAAAGGCGGCGAAACGTCCGAACTCGCGGCGCTCAAAGCTTTGCCTAACATAAAAGTTATCCGCTGTGACAGGCACTATCCGTTTTTCAAAAATATGACCGAAGCGGATAAAGCCGACATCACCGCCTGCCATAACAGCCTGCTTGAAGAAGCTTTCGGCGGCGGTTTCGATATGGTCATTGTTGATGAATTCAACGCGGCTTACAAATACGGACTTATGGATAGGGAACGCGCTCAAAAGCTTATTTTTGACGGCTTGGAAAATGCGGAAGTCATTCTCACGGGAAGAGATCCCGATGAAATTTTTATCGAAAAAGCCGACTATGTCAGCGAGATAAAGTGCATCAAGCACCCTTATGAAAAGGGCATCACCGCGCGAAAGGGGATAGAGTTTTGAACCTTGAATATGTTTTGCCCGAGGATATTGAGAAGCGCAGTTTTCAGATAATCGAAAGCGAACTCGGCGGCAGGATTATCCCCGAGGACATCGCCCCCGTTGTTATGCGTGTCATTCATACAACGGCGGATTTCGACTATCTCGACAACCTTTGCTTCTCCGAAAATGTTATGCAGACGGCGGAAAAACTGCTGAAAAGCGGCGCGGTCATCGTCACCGATACGAATATGGCAAAGTCGGGCGTGAACAAGTCTGCGCTGAAAAAACTCGGCTGTGAAGTGATGTGCTTTATGTCCGATGACGACGTTGCCGCCGAAGCGAAGCTGAACGGAACGACCAGAGCGACAGCCTCGGTGGACAAAGCGGCAAGGCTCGGAAAGCCTGTGATCTACGCAGTGGGAAACGCACCGACAGCGCTCGTCCGACTCAGCGAAACGATTCGGGACAAAAGCTTTGTGCCTGCGCTCGTTATAGGCGTTCCCGTCGGATTTGTGAACGTCGTCCAGTCGAAAGAGCTTATAATGGCATCGGGAGTGCCGTATATCGTTGCAAAAGGAAGAAAAGGCGGCAGCAATGTTGCGGCGGCGATATGCAATGCACTTTTGTATAAATTCGGCGGAAGATAAAAATGCCCGTATTTCTTGGCTGAAAATACGGGTAAATATTAGAACCTGTCTTCATAAGCATATGCACACGTCTTTTCGGCAAATTTTGCTGCATACTGCGTTAAAAATCCTTGCCGTGCGGCAGCACGCCTGCGGATTTTTGCCTTGTCTGCAACAAAATTATGCTCGAAAATCCGCATACATTTCTTATGAAGACAGGTTCTTATAATATCTCAAAATCATATCCGCCGTGCAGAGGGATATTTTTTGAATCGATGCGTTCGACCGAACCCCATTTTAGGTCTTCGAGCGAGCTTATCAAATAGTCTATGTCAATAGGTCTGCCCTCGGCTTCCATTTCAACAGAGCCGTCGTCAAGGTTTTTCACCCAACCCGAAATGCCGTAGTTTCGTGCCGTACAGCAGGCTGTATAACGAAAGCCTACACCCTGCACATTTCCGTAAAAAATATAATGCCTGCGTATTTTATCCAATGTTTTCACCCCGTTCGGAAAATATCTTTGCAATTTATTTATCGGCAAAAAGTTCGGAAACTTTAGAAAAAAACAGTTTCTTCGGTGTTAATTATATCGACTGTTCCGAAGCTTTATCCGTCGGAGATATGTCCGAAATTGACACGGACGCTTTGAACGGACTTTTTGACCGTGTTTTGCATTTGTAAAAAAAGCTTGATTTTTTGGAGGAAATATGATAATATAAAGTAGCAGAGAAATTCTGTTTATTTTATGCTTATTGGTTAGCCAAGGCTAACATATTGCTTGGTATAATATTTTTATATGAGAAAGGGATATCAAAAATGGGTGAAAAAATAACACTTTCGGGCGTTCCCGAAACGATGCTGCAAACTATTTATGCAAGAGCGAAAGAAACAAAAACGCGCGGCGCGATATCGGATAAAAAGGCTGTTGAAATAGTCGAAAAGCTCAACTATGATTTCTCGCTCGCCGATAAGGATAGAGCGATGCATGACGGCGTTATCGCACGAACGATAGTCCTCGACAGACTTGCGAAAAAATATCTCGCGAAGTTCAAAAACGCTGTTGTCGTAAATATCGCCTGCGGTCTGGACACGCGCTGTTACCGAATGAAAAACTTCTCGCACTGGTACAATCTCGACCTGCCCGAAACTATCGAAGTGCGAAGCAAGATACTTACCCCGACCGAAAAGATAACGCAGATACCAATGTCGGCAATGGACGACTGGGGCGGAGAGATAGCGGAAAAAGACGTTCCTGCGCTCGTTATCATCGAGGGTCTGACGATGTATCTTTCCGAGAGCGATGTGAAGCAAATATTCGCGGTCATCGAAAAACGCTTTGAACACGCCGTTGTACTGGTCGAAACGATGAGCCCAATGGTCGCAAAGCGAATGAAAGAAAAGTCGATCGAGGGCAGCAAGGCGAAGTTCACTTGGGGCGTTAAAAACGGCGAGGAGCTTGACAAAATAATTTCGGGCTTCCGCTATGTTGAAGAGCATAGCCTTTGCGAGGGAATGGCGGTGTTCGCACCGATATATAAATTCCTCGGCAAAATAAAATTCGTAAGCAATATCTCCAACAAGATAATCGTTATGGAAAAATAATAAATCGCCGAACAAAACGCTTTCAAACGCTTTGTTCGGCGATAATTTTATGCTTTGTTGCGCATTTTGCAGTAATTTTCATACTCGAGATCAAGTTCTTCGGCACTGCGCTTGATGTGGCGCATCATTTCTCTTATGCGAACGCTGTCCTCGGGTTGTTTAAGAAGAGATTGCTCGAAGCAAATATTGAAAAATCCCGATTTATAAATGTTTTCGGGTGAAATTTCGGCTCTTTCAAGCTCGGAATGCACGGCTGATAATTCTTCGTGCGAGAATGGCTTTCCGCCGTCCGATGGAAGGCGGTTTTCTATCTTTTCCTCCTTGACGAAAACCGTTCTGTCGTCAAGGTCAGCGGCCTTTGTCGCAGAATTGTAGCAAGCCAAGCCTGCCTCACGCTCGGTAAGTCCGAGCTATGTATTTTTCAGCTTCCGCCGAAAGCTTTTTCCGCTCTGCAAACCTACAAAGCGCGTTAAAGTCAAGGATAATTTCGTCGTTCATTATGCTGTGTCCTTTCGGATTCATTTTCCGCCGCGGTATTCGCCGGGAGTGATGCCCTCGTATTTTTTGAACTGGGCGGAGAAGTAGGAATTGTCGGGGAAGCCTGCGGCTTTCGCGATATCGGCAATATTTTTTTCGGAGTAAACAAGCATTTCCTTTGCGTGTTGTATGCGCACTTTTGTAAGGTATTCCATTGGACGCATCTGGAAATTTTTCTTGAAAAGTCGGCAAAGATGCTGCTCGGTGATGCCAGCCGTGTTAGCCATATCGGCAAGCTTTATCGCGCCCGAATAGTTTTCTTCGATGAACCGGAGCACGTCTGCAAGCGCCGCTGTGCTTACGGAAGTCAGCTCCGACTGGCGGTTGTCCGCGATTTTTCTGTATTCGATAAGCAGGTCATAAAGGTTCGCTGAAGCATAGTGATTGCCGTAAATTTTGTCGCTCTTTATCGTGTAATAAGCCTTGCGGAGTATGCGGTTCATTCGCTCAGCATCAGCAGCAGGAAAGTAATCGTAGTGGTCAAGTCCCCATTTTTCGAGCAGCGGTTCTGCGCCATAACCTGAAAAACATATCCAGCTCACTATCCAAGCCTTGGACAGTGAATGATATTTATGTGGAAGATGCGGGGGAATATAGAAAACGGAATTTTCGGGCAGCTTCACGCTCTCGTCGTTAACGGTTATTTCGCCCTCGCCCTCATTCGTGACGAGTATTTGCGGATAATCATAGCCGCCCGTTCGGTCAACGGGATACTGCCAGCATTCCACACCTATGCCGACAATATAAAACGGCAGGCCTTTTTCATCTCCGATTATCGGAAAAACTTGCTTTTGCATTCTATGCACCTCGGCTTAAAATCTGCTTTTAATAATACCATTTTAATGCCGTTTTGTCAAGGACAGGCACGAAAAAACACCGCTCAAAGGAGTGATTTTTGAACATTTACGGTCACTTGAAAAACGTTCAAACTCCTTTGAGCGGTGCAGATCTTGGGGAGGGAAAATCGGGTATTTTGGAGGGGTACTTATATATTATCGCCGTTTATAAGAAAATTCCGAACAAATGAAGTTAAGGCTTCGGGCAGCAATTTTCCTATATTTTTTCGGCGCTAATATTAGGGGCTCTCTATATAAAATATTAAAGTGCCGTTCCCTTTTTCGGCACGAAAAATCCGCTCATATCAGCCTTTTCAAGCGTCAGCAGACCGACCTTTTTGTCAATTCCGCCTGCGTAACCCGTAAGGCTTCCGTTCGTTCCGACAACACGGTGGCAGGGTATGATTATCGATATCTCATTGTGTCCGACAGCGCCGCCGACCGCCTGCGCGGACATCTTCGCAGTGCCTTTTTTTTCCGCAAGTTCTCGCGCGATATCATCGTAAGTTACCGTTTTACCGTACGGTATCTTCAAAAGTATGTCCCAGACTTCGCGCCGAAAATCTGTGCCGATAGGGTGGAGCGGCGGCGTAAAATTCGGCTCGTTTCCGCCGAAATATATATCGAGCCACTCTTTCGCCTGCTCTAAAGCGGGCGTTGTTCCCTCGGCGATTTCGTACGCAAGGTTGGCGGCGAAATATTTCTGCCCGTAAAACCATAGCCCAATCAGACCGACTTCGTTCGCTGCAAGCAGTATTTCTCCGAGCGGAGAAGAATAATTCATCGTGTAAACCATTTTACCTCTTTTTAAAAGTATAATCGCACATACTTCCGCCGCGTCCGATCTGTTCGGTGTAAATGAACTCCGCGCGCGGCAGAGCGCTGTACATAAGGTCATCGACCTCGCAGAACACCGCCGTCATTTCGGGCATACCGTACTTCGTGAAAAGCTGCTGATAAATGCACTTGTGAGTTATCATCGTGAAGCAGTCGTTTGGGCATTTCGGAAATTCCACGTCCCAGCCGAAGCCGAGCGTGTGAGCAAATTTTATCGGCATTGTTATCTTCAAAAACTTCACGAACCAGCCGTGGCTCGCAAGTTTTTCCATTGATGCTTTTGTCGGCTCAAGAAACGTATACATCACATTGGCAACGGCTTTTTCGGCTTCACTGCGTGATTTTCCGCCTTCTTCAAGCACGAGCACCATTGCCAGAGCCGTGATGAGATTGCACAAATGTCCGTAATTTTTATCATCGGCATAATCAGGGTTTTCGGTTATAAGCTCCGACATCTTTTCACACAAACGAAGCTTGTCGTTCTCGCTCCATTCGCTGTAAAAGTTTCTGAATCTGCTCTGCATTATCATCTTTTCGGGAATATATTTTTTCATAACGATCGTCCTTTAACAAAATTATTGTGAAATTCTGATAACATTGTATCACATTAATTTTCTTAAAACAACATTTGTAAGTTTGGGCGAACATAATATTTTGACGAACCAAGTTTAGCCGGTGTAGGCATCATCAATGGAGTTTTTGAAATCCTGCTTTTCGAGCCAGAGCCGTTCTTCCTCATTTTCCGGAATGTCAATGCGCTCTATCTTGAAGATAACAGGACGAGTGCCGTCATTACAGCAGGCTATCATCATTCGTTCATCGTTAGTCCACTTGTGCATTATTGAGCCGCCCTGCAAAGCAGCATAAACATATCTGCTTATTGCGTCCCAAGCTTCGCCGCAGAATTTACCGTTCATCAGATGATAAAAGTCATCGCGTTCGGGTGTTCTTTTAAGAATAAAAGTATCGCCTTTTTTAAAAAATGGGCAAGGACCCGATTTCGGGTCGGCAAGATAAGCTTCCTGATATTCCTAAAAAACTTTCGTGTCCAATACTGTCTTTCCTCCAAAAATCAACAAAAAATGAGGTAAATTTAGCCAATGCTAACTTCTCCCTTGACAGGACAAAATCTTTATGTTATAATTCAAAATGGTGTGGAAAACACCTTTTAAAATCTATATGAGTTAGTCTAATCTAACCTAATAAGACTGCGAACTTCGCTTAAGTCTTATTTTTTTGATATAAGGTTAGCTAAAGCTAATGAGAGGGAATAAAAATGATAGATAAAGAGCTTCTGCGGCTGTTGGGCGGCAGCAGAAAATACATTTTCTATACGGTCGGCGCAATGGTTATCGGCCTTATCGCGAATCTTTCGATAACCGCAAGTATATGCTATGCGATAAAGCTTCTTTCGCAGAGCGCAGAACCGAGCGCGTACATAATTCCCGCAGTCTGCGGAGTTGTCGGCGTTGCCGTTCGCTATGCCGCAAGCAGGATCACTGGAAATCTGAAAGACCTGCTTGGCAGAAAGGCGAAAAAAGAACTGCGTGAAAAGACCTACGATAAAATAGTCCGCCTTGGTGTGAGAAGCACAGACGGAATGAGCGTTGCCGGACTTACGCAGGTCGCAATGGAGGGCATCGAGCAGCTCGACCTCTATTATTCATCGTATATCCCGCAGTTTTTCTATGCGATGCTCGCACCGATAATACTGTTTTTTGTCACGGTCGGCATCGATTGGAGAGTTGCCGTTGTCCTGCTCTGCTGCGTTCCGCTCATACCCGTTTCGATAGTCGCGGTTTCAAAATATGCGAAGAAAATTTTCGCTAAATACTGGGGAAAATACACATCAATGGGCGATAGCTTCCTTGACAGCGTTCAGGGCCTGCGTGAGCTGAAAATTTTCCGCGCAGATGCCGCACAGCACGTTAAAATGAACGAAAATGCCGAGGAGTTCCGTAAAATAACGATGAAAGTCCTCGTTATGCAGCTCGCGAGCACAACTATAATGGACATCGTTGCTTACGGCGGCGCAGGCTTGGGCATCGCATTTGCGGTGACGGGTGTTGCGAACAGAGGACTTTCGCCCGTTTCGGCACTTTTCCTCATACTCGTTGCGGTCGATTTCTTCCTGCCGCTCCGTGCGTTCGGCTCGGCTTTCCACGTCGCAATGAACGGCGCGAGCGCAGGCAAAAAGATACTCTCCCTCTTGGCACAGCCTGACCCCGTTTGGGGCGAAGAAAAGCTTTCCAATACCGAGTTGAAACTCGAAAACGTCACATTCAGCTATGACGGCGAGCGCAATGTGCTGAAAAACGTCACGATGACTTTCCCCGAAAAGGGAATGACTTCGATAGTCGGCGAAAGCGGCTGCGGAAAATCAACAGCGGTCGGACTGCTTTACGGCGCGCTCCGTCCGAAGTCGGGCAAGGTCACAGCAGGCGGAAAACCGCTCGAAAGCCTTTCGCGCGAGGAATACTACTCAAAGCTTGCGGTCGTCAGCTACAATACATATATCTTCAACACGACCGTCCGCGAAAATTTCAGGCTTGCAAAAGGAAACGTCACCGACGATGAGATCTTTGCCGCGCTCGAAAAGGTGAACCTTGCCGATTTTATCCGTGAGAACGGCGGACTTGACAAGGAGATAACCGAGGACGGCGCGAATATTTCTGGCGGTCAGAAGCAAAGGCTCGCGCTTGCCGTGAATCTCGTTGCGGACAAGTCTGTATACATTTTTGACGAGGCAACGAGCAACATCGACATCGAGAGCGAAGCCGTCATAATGCGAAACATCAAAGCGCTTTCCGAGAAGAAAAGCGTTATCGTAATTTCGCATCGACTTGAAAATGTTGTTCCGTCCGACAGAATTTATTATATGGAAAACGGCGATGTAAAGGAAGTCGGAATGCACTCGGAGCTTATGGCTTCGCAGGGCGGATATGCCGCACTTTATACTGCGCAGAAAAAGCTTGAAAACGGTTATGCGGAGGTGTCGGAATGAGTAAAAAAGCTATCCGCCGAAGCGGCGCAAAAATTATGGCAAGCCTTATAATGCTCCTCGGCAGCCTTGCCTATATAATGGTACTCGCAGTAATAAACGGTTCGCTCGGCTTCGTCTGCGCAATGAGCGTAACGCTTTTCGGCGCAGTCGGCGTTGCAAAAGCATTGGGCGAAGCGATATCACTTTCCTACAGCGCGATAATCGCACTCGCGATAGGCTGCGGAGTTCTGCGCGGTCTGCTCCGTTATATCGAGCAGTACAGCAATCACTATATCGCATTCCGTCTGCTTGCGGTGCTGCGCGATAAAATTTTCGGCGCACTCCGCATCTTATGCCCCGCAAAGCTCGAAAGCAAGCAGAAAGGCTCGATAATCGCAATGATAACCTCCGATATCGAAACGCTTGAGGTCTTCTATGCGCATACAATTTCGCCCGTCTGCATCGCAGTCATCGTTTCATTTGCAGTGTTTATTTTCGTAGGAAAAATATCAAGCCGGTATCTTGCCCTGACCGCGCTTGTCGGCTATATCCTCGTCGGAATAGTTCTGCCGCTCATTTCTTCGGGAAAGCTCAAAGAATCGGGCGTTCGCTACCGTGCAGAGTTTGCAGGCTTCAACGCCTATTTCCTCGACAGCATCAAGGGTATAAAGGATATCGTACTCAATAATTCGGGCGAGAGCCGTAAAGCCGAGGTGAACCGCCGTTCAGACGTTCTCCTTGCCGAAACGAAGAAGATGAAAAACGACATCACAAAGGCATCAGCCGCAACGGAACTCACCGTTTCGCTCGTGATAATCGCGGCCCTCGCTGTCGGAATAATTCTTGTTGGCAAAGGCGAACTTTCGCTCGGCAGAATGGTCATCGGTGTGACCGCAGTGTTTGGCTCATTCGGACCTGTCATAGCTATCTCTGCACTCTCGGGAAACCTTACCCAGACCTTTGCGAGCGGCGACAGAGTGCTTGACTTGCTTTCGGAAAAGCCTGCTGTTGAACCGGTCAAAAACGGCGAAAAATTCAGCTTTGACCGTCTTGAAGTTTCGGATATGTCCTTTTCCTATGATAAGAAAAACAATGTCCTTTCCGATATCTGCCTCAATGCTAAAAAAGGCGAGATAGTCGGCATCGTAGGCGAAAGTGGCTGCGGAAAATCCACGCTCCTAAAGCTTCTCCTGCGCTTCTGGCAGAAAGACAGCGGCACTATCGGCTATAACGGCATCGATATCGACAGGATAGACGAAGCAAGCCTGCTCGACAATGTTACAATGGTAAGTCAGGTCACATATCTTTTCGATGAAACGATAGAAGAAAATCTCCGCATAGCAAATCCAAGCGCTTCGCAGACGGAGATAGAAAACGCCTGCAAAATGGCTTCGGTTCATGACTTCATAATGACCCTGCCCGACGGCTATAAAACCAAAGTCGGCGCGCTCGGCGACAACCTCTCCGCAGGCGAAAAGCAAAGGCTCGGACTTGCAAGAGCGTTCCTGCGCGGCAGCAGTCTTATTCTCCTCGATGAGCCTACCAGCAACGTTGACAGCATCAACGAGGGCATAATCCTCAAAGCGCTCCGTCAGCAGAAACAGAACAGAAGCATAATCCTCGTTTCGCACAGAGAAAGCACAATGGCTGTCGCAGACCGAGTTTACCGCGTAGAGAAAGGAAAAATTTATGAATGTCAACGATAAGCGTGAGCGCGAAAAGAAAACGGTCGCGTTTATGATAAAGCTCTATTGCAGGAAAAAGCACGGCACGAAGAACGGACTTTGCCCCGAATGTCAGACGCTTTCCGACTATGCCGCACAACGAAGCGACCGCTGTCCGTTTATGGAAACAAAAACATTCTGCGCGAACTGCAAAGTGCATTGCTATAAACCCGAAATGCGCGAAAAGATACGCGAAGTTATGCGCTTTTCAGGTCCGCGAATGATGCTTTATCACCCCGTAATGGCGATCCGCCATGTAATTGAAAGCAAAAGAGAGAAGATGAAAGCAAACACCCAAAAATGAAAGGATAAAAATGAAAAAGATACTATTGATAACAGCAGGCTGCCTTGGAGTTGCCCTCGGCGCAGTCGGAGCAGTCCTGCCGATGCTCCCTGCATTCCCGTTCCTGATGCTCGCAGCGATATGCTTCGGAAAAAGCTCGGAAAAGCTTGACCGCTGGTTCAAAGGAACAAAGCTCTACAAAAACAACCTCGAAACATTCGTAAAAGGGCAGGGAATGACCCGAAAAACGAAGATAAAAGTTATGGTGACAGTAACGATACTTATGTCGATAGGCTTTGCGATGATGTTCAGAAAAGCAATCTACATTCCGTGCGCGATACTCGGCATCGTCTGGCTTTTCCATATCATCTATTTTACGTTCGGCGTGAAAAATTTCAGACCCGAGGACAGTGAAGAATAATACCGATATTCTTTTTGCCGCAGAAATTCAATGTAGTTTCTGCGGCAATTTTTGTTTAAAAAATTTCCGTTTTCTCTTGACAAGATAAAATAACCGTGTTATAATAACATTGTTATTAAAAGAAGTGAGGTGCATTATGAGGCAGGAAACCGCAGGCGTTACCGAAGCGCTTATCGAAAGCGCAAAAAAAGAATTTCTCGAATATGGCTTTCAAAACGCCAACCTGCGCAGGATATCCGCAGACAGCGGCGTGAGTACAAACTCGATATATACACGTTTCGGCGATAAATCGGGACTTTTTACCGCAGTTGTAAAGCCTGCCGCAGACGGACTTATGCAGATGTATCTCGACAGCATAAGCGGCGCATCGGAATGCAAAAATGCCAAAGCCGCAACGAATATGGGCGACGAGGGAACTGTGCTTGTGCTGAAATATATCTATGATAATTTCGATGCTTTCTACCTCATTTTCTGCAATTCCGCAGGCACGGAATATGAGCATTATTTTGATAAGCTCGCCGAGATAGAGGAGAATTTTTACAGAGAGTTCGCCAATCAGTTTGCGAAGGACGGACAAAGCGTGAGCGACTTTTTCGTCCACGTCGTCTGCCGAACGGGCTGGCAGTATATTTACGAGGTCGTGTCCCACAAGCTTCCGTATGAAGAAGCCGCAAGCTTTATGAAAAGTATACGGGAATACAGCTTCGCAGGCTGGGCAAAAGTCCTCGGTGCTGATTTTTGATCAGTTTTTTAAGCAGTATTATGTACTGCTTTTAAAATAGTAAATAGTTAGCTAATGCTAACATATAGAGAATGAAGGAGGTTCTTTTTGTGAAAGAAAAAAAGAGAAATTCGTTTTCGGTGCTGATGCACTATGCGGGCAGCAATAAGTATTTTTCATACGCCGCTATCGTGCTTGCAGTCATCAGCGCTTGGATCGCCTTGATACCGTTCTATGATATCTGGCGCATCATCAGAGAGGTGCTGGAGGTTCGTCCGAACTTCTCCGAAGCTACCAATATCAGCCGCTACGGCTGGCAGGCAGTCGGTTTTGCTTTGCTCGGAATGGTGTTCTACATCGCCGCTCTTATGTGTTCGCATAAGGCTGCATTCCGTGTTCAGGCAAATATGCGTATCGATATGATGAAGCATATAATGAAGCTTCCGCTCGGCTATGTCGAAGCGGAAGGCACGGGCAAAATACGCAAGATAGTCACCGATTCAAGCTCGGCTACCGAAAATTTCCTTGCGCACAATCTCCCCGATAAAGCCGTTTCCGTTGCAACGCCTATCGGACTTCTTGTAATGATGATGGTGTTTGACTGGAGGCTCGGACTTATCAGCCTTATCCCTGCCGTTATCGCGTTCGTGCTTATGGGAACGCTTATGATGGGTCCTAAAATGGCAGAGGATATGAAGCAGTATCAGAACGCCCTCGAAACAATGTCCGCCGAAGCCGTTGAATATGTCCGCGGTATCCCCGTTGTAAAAACATTCGGTCAAACCGTATTTACGTTCAAGCGCTTCAAGGCTGCCATTGACGAATACGAAAAATGGACGCTCGGTTATACAAAGAATATGCTCCTGCCTATGGTTGCGTTCACAACAGCCGCAAACGGCATCTTTGCAGCACTTATCATTGCCGCATTCAAGCTTACTTCGCACGGCGTAACGAACGATTTTATCCTCAATCTGTTCTTCTATGTGCTGATAACCTCCGTACTTACAGTAACGCTTATGAAAGTTGCTTACGCAGGCGAATCGCAGATGATAGTTGACGATGCTCTCAACAGAATGTATGAGATCCTCGAAACAGAGCCGCTTTCCGAATCGAAAAAGAATGAAAAGCCGCAGGATTCCTCTATCACCCTCGACAATGTTATCTTCGCATACGAAAATTCCGATGTCAATGCCATTGACGGTATAAACCTCTCAGTAAAAGCAGGCGAGCATATCGCACTTGTCGGACCGTCGGGCGGTGGCAAGACCACCCTCGCTTCACTTATCGCCCGTTTCTGGGACGTAAAGAGGGGAGCTGTCAAGATCGGCGGCGCAGATGTACGCAATATCCCCTCGGACGAGCTGATGAATTACGTTTCCTACGTTTTCCAAGACAGCAAGCTGCTCAAAATGAGCATTATGGATAATATCCGTATGGGCAGACCCGATGCCACCGATGAAGAGGTAATGCAGGCTCTCCGTGACGCTCAGTGTATGGATATCATCGAAAAATTCCCCGACGGCGTTAATACTATGATAGGCTCAAAGGGTATCTATGTTTCGGGCGGTGAGTGCC
This sequence comes from uncultured Ruminococcus sp., assembly GCA_900541495.1. Lineage (GTDB taxonomy): Bacteria > Bacillota > Clostridia > Oscillospirales > Ruminococcaceae > UMGS363. The sequence continues at coordinate 45,795 of UQKC01000003.1, read as the reverse complement.
AGCGTCTTTCTATCGCAAGAGCATTCCTCAAAAACGCTCCCGTGCTTATCCTTGACGAAGCAACAGCTTTCGCAGACCCCGATAACGAGCGCCTTGTTCAGCAGGCTTTTGAAAAGCTCTCAAAGGATAAGACAGTTATAATGATCGCCCACAGATTATCGACCGTTACTAACGCAGACTGCATCTACGTTCTCGCTGACGGAAAGATCGCAGAAAGCGGCAAGCACAGCGAACTTGTTGCCAAGAACGGTATCTACAGCCGTATGTGGAACGAATACAACAAATCCGTCAACTGGCAGGTTGGAAAGGCAGGCGTGTAAAATATGAAGCTTACAGAAAAATTAAAACATAAATATGCGCTTTCCGATAAGGGCGCAAAGGGTATGATAAAGGCTTTCGTCGCTGTTACATTGGCTGACCTTGTGCTTATGCTCCCCGTTGGACTTCTCTATATGCTCTCGTCCTATCTCCTCGACGGTGATTTACCGAGGGAAAAATTCAGCTTCTTTATCATCGCGATTATCGCAGTTCTTGCACTTATCGCATTGACCGCAGTATTCCAGTACAGATCGACATTCCTTTCGACCTATATCGAAAGCGGTGTAAGACGAAGAACTCTCGCAGAAAAACTCCGTAAGATACCGCTCTCTTTCTTCGGCAAAAAAGACCTCGCCGATCTTACTAATACGATAATGGGTGACTGCTCACTTATCGAAACAGGCTCATCGCACTGGATACCCGAACTTGTCGGTTCGATTATTTCCGCAGCTATCGTTGTTATAAGCCTTTTCTTCTTCGATTGGAGAATGGCTCTCGCCGCAGTATGGGTAATGCCGGTTGCATTCATCATCGTTATCAGCTCGAAAAAGGTAATGTCCAAGGTACACGACAAAACCTTAAAGTACCGTGTTGAATGTCTTGACGGTATTCAGGAGGGACTTGAAACTCTCCGTGACCTTCGTTCCTACAATATGACCGACACCTATATGGATGGACTTGGCAAGAAAATAAAGGCAGTTGAAAATCACGCTATCGTCGCAGAATTTTCCAACGCTGCTTTTGTATGCTCCGCACAGATGATACTCAAACTCGGCATAGGCACAGTTGCAGTTGTCGGCAGCTCGCTTCTTATCAAGGGCGAAATAAGCGTTCTCACACTGTTTATGTTCCTCCTCGTTGTAACAAGAATGTACGAACCGTTCCAGATCGCGCTCCAGAACGTTTCCGCAATAATAAGCCTCGATGCGAACTGCAGACGTATGGACGAGATACTTTCGCATGAAGAACAGACGGGCAGCGAAACTCTCGACAACAAGGGCTACGATATCAAATTCGACCACGTTGCTTTCTCCTATAAGGACGGTGAGCAGGTTCTTTCCGATGTAAGCTTCACCGCAAAGCAGGGCGAAGTTACAGCTCTCATAGGTCCGTCGGGCGGCGGCAAGACTACTGTTTCAAGACTCGCCGCAAGATTCTGGGACAACGACAAGGGAACTATCACGGTCGGCGGAATGAACGTGTCGAAGATAGACCCCGAAAAGCTCCTCTCGCTCTATTCTATCGTTTTCCAGGACGTAACGCTCTTTAATAATACCGTTATGGAGAATATCAGAATCGGTAAAAAGGACGCAACCGATGAGGAAGTAATGGCTGCCGCAAGGCTCGCACACTGCGAAGATTTCGTTGAGAAAATGCCCGAAAAGTGGAACAGTATGATCGGCGAGAACGGCTCGGAGCTTTCGGGCGGCGAAAGACAGCGTATCTCTATCGCAAGAGCGTTCCTCAAAGACGCACCTATCATTCTTATGGACGAAGCGACCGCTTCACTTGACGTTGACAACGAATCACTCATTCAGGAATCTATTTCAAAGCTTATCCGCAACAAGACGGTTCTTATCATTGCGCACAGAATGAGAACCGTTGACGGCGTTGATAAGATAGTCGTCCTCAAGGACGGAAAAGTTGCCGAGCAGGGCACACCTGAGGAGCTCAGAAAAGCCAATGGCATCTATAAACACATGGCTGATATGCAGCTTTCCTCCGACCGGTGGAAATATCAGTAATAATACTCTCCTAAACACCAATATCCGCAGTTTTCATAGCAAAGCTGCGGATATTTGCTTTATGTTTTAAGATGATTGACTGCTTTAAGTTTCCCATACAAAATTGATATGTTATAGATATCAATTATACATTTTACATATACCTGCAAATGTACTATACTTGTTAAAGAACAAAAAGTCAGCATTATGCTTGAATTTGAAAGAGGGAACAAGTTTATGAACAAAGACCTTACCGTCGGAAAGTCATCAACTGTGCTGTGGAAATTCTGTTTGCCGCTTTTCGGCAGCATAATTTTTCAGCAGCTTTACAACATCGCCGACAGCTTTGTTGCAGGTAAATTCGTCAGTGAAAATGCGCTTGCCGCAGTCGGCAACAGCTATGAGATAACGCTTATCTTCATCGCATTTGCATTCGGCTGCAATATCGGATGCTCCGTTGTCGTTTCGGAACTTTTCGGTGCAGGAAAACACGGCGAACTGAAAACCGCCGTTTATACAACGCTCATCGCAGGCGGCGTACTTTGCGCATTGCTTATGGCGGTCGGCGCAATATTCTGCAATGACCTGCTTCATCTTATAAATACCCCTGATGAAGTTCTCGCAGATTCGGCGCTCTACCTTAAAATATACATTCTCGGACTGCCGTTCGTGTTCTATTATAACATCGCAACGGGCATCTTCTCAGCACTCGGCGATTCAAAAACGCCGTTCATCTTCCTTGCCTGCTCGTCGGTCTCTAACATCGGCGTTGATATACTCTTCGTAACAGCGTTCAAAATGGGAGTTGCAGGCGTTGCATGGGCAACATTCCTTTGTCAGAGCATAAGCTGCATACTTGCGATGATAGTAGTATTCTGCAGACTTGCAGGAATAAAGGTCGTTGACGATATAAAGCCGAGAGCTTTCTCGTGGGAACTTTGCGGAAAGATCGCAGTTATCGCCGTACCAAGTATCTTACAGCAGAGCTTCATTTCAATCGGCAACATCATTATCCAGAGCATAATCAACAGCTTCGGTGCAGCCGTAATGGCAGGCTACTCCGCTTCGATAAAGCTAAATAACCTCGTCATAACCTCGTTCACAACGCTCGGCAACGGCATCTCGAACTTCACCGCGCAGAACCTCGGCGCAGGCAAGCTTGAAAGAGTTAAGGAGGGTTTCAACGCAGGCTTGAAGCTTGTATGGCTTCTTTGCATACCGCTTGTCGCAGCATATCTCTTCGCAGGAAAATACCTCGTCTATATCTTCCTCGACAGCCCCGACGGCCCTGCAATGACGGTCGGCGTAGAGATACTCCGCATACTTTCGCCTTTCTACTTTATCGTTTCGGCAAAGCTCACCGCAGACGGAATCCTCAGAGGCGCAGGCATGATGAAGAAGTTTATGGCGGCAACGTTCACCGATCTTATCCTCCGTGTAGTTCTCGCAAAAGTTTTGTCGGTAATGTTCGGAACGGTCGGAATCTGGCTCGCTTGGCCTATCGGCTGGACAGTTTCGATGATAATGTCGATAGCCTTTTACAGAAGCGGCGCTTGGAACAAGAAAAAGAGCATTAAAGCTTCACAGGAAAAAGAAACGGCAAAACAGCTTGAAGCCGCCGTTAAATAAAATATCAATAAATTGCTCCTTTGTCATTTTTTTGACAGAGGAGCGTTGTTTTTTACTGTAAAATATTGAAATCGCAAGTGAAAAATGTTATAATTGAATCAAATTCATTGCGGAGAGTGATCATATATGAAGTCTGACATCAGCAGCAAGCATCCACGAACCAATATTGTAATATATTTGCTTTTTATCGTTGTTTTGATAGTATTGCTCGTGTTTTATTATATGGAAAAAAGCAGTTTGGAAACAAAGCTCAACGAAGCAGCTTCGCGGTGTAATGAGCTTTCCGAACAGCTTTACGATGCATCTCTGGAACTTAAGCATAAGCAGAATGAGATCGATTTTCTCTATGGAAAAACAGACCTCGCCGAACAGCTCAACTCATCAATGAAAACGCTGAAAATACAGCTTCCGACAAACGTCCCCGATTTGAACGGCAGTGAAATAGACAACGCAGAACTTTGCGAGCATAATATGATCTATCTCGGCAAGATACAGCAGAACGACCTAAGCTATGTCGTTGAATATATTTCGACCGACGGCGAAAAAAATACATATTATATCATTATGTCCGAAGTAAAGCAGCTTTCGGACGAAATTTGCAGCGAAAGTGAAACGCAGCTTGAAAAAGCAAACGCGATAGCCGATTGGGTGGTTCACAATATCTGTTATAACAGCGATGCAGCGTCAACGAGCGTCAATGCCGATGTGATAAGCCTTGAACAGGTCATCTCGACCAAGACAGCCACCTGCGCAGGCTATTCCAACCTTTTCGCTGCCCTCTGCCAAGCACAGGGGATATGTACAGTAAATTTCCGTGGCGGTGCGGAAGAAGGACTTTGTGATTATCCTGACTGGAAAAAAGTCCGCACGAATCACGAGTGGAATGCTGTTTTCTGCGAAGGCAACTGGCATTTCTTCGATACGACATGGTGCTCGCAGAATACTTTTTTCAACGGAGAATATTTCTATTCCGACAAACTGAAAACGGAATATCTTGATATGGACTTTTACGAAATGACAAAGGACAGACGTATTGACCGTGCAGATCTCCGTGATTTTTATACGGCACTTTTCACCATATCATGAAAAGTTTTGGAGAGGAAAAATGAACAGGATAAAAAACATAATACCTGCGGATCGGAATTCCGCAAGGGCAGCAAGAGAGCGCTGGAACAGCGTTGCAAAACCGCTTGGCAGCTTGGGTCTGCTCGAAGAAGCCGTGGAGAAAATAGCCGCCGTCCAAGGCACTCCGAACGTTAAAATAAACAGCCGTCAAGCGGTCGTGATGTGCGCCGATAACGGTGTCGTAAAAGAGGGCGTTTCCCAGTCGGACAGCTCCGTGACCGCACTCTGCGCAAAGGAAATAGCCGAGGGTAATTCCAACATAAACGTCCTCGCAAAGCTTTATAATGCAAGCGTTACAGCTGTTGACATCGGCATTGACCGCGATGTTGAGAGCGAAAAGCTTCTCAAACGAAAAATTTCCTACGGCACAAAAAATATTGCCGAGGAAGCAGCGATGACGACCGAGCAAGCCGAAGAAGCAATTGCCATCGGAATGGATATCGTCTGCGACAGCAAAGCGGATATCATCATCACGGGCGAAATGGGGATAGGGAACACCACCACCTCCGCCGCGCTCGCATCTGTCCTGCTCGACCTGCCGCCGAAGAAAGTCACAGGCAGAGGTGCAGGATTGGACAGCGCAGGTCTTAAACGTAAAATTTCCGCGATAGAGCGCGCGATTGCCGTGAATAGACCCGACAAAAACAAGCCAATCGAACTTCTCGCAAAGCTTGGCGGCTATGATATCGCAGGAATGGCGGGAATTTTCCTCGGCGGAGCAGTCTATCGCGTTCCTGTCATCATTGACGGCATGATATCTGCTGTTGCGGCACTCCTCGCTTGTGAAATTTGCCCTTTTGCGAAAGATTATATGCTCGCAAGCCACGTTTCGGGCGAAAGATCGGGCAAAATGCTGCTTGAAAAGCTCGGTTTGAAGCCGCTTATAACGGCAGAAATGCGTCTTGGCGAGGGGACGGGCGGAATTATGCTCCTGCCTCTCCTTGACGGCGCGCTTGCGGTCTACAACAGCGCTCACCGCTTTGACGAAATGGGAATGGAAAGGTATGTGGAACTGAAATGACGGTCCTTGTAACGGGCGGCTCAAAATGCGGAAAATCGCACTTTGCCGAGTCACTTTTCAATGATTTTCCGGGTGAAAAAATTTACATCGCAACGATGCAGCCCTACGGCGAAGAAGCCTTTGCTGCGATAGAACGCCACCGAAAAATGCGCTCGGGAAAAGGTTTTGAAACGATAGAAAAATATACGGATATAGGCGGCGTTAATGTCCCCGAAAGCTGCGGAGTTCTGCTTGAATGTATGGGAAATCTTTGCGCGAACGAAATGTTTTGCAGCGAAAAAATGACCTATCCTGCCAATAAAATTATTGACGGGATAAAACAGCTCAAAAGCCGCACAAAGCTGCTTGTCATCGTCACGAACGAGGTCGGCAGCGACGGCATTTCCTATGCCGAGGGAACAGCCGAATATATAAGGGCAATGGGCGAGATAAACCGCCGAACCGCGGAGCTTTCCGACCTTGTTGTTGATTGCGTGTACGGCGTTACCGTGCCGCTGAAAGGAACGATAAAATGACAGTTTTAAAGTCGCTTGCAAGCGCATTTTTGATGTACTCGCGCATACCGATGCCGCAGGTTGAATGGAAAGAGGAGAACCGCCGTTATGCGCTCTGCTTCTTTCCGCTCATCGGCGCAGTTTCGGGCGCTGTTTTCCTTTTGTGGAGATATGTCTGCACCCTGCTCGGCGTTGGCTCGTTCCTCTGTGGAGCGGTTTCTGCGCTTATCCCACTGCTCGTCACGGGCGGAATTCACCTTGACGGTTTCTGTGACGTGACGGACGCTAAAGCCTCCTGTGCCGACAGAGAAACCAAGCTGAAAATTATGAGCGACCCACACATCGGCTCGTTCGCTGTGATGAAAGTCTGCGCCTACCTTATCCTGCAAACGGCTCTTCTGTCCGAGGTGAAAAGCACCGCCGCGGCTGTCGTTGTTGCTGTCGGTTTCGTGCTTTCAAGAGCGTTGAGCGGATTTGCCGCTGTGACGTTCAAAGGCGCGAAAAAGGACGGCGCACTTCAAAGCTTTGCCAAGCCTGCGCATAAAAACGTGACTGTTGCTGTACTTGTAATCATTGCAATTTTATCCTCTGCGGCAATGTTCGGCGCAGGCCTTGCTGTCGGCGGCTGTGCGATACTCGGCGCAGTCCTGACATTCGTTTACTATAGAGTATCATCGTACAAAAACTTCGGAGGGATAACGGGCGACCTTGCAGGCTGGTTTTTGCAGGTATGTGAGATTGCGGTGCTTGTCGGCGCAGTACTCGGAGAAAGGTTGGTGCTGTTATGATAATGATAACGGGCGGAGCGTTCAGCGGCAAAAAAGATTATGCTAAAACGCGCTTCGGCTTCTCAGATGAAGAGATCCTGAATGGAGAAAATTGTTCGTTCGATGCTGTTTTTTCGGCGAAATGCATTGCCGATTATCAGCTCATCGTGGAGCGTTTGCTTGAAGAAAAAGCCGATGTTCAAACTTTTACCGAGCGGCTTTGCAGGGAGAATCCTAACGCTGTTGTTATAATCAACGAGATAGGCGCAGGAATAATCCCTCTCAAAAAAAACGACCGTATATGGCGCGAAGAAACGGGACGTGCAGGCTGTCTTATTGCACGAAATTCAAGCGAAGTGATTCGCCTTACCTGCGGTATCCCGACCATAATAAAAGGGGAGAACAAAGCGTGAAAATAATCTTTATCCGCCACGGCAAGACCGCAGGAAACCTTGAAAAAAGGTACATAGGCAGGACGGACGAACCGCTTTGCAAAGAGGGCATCAGCGAGCTTGAATGCATAAAATATCCCGAATGTGATGAAGTTCTTGCAAGTCCGATGAAACGCTGTCAGCAAACCGCAAAGCTTATCTATCCCGATAAAAAAATCACCGTCTGCAATGACTTTCGCGAGTGCGATTTTGGTGACTTTGAGGGTAAAAACTACCGCGAATTGACGGGAAATCCCGACTATCAGCACTGGATAGACAGCGGCGGAACTGCGGCTTTTCCGAATGGAGAAACGCCGTCCGACTTTAAGAAAAGGTGCATTGCAGAGTTTGAAAAAGCTGTCGCAGGATTTGACAAAAAAACAGTGCTTGCACTCGTTGTACACGGCGGAACGATAATGTCCGTTATGGAAAAATACGTTTATCCAAAGGGCGGCTACTATGATTTTCAAGTGTCGAATGCCCACGGTTTTGTTACCGAATTTGACGGTGAAAAAATAATTATTACGGAAAGAATTTAGGAAAAATGAAAGGCTTTATTTACGCTCTGCCGATGCTTGTCGGCTTTGTCATCGATATTTTTGTCGGCGACCCATATAATTTTCCGCACCCGATAAGGGCGATCGGAACGCTTATCGCAAAGCTGGAAAAGTTTGTCCGCGAAAGGTTCAAAAATCTGCGCAAAGGCGGTGTTTTTCTTGCGCTGACCGTGCTTATCGCGTCAACACTCGTGCCGCTCGCGGTGCTTTTTGTGTGCTATAAAATTAATATTTACCTCGGCTTGGCGGTGGAAAGCGTGATGTGCTGGCAGCTCGTTGCGGCTCGGTGTTTGCAGAAAGAAAGTATGAAAGTCTGCCGCGCTGTCGAGGAAAAAGACATCGAAAAAGCGCGCAAAGCCGTGTCGATGATAGTCGGCAGAGATACCGACGTGCTGGACGAAACGGGCATCGTCAAAGCGGCTGTCGAAACAGTTGCGGAGAACACCTCGGACGGCGTGACAGCACCGATAATGTACATCGCATTCGGCGGCGCACCACTCGGATTCTTCTACAAAGCCGCAAATACAATGGATTCAATGATAGGCTATACAAATGAAAAATACATCGATATCGGACGCTTTGCCGCAAAGCTTGATGATGTGCTGAACTTTATCCCGTCAAGGCTGACTGCACTTGTGATGATACTTTCGGCATATATGCTCGGTGCAGACGGCAAAAACGCCGCTCGTATATGGAAGCGTGACCGCAGAAAACACGCCAGCCCGAACTCCGCGCAAACGGAATCGGTCTGCGCAGGTGCACTCGATATCCGTCTTGCAGGGGACGCATATTACTTCGGCGAGCTTCATAAAAAGGAGTTCATCGGCGATGATATCCGCCCTCCCGAAAGCGAAGATATCCGCCGCGCAAACAGACTTATGTACTGCACATCGGTCATAGTGCTTGTCATCAGCGCGGCGCTGAGAGCGGCAATTTTCGGAGGTCTGCTATGATAAAAAATGAACACGGCGGCGACACATTTGACTGTGAGATAGTGTATGATTTCTCGGCAAACCTCAATCCGCTCGGTATGCCCGAAAGCGTGAAAAAAGCACTTCGAAAAAGCATATCCGAATGGGAAAAATACCCCGACCCGTTCTGCAGAAGCCTTGTAAAAAAACTTTCCGAGCGCGAGAATTTTCCAACCGAAAATATCGTCTGCGGAAACGGTGCGGCTGACCTTATTTTCCGAATAGTTCAAGCTGTGAAGCCGAAAAAAGCCGTTGTCTGCGCACCGTCTTTCAGCGAATATTCAAAGGCGCTTACGTATAATGACTGTGAAATTTCGGCATATTTTCTTTCGGAGCAAACCAATTTTGCGCTTGATGAAAATATTCTTGAAAAGCTTGACGAAACCGTTCAGATGCTCATTTTATGCACCCCGAACAATCCCACGGGACGAACGATAGACGGTGAACTTCTGCACCGAATATGCGAAAAGTGCAAAGCGAACGATATCGTTTTTCTTTGTGATGAATGTTTTATCGATTTTACGGAAAATGCCGCTCGCGCAGAGCAGTTTTTTAACCCGAATGTTGTCGTCCTCAAAGCCTTTACGAAAATTTACGCAATGGCTGGACTGCGACTCGGCTATGCTCTTTTCGGTGACAAAGCTTTAGCTGAAAAGGTCTGCAAAAACGGGCAGTTCTGGAGCGTTTCCGCACCTGCGCAGACGGCAGGAGTGGCGGCTCTTAGCGAAAAATATTATCTTGAAGAAACGCTTGAATTGGTGAAAGCCGAACGTGAATGTCTGACGGAAAAGCTTCAAAATTTCGGTTTCAAAGTCTATCCGTCCGAAGCAAATTTCATTCTTTTTTATACGAAACTTCCGCTTGACGAAATGCTCTTGCAGAAAAAAATCCTTATACGAAACTGCGCAAATTTCAGCGGTCTGACGGACGGTTTTTTCCGCATAGCGGTGCGTTCGCACGAAGAAAATGCTGCGCTTGTAAGTGCGATAGAGAGGTGTCTGAATGGCTAAAAAAGCTAAAGCAATTATGATACAGGGAACGATGTCCAACTCGGGAAAAAGCTTCATCGCCGCCGCCCTTTGCAGGATTTTCAGGCAGGACGGCTATTCCGCCGCGCCGTTCAAATCACAGAATATGGCGCTCAATTCATATATAACCTCGGACGGACTGGAAATGGGCAGAGCGCAGGCAATGCAGGCGGAAGCGGCAGGCATAGAGCCGTCCGTGCTGATGAACCCGATACTCTTGAAGCCGACCACCGATGTCGGTTCGCAGGTCATCGTCAACGGCGAGGTGCGCGGAAATATGAAAGCGGTTGATTATTTCCGCCATAAAAAAGACCTTATCCCCGACATTATGAAAGCTTATAACGAGCTTGCGGCACAGCACGATATCATCGTTATCGAGGGCGCAGGCAGTCCCGCCGAAATAAATCTGAAGCGTGACGATATCGTAAATATGGGCATGGCGAAGCTTGCGAATGCGCCCGTCCTGCTCACGGGAGATATTGATCGCGGCGGCGTTTTCGCACAGCTTCTCGGAACGCTTATGCTCCTTGAAAATGACGAGCGGAACATCGTAAAGGGGCTTATCGTCAACAAATTCCGCGGTGACAAAAGTATCTTTTCTAACGGCGTAAAAATGCTTGAAGAGCGCGGAAACAAGCCGGTTGTCGGCGTTGTGCCGTACATAAACTGCGATATCGAGGACGAGGACAGCCTTTCGGAAAAGCTCAGAAACGGCGAAAAAGGCTTAGTCAACATCGCCGTTATACGCCTTCCGAGAATATCGAACTTCACCGATTTTGACGTGTTCTCGCAGTATGATGATGTTTCAGTTCGCTATGTCACAAAGCCGCAGGAGCTTTCCGATGCGGATATGATAATCGTTCCCGGAACGAAAAGCACTATCTCCGATATGAAATGGCTGCGCGAGAGCGGTATCGAAGCCGCCGTGAAAAAGTGTGCTTCAAACGGAGTTCCCGTGTTCGGAATATGCGGCGGCTATCAGATGCTCGGCGAAACTGTCACCGATTCCGTCGGCGCAGAGGGCGGCGGTTCGATAAGCGGAATGGGATTTTTGAAGCTCAAAACCGATTTTTCAAGCGAGAAAACTCGCAGCCGAACAGAGGGCAGATTCGCCGATGTCAGCGGAGTTTTCTCCGACCTATCGGGTGCGGAATTTTACGGCTACGAAATTCACAACGGCAAAACCGTTTCCGAGGAAATACCGCTTTTATCCTGCGAAAATGCCGACCTCGGCGCACAAAGCGGCAGCGTTTACGGCTGCTATATCCACGGCGTTTTCGACAGCGCAGAGGTTTCCGAATGCATCGTGAAAACTCTATTTGAACGCAAGGGTCTGACTTATGGCGGCGGAAAGACCGACCGCAAAGCCTATAAGGAAATGCAGTTCGATATCCTCGCAAAAAACGTTCGTGAAAACATCGATATGGAACTCATCTACAAAATTTTAGAGCAGGGAATTTGATTTATAAATTTCAAAATTACGCATTGAAAAAAAGGTTGTGTTTTATGGAAATAAGAGTTCTCCGATACTTTTTGACCGTCGCAAGAGAAGAAAATATAACCAAAGCCGCTGAAAAGCTTCATATCACTCAGCCGACTCTTTCGCGTCAGCTTCATCAGCTTGAAGAAGAACTCGGCAAACAGCTTTTCAAACGCGGAAATCACGATATAAAGCTCACAACGGACGGTATGCTCCTGCGCAAACGTGCAGAGGAAATTATCGACCTCGTTGAAAAGACCGAAACGGAAATGAACTCTTCAAATGACGAGCTGACGGGCGATATCTATATCGGCGCAGGCGAAACGGACGCTTTCCGTCTCGTTGCTGGCATCGTCAAAAAGATACAGAACGAGCACCCACAGGTCACTTTCCACAACATAAGCTGCGACTCGATAGACGTTATCGACAAGCTGAATAAGGGCCTTATCGACTTCGGCATACTTTTTGAGCCTGCCGATTACACCGCCTTTGAGTACATAAAATTTCCTGTTCACGACACTTGGGGAGTGCTTATGCGAAAGGACAGCGACCTTGCGGCAGGTGAGTACGTCACGACAGAAATGCTCGCCGACCGTCCGCTCATAATTTCAAGGCAGTTTATGAACAGCGTCGATCTTTCGCAATGGCTCGGTATCCCAAAGGAAAAGATCATCGTTTCGGCGACAACGAACCTCATCTTCAACGGCTCAAAGCTGGTTGAAGAAGGCATCGGCAGTGCGGTAACGCTCGATAAGCTCATCAACTGCTCGGGCGACAGCAAGCTTTGTTTCCGCCCGTTTTATCCGCCGAAATATGCACAGATGTACCTCGTATGGAAGAAATATCAGGTCTTTTCAAAGGAAGCGGAGAGGTTTTTGAACGATTTTCGAAGACTGGTCAAATAAATTTTATATTTGCTCTATCTTTTTAAAGAAATATATGGTATAATTAAAAATTGTCAGTTTAAAAAATATTTTGGGGGAAAATCAAACTATGGTACTTATGCTCCTTGTAGTCCTGTGCTACACGATCACATCGCTCAACGATAAATACGCCGTCACAAAGGCTGGAATGAACGGCAGTCAGATGACGTTCATTATGGCGGCGGCAACGGCGTTCTTTATGCTTTTCACACTGCCGTTTTCGGACAGAACTTTTCAGCTCACACCGCTTTCGTTCGTGTTTATACTTTTGCTTTTCATATCAAAGCTTCTCGAATTTCAAATGTCGGCGAAGATCCTCGTTGATATGTCAGCTTTTGAGCTGAAAGCCTGGCTCGGAATAGTTGTTTTTATGTCGTATTTCACCGATATCGCGCTCGGAAAGGCCGCTTTCTCTGCGCTGAAAATTATCTGCATCGCAGTAACGGTCGCAGGTCTTATCCTTATCGCAAAATCGGGCAAAAAGACGATGAACTACGGTAAAATAGTCATTCCGCTCATACTCTATCTCCTCTCGCGTTACGGCTACGGTATCGCCGTTACATGGATAAACAAAGAGGGCTGTATCTCGCCCGATATGGCGCTTTTCGCAGCGCTTATCCTCCTTGCGATAGTCCTTTTCCCGAAAGCAGGCATTGTTACGCTCGTGAAAAATAAGCCAAAGGAAACCGCAATAGTCGCACTCGCAAAAATACCGAACGCCCTCGGACTTATGCTCGAAAACGCAGTTATCGCCGTGAGCCTTACGAACGATGCGTTCATTCCGCCGATGATACTTATCGCAATACTTGTGATAGATATGTTCAAAAAGACAACGCGCCCGACAGGTCTGAACCTCGCGGGAAGCATAGTCTGCGCCGTAGGAATCCTCGGCTTCCAGCTGGCGGCGCTTGTATGATTTGATTCGGAATTATGAATTCGGAATTATTTTGTTCCGTGAATTTGTTTTGAAAACGTAGGGGACGGGTTTCTGTCAAGAGTAACATAGTGTTCGTCCCAAACCGCGTCAGCAATTTTCTCAAAAAATAAACCTGTTTTCAAAGGACAATTGATCCATTGAAAACAGGTTTTGTTTATTAGAAAATACTCTGCGGCAGAGGACGGCAACCTGTCCCCCTTAAAAAAATTAACGCAGCAAAAATAATTCCGAATTCCGCATTCCGAATTAATCAATAAGTGTTTCCGCCGTAAGAAATAGAATCTATCTTCCAGTAACCATTGTCCATTACGATCTTGACTTCCATTTCGGTTTCAGCGCCGTAATCGTCAAACTTTGTGGTAATTGTGTAGTTGTCATCAGCGGAATCCTTTAATTCAACAACGGGGTAATTGTCTTCTTCTATCCAGTTGAAGCCGCATCCCTTGGCTGTAACATAACCGTAAAGCTCACCGTCAATATCAGTGTAGTAAGGCTCATCACCACCGAGGATTCCCGAGTAACGGCTGTTGATAAGATTATCGGTGAGGTTCGTATGCATATAACCGTCAAGGTCAGAGGTGCTTGCGAATTCCGACAGAACCTTTGCAAACTGTCTGCCGTCAACATCAACGGTCTTTTCTTCGTCCTTGGTGATATTTCCGCCGCCGATCCGGTCGATGTAGTTGAGTGCGCCCAAAAGCTCCTTAGCGGTGTAAATGCGGTCTTCTTCTTCGCTTATCTCCGAATCGCTTACGTCAGAAGAAACATCTGTGGTTTCCTCAGCTTCGGTTTCGGAGGTTTCAGCCTCAGTCTGTTCGCTTTCCGATGCAGTTGTTTCAGCTTCGGTCACGGAAGAAGTTTCTGCTTCACCTGTGGTTTCGGCAGGTTCATTCTTCACTGATGAGCATGCGGTGAGAATAAGGCATACAGCACCTATCATTGCAAGTATCTTTTTCATAAACTATCGTCCTTTCCCTGCAATTTTGATTGCTTATGTATTATACATCAATGATTTTTTATTGTCAAGTAAAAAACGATATGCCGATTTTGTATTGCATAGTTTTAAAAGCCGATAAAATAATTATGTACAAGGCACAAAGGCAGAATGTTTTGAGAAAAAGATTATTCTGTCCCGAAATCTTATTCACGGATATCCCAGGGCAGAACTTCGTCCTTTACCGTGAATTCCGAAGTGCCGCTCTCCTTGTCATAAGCGATACAGCTGTGAACATATTCACTGCCGTTCCATACGATGTAGTTGTTCTCGTCAAGATAATCAATGTCCGCACTTTCGGGAACACCGCCGCTAAGATAGAACTCAGCTTCCTGCTCGGCGGTAACGCCGTATTCAATGCACTCATAATCGCAGAATCCGCGAAGATTTTCGTTCGGTTCGGAGTAAGCAATGCGCAGATGCTTGCTTCCCCAGAAAAGGTCTGCACCGTAATCGATAGGGTAGGATATCGCCTGATCCCAGAAAAGCTGTCTGCTGTCGCCATAATCGATGATCTGCGGCTTCATATAGCTCTCATATCCGCAGCGGACTTCAAAGAGCATATCGTCCTCGTCCACGGTGTATGGACCGAGCGAAGCTTCGGGTGTGGCAAGTTCTAACAGCTTTCCGAGTGCAAGCTGATATTCTCCGTTGTCCTCAATATAATAAACGGAGAAAAGCGAAGCCGCATCATAAAAATTCGTCTGATTTTCGAGTCCGTCATCATAATAATCTTCAAGCTTCTTGTTGAGATATTCCACCATGCAAAGATAGTATTCGTCCTTGCCGTCAAGGTCAAAATCGTCCTTTACATAGGAGATCACGGGCGAAGCATTGTTGAATGAGTAACCGAAATAGCTCTCGGCGTATTCGATCGCATTTCCGTATGTAAATTCGGTCGTTTCGGTCTCTTCATCGTAGACCGAATCCAAAACGATAGGTTCAGCATATTTCATCATATCGTCACGGCGTGAAGCCATGATTGCGTCAACATCGCATACATCGGGTGCGCCCTTGATGACCTCGGGAGATGTGACATTGTTCGGCGTTATCTGATGAAAAAATTCGTATGCAACATCTATTGTTGTTTCTTCCGTTTCACTCTCGGGGCTTTCATTGACGGTCGTTTCCGTGCTTTCGGCTGTTGTTTCCTCGGGTTCGGTCACGGTGGTTTCCTCCGAAGCTGTGACTGTTTCGGGAGATGTTTCCGTGACAGCTTCTTTTCCGCCGTTTCCGCAGGCAGAGAGCGCAATTGCGGCAAATGCAAGCATAAAAGCGGTTATTTTTCTTATGTTTTTCATAATTTTGTCTCCTTAAAAATTATAATATATAACATATATCGTCAAAATTTATCAAAACTTTAGGAAAAAGCTGATTAAAGCGAAGCGTTCGTTTTGCCATTTTGAGAAATGTACGAGTTTACGCCTTTAATGTCAATTTGACATAAACATTTTGAAAAATGGCAAAAACGTATTAATCAGCGTTTCCTTAGCTTTGATTTTTGCTTCAGAGAAGAATATCAAAAATCTCGTTCCAAGAGAAAACCCTAACAATATTTTCGTGCGAGATATCCTGATTGTACGGCGCATCGAAAAGCAGTACCTTTATCCCATTTTCGGCAAGATAAAGCGCAGTGTCGCTCTTGTCCTCTATCATAATGTCGGCGGAAATATGCCTGCAAAAACCAAGCTTCTGCGGTGGAGTATCGACCTCGGAGCAGTAAAAAATATCATTGAATCGAAAGCCGTTCTTGCCGACCCATTTTCGGAACAAATGCCTGCTCAATGCACCGAGCGGCGTTCGCTGTGTGGAAAATTTTCGAGCTGTTATAACGTAAATCTCATTTTCGCCCGAGCGAAGCTTTCCGCATACCTCAACAGCATTTTCACGGGGCGAAAGCCTACTGCAGTAATCGTAAAAATGCCGCAAACCGAACAGAAATTCACGCCGCTTGCTTTCGCCGAATATCTCCGCAGTTGTGTAGCCGTTCGGGTCGGTCGGCGCGTGTCCGAAAAAGCGTTCACCGTAGATAAAATTGAATCCCGACATATCCGTGAGTACGCCGTCAGCGTCCGTTGCTATCACCATTGTGTTTCTCCCTCATTTCCGAAACTGCACGAAACAGCTTTTCCGTAATTTCATCTGAGCTTTTGCCTTTTGGGTCGATAGGCTCGCCGAATTCTATCGTCAGCGAATATTTTTTCAGCTTTTCAATATCGAAAAGCCGCGGCGAATTTCTGTAAACGGGAAAAATTCTTCCCGAACCGCCGATGTAAACGGGAACTGCCTTTACGCCCGACTTTTTCGAGAGCAAAGCCGCACCCTTTTTGAATTTCCCGAGCCGTCCCGACCTCGTCCGTGTACCCTCGGGGTGAATGAGCAGAAAACGCTTTTCTCCCGTCAGAACTTCGAGCGCACGTTCAAGCGCAGGCGCAAAATCTCCCTTTCGCTCAATAGGTATGCCGCCCGTGATACGGAAAACACGCCTCGGAACGGACTTATCCAGATGCTCCGCCGCAATGAGCGCGCAAACCTCGTCAAGCTTCGCCGTTTTGCCGAGTGCAGTCCATACCCACATACAGTCGAGGTCGCTTTCGTGATTGGGACAGAGAATGTATTTTTCATTCGGGCGAAGCCGTTCAAGTCCCGTCACCTTGAAGCTGTAAAGCGAATGTGAAAGCTTCGCAAACGCCGCAAAAAGTTTGCGGTCGCCCGTTGTTCGTTCCATAGGATAAACACTGTAGTCCGTTCGCTTTTCCGAGGGCTTTTCCATAGCCGCAAGCTTTCTCGCCGTGCGGTGAATGTAGATGTCCTTGGGCGTGAATGCAAAGCCGTCCTGCATCGCAAGCGCCGTGAGCTCCAT
Source organism: uncultured Ruminococcus sp. (assembly GCA_900541495.1). Lineage (GTDB taxonomy): Bacteria > Bacillota > Clostridia > Oscillospirales > Ruminococcaceae > UMGS363. Next base: position 28,533 of record UQKC01000003.1, on the reverse strand, counting down.
TGCGGAAAAGCTGTCGCCGCCAAGATCAAAGAAATCGTCCTCCGCACCTACGCGCTCAATGCCGAGGACTTTTGCCGCATAAATGCAAAGCTTGCGTTCCGCATCATTTTGCGGAGCAGTGTATTCACGTTCGCTCGGCGCAAAGACCACCTTGGGCAGAGCCTTTCTGTCCGTCTTTCCGCTCGCCGTCAGCGGCATTTTTGCAAGGTGCGCAAAGCAGTTCGGTATCATATAAGCAGGCAGTCTTTCCGATAAAAATCCGCGAAGCTCCCGCTCATCGGCAAAAGCTCCCGTGTAAAAAGCCGCAAGATATTTTTCACCCCTGCCGTCCGTCCTGCAAACGACCGCCGCATTTGTTATTCCGCCGAATGAGCAGAGCGCATTTTCAATTTCGCCAAGCTCAATGCGAAGTCCGCGTAGCTTTATCTGAAAGTCCTTTCTGCCGAGGAATTCGATGTTCCCGTCAGCACGTATAATGCCCATATCACCCGTGCGGTACATCGTTTCGCCGTTAAAAAACGGGTCGGGGAGAAACTTTTCAGCAGTGAGCTTTCCCTCGCCGAGATAGCCTTTTCCCACGCCGCTTCCCGAAATAAATATCTCACCGCCGATGCCAACGGGAACAGGCTTCAAAGCCTCGTCAAGAATATATATCCTCGTGTTTGCGATAGGCTTTCCGATAGTCATATCCGCTTCGTCAGCCACCGCAAACGTTGACCATACTGTCGTTTCGGCAGGTCCGTAAATGTTGAAAAGCTTTGCATTCGTTAGCTTTTTCAGCTTTGCGCAGAGAGACTGAGGAAACTCCTCACCGCCGAGAATTATTGCTTTCAGCTTGGAAAGATAGCCAAGATAGTTTTCATCAAAAAGATAGCTGCGCATTTTTGTCGGCGTTGTCTGAATTACCTGTGCGCCGCTCTCCTCAATAAGACTGCCGAGCGCTCTCTGCGAAACTGCCTGCTCATCATCGGCGAGGTATATTGTTATCCCGTTCAGAAGCGGCAGAATACTTTCCGTCACGAAAATATCGAAAACAATGTCCGTCACCGAAACGATGCTTCGGATATCTTCACCGAGAATTCCGCCGACAACGTTGAAACGGTTCGCCGAGCAGTAGTTCATAACATTTCTGTGCGATATCAGCGTACCTTTCGGTTTTCCCGTCGAACCCGATGTGAAGATAGCATAGCAGATATCTTCAGGCGAGGATTTCACGGGCGCAGTGTCGGAAACGTAGGAATAATCGAAGCTTTCGAGCCGTATTTCCTCGGAAATATCAACGTCCGCACCGCAGGTCAATGCAAGCTTCGCACCGACATTTTTCAGCATAAATCGAATTCGCTCGGGCGGATATTCCGGCGAAACGGGCATATACGCACCGCCCGTTTTCATCACCGCAAGCATCGCGATTATAAGGTACGGACTTCTTCCCGAAATTATCGGAACGATGTCACCGCGTGAAATTCCCTTGTCACGCAGAAAAGCCGCCAGCGCTCCCGACATCTCTTCAAGCTGAGCGTAAGTGAAGCTTTTACCTCTGAAAACAAGAGCCGTCCTGTCGGGCGTTTTCGCCGCAAGCTCGGAAAAAGCTTCGTGTACGCATTTATCCGAAGCAAAATCAACACTCGTTTCGTTGAAGCGCCTTATCAACATATCGGATTCATCATCGGGAAGAACGGAAATTTCCCCGATATTTTTCCCCGAAACGACCTGCTTTAAAATATGTATAAAACGCCGCGCAAGCAGTTTGACTTCACTGCTCTGCGGAAAAACAGCCGTGCGAAAATCAATCGTCAGCGTGAACGAGCCAAGACTGTCACGGTCATCAATGTGAACGGAAAGCGGCACTTCGAGCCAACCGTTCCCGAACCATTCTGTCTTCGCAGGGATATCCGTCCGCGCATTCTGAAAGCTGAACGCCGCATCGAAAAGCCGCCCCGAGCCGTCCGTTTTTGACTTTATCCCGTGAAGAATTTCCCCGAGCGAAATATCTCTGTGGCGGAAAATATCTCTGTGTCCGTCCGAAATTTTCTTGAAAAGTCCGTCTGTGCTTTCGCCAATATCGACCGTAAGCGGCAGTGTTGATATAAACATTCCTGCCGTGCTTTTCTCTTTTACACCGCTCCTGCCGAGGACGGGAACACCGATAGTCACCGAGCTTCGGTTTCCATTTATCTTCGACAGATATATCATCAGCGCGGCTTCAAAAACAACCGCTTCGGAAACATCGCTTCCCTTGCAGAAGCTTTTCACCGCCGCTGAAATATCGTGTGGAATTATCACCGTGTTTCTCTCCGCCGAAGCGTCCGTTTCCTCTCTGCGATATGTTTTTACGGTAGTGGGCGAAGCTCCGTCTGCGTATTTTTCAACCCAAAAGTGAAGATCATCACGCCGCTTTTCAAGTGCCTTTTCACTGTTCCTGCGCTCGGCGGCGGACGTGAAGCTTTGCACTTCGATGTCAGCATTTTCACCACTCGAAAGCTGACCGTAAATTTTATAAACATCGTGCGCAAGAACGCTGTAAGTCCAAGCGTCCGCGATAAGGTGACTCGTGCAAAGCATTATCCCCGTTTTTTCGGGCAGGGCGAACACCGTCATTCGGAACATCTCGCCGTCACCCGAAAAGGGCAGCTTTGCCTGCGTATTACAGTAGGAACGGAGTGCATTTTCGTCCGCAAATTCGGCAAAGGTGATATCCTCGCCGCCCTCGGACGAAACATACTGCACCGTCCTGCCGTTTTCAACGCAAAAACGCAGACGAAGTGCCTCCTGCCGCTTTATCACAAGCTTTGCCGCTTGCAAAAGCAGTTTAGGTTCAAGCTTTTCATCGAAAATCACCGCTCCGCACAGAACGGATATCGCCGTGCCGCTGTAAAAACGCTGCATATCATCAATGTTTCGCTGTGCAGGCGTAAGGTTGAATTTTTCCATTTTGCATACCCCGATCGACCCAAGATTTAAAAATATTATAACACTTTTTTTACCAAAAAGCAAATTGTTTTTATTACGTTCATTTTATATATCTTGAAAAATCAAGCCTTGTTTTGCTACAATTATTGTATAAAATTACAACAAATGAGGTGTCCAAAATGAGGTGCCCAAAATGACCGATAAAGAAATGAAAGTAGAGCGTTACCGTGAGGAGAACAAAACTGTCGAAAAGGGTCAGGTGGTTTTTGCAGGCTCTTCTCTTATGGAAATGTTCCCGATAAATAAGCTCCTCAAAGAGCATAACGATGATACCGTGATATATAACCGCGGCGTGGGCGGATTTCTCTCCGACGAATTGCTGAATGTCATTGATGTCTGCATACTTGACCTTGCGCCCTCGAAGCTTTTTATAAACATCGGCACGAATGACCTCAGCTGGTCGAGCATACCGATAAGCGACCTTATGGCAAACTATGACAGGATAATCACCACGGTGGAAAAAGCCGTTCCGAACGTGAAAATTTATCTTATGGCGTATTATCCCGTCAACTTTGAAGCCGCTTCGGAGGAGATGAAAGAGTGCCTTAAAATCCGCACGAATGAAAAGATAACCGCCGCCAATGCCGAGGTCAAAAAGCTTGCCGAAAAGCATGGTCAGCGTTATATCGACATAACCCAAAACCTCAAAGACGAGCAGGGCAGACTTAAAGCCGAATTCACTATCGAGGGTATGCACATAAACGAAAATGGCTACCGTGCGATCTATGACGATATTATGAAATATGTAAAGGAATAAAAGCAATGAAAAAATTTATCTCAATAGTGTGCGCTGTCAGCATTGCATTTTCAATGACCGCCTGCGCAGCCAAAAACGATGCCGCGATCCAATCCGAAGCGGCAACGGCAACATCTTCGGCAAAGGCAGAAAAGCTCACGCTCTCAAACTCTGATGCGACTAAGGAAGCGACCGAGCTTTTCGATTATATTTGCAGTATCTACGGCAAAAAAATCCTCTCGGGTCAGCAGGAATCAACGTGGATGGGCAGCGACCAGTACGAGTTCGACTATATCGAAAAAAACACGGGCAAACTCCCTGCGATACGCGGACTTGACTATATGAACGACGACTTTGACGGCGTGAACAAGCGCGCAAAAGCTTGGCACGACAAGGGCGGCATCGTTACGATATGCTGGCACTGCGGAAGTGATTTCAGCGGCAGCTGGAACGAGTCGATGAAAACCGAGATAAAGGATTGGGACAAGGCTCTCACCGAAGGTACTCCCGAGTATGAAACGCTCATAAAGGGTATGGATAAAGGAGCAGAAGCGCTGAAAAAGCTCCAAGAGCAGGATATCCCCGTGCTGTGGCGACCTTTCCACGAATTTGACGGCGCGTGGTTCTGGTGGGGCAAAGGCGGCTCGGAGAATTTCAAAAAACTCTGGCAGCTGATGTACGACCGTTATACAAACTATTGGGAACTCGACAACCTTATCTGGGTGCTCGGCTATTCGGGAAACGGAAAGGACTACGACAAGTGGTATCCGGGCGATGAGTATGTCGATATCGCAGGTGCAGATTCCTACAACGACGGCGCAAACGAAAAGCTCTACGAAAAGACTGTAAAGGTAGTGGGCGAAAAACGTCCCGTTGCTTTCCACGAGTGCGGAAAAATACCGACCGTTGACGAGCTTAAAAAGGCAAACGCAAAATGGGTATGGTTCATGACCTGGCACACCGAATACATCACCGACCACAACGACACAAAAACGCTCAAAGAGATCTACAACTCGGAATACGTCATTACCTTGGACGAACTTTAATTAATGCGTAATGCGTAATTCGTAATGCGTAATGCGTAATTATTTTTGGTCGTAACTTTGTCCGAATTTTGTAGGGAACGGGTCACTCGTACCGCACCATAAGGTGTTTTGGCAATAAATAAGAACCTATTTTCACAGATTTTATATTCAATGAAAATAGGTTCTTTTTTTAATCAAAGTATCAAATGCCGATAATTACGCATTACGCATTACGCATTACGCATTAAAAAAAGGTTCCGAATTTAATAAATCGTTACCACCTTGATCTCAGGCATATTTTCTTCAAGCCATTTCAGCTGACCGTCCGATATCGGCATATCGCAGTAGTTGTCTGCGATAAGATATTTAAGGTTTTTCATTCCCTTTAACAGCTTGAAAAAATCATCGGGTTCTTCCGTTGTCGGGTAAAATTCTATCGCCCCCACACCATCCATTCCGTACAGAAAATCATAGCTGTCAAGCTTGGTAACATAAAGCTTTTTAACGTTGTCCATTTCCGCAAGCGCAGACGGGTCTTTGATATAACAACAGATGCTCAGTTCCTTTATATTTTTGAATTTCGTTATCGGCTCTGCGCTGTCAATATCAAGGTAAATGCTGAGTGAAGTCAGGTTCGGGAACTTCAGAAATTTGTCCAGATCTTCCGCAGCGTGTGGATATGCATAAGACACATATTTGAAGTAACTCATACCGCCGATCTCAACATAATTTTCAGCCTTGTATTCATCATAGGTCATGAGCGGCTTGGACGAGCGCTTTTCTATAGGGTCAAGCTTTATTTGGAATTTTTCCGAGCTGTCCTGACCCTCCGCAAGCTTGTTGAAGTCAATGATCTCTACCAACTCATATCCGCTCATTGCATCATTGATATATTTGTCCAGATCGCTGAAAGGATCGCTGCTTTCTTCCATATAAAAATGACCGTTGAGCGAACCCACTTTAAGCTCGCCGCCGTAATTGGTCAGATTGCCTATCGGTTCATTATCAATACGTTCCTTAAGCGGTTCAAGACGCTGTAAATTGCGATATAAGCTTTGACTACCCTCGCCTATATCCCAGACGGTATAAAAATCACAGTCATTATCCTTGTCATAGTAATGATAGAGCCTGCCGTCAAAATCCGATACACAGTACCAGCTGTAATTTTCGGAAAGAGCATATAACAATGTTCCGTTTCTGTTATAGTCAAAACATTCGGGAACGCCGTCAAAGTTTATATCGAGCAGAAATCTTCCGTCATTGTATTCGGGAATTTCGGGAAGAACACGCTCCGCAGTTTCCGCAGTCGGCTTGTTAAGGTAGGTGACATCGTAGGTCATTATTGACTTTATCGGCTCATAAGCCGTGAGCTTGCAGTCATCGTCAATGAAAAGCTCGCCGACTTCCTCAATGCTCTGCGGAAGTGAAATTTCGCTGATATCTGTCTTGCTGAAAGCCGCATCGCCGATGCTTTTCAGCCCCTCGCTGAGCTTTACTTCGGCAAGACCGCTGTTTAGAAACGCCGAGCTTTCGATCGCCGTCACGCTTGACGGTATCTCAATTTTAAGCAGGTTCTCGCACTCCTCAAATGCCCTCTGCCCGACAGTTTTAAGCGTTGACGGCAGGCTTACCGAGCGTAGCTTTTTATGCGAAAAAGCAAACGTGCCGATCTCTTCCGTACCTTCGGGAACAACGTAATCATCACCGCAGTTAAAAGCAAAAACGAGCGTCTTTCCGTCCGCAGAGAATAGCACACCGTTGTTTGCAATGAAATTTCCACCCTCGGCGACTTCAATATCGTCAAGCTCGGGCAAATAAGCCAGTTCAAGCGTGTCGATCTTATCCGCAGTCGAGGGAAGAACCAGCTTTTTCAGATGATATGCGCCTTTGATGCATTTGACCTGCATCATACCCTCGGGAATTATCAGTTCTTCCACTCCCGAACCGCGGAAAGCATTGTCCGAAACCTTGTAGACCTTCGTTCCGTCAATTTCGGTCGGGATAGTGACAACGGTTTGTTCACCGATATATCCGGTTATGTAAACTCCATACTCGTTGACCGTGTATTTGAACTGCTCGGAAACGGGCTTTTCGTCTGTAACTGCTGCTTCGGATAAGGTCTGCACCTCGGACGAAATGTCGGTAACTTCATCTGTGCCGTTTGCCCCATTTGTGCAGGAGCATAATACAAATGTCAAAGCGAATATCGCCGCGATAAAACGTTTTTTCATAATGCACCCCACTAAAAAAATTCGGAATTATGAATTCGAAATTTTTGCACACGTTAGTCGACTTTGAATGTCGAATTATATTCTATATTTTAATTATAAATTTTTAAGGAAAAATTTTCAATAACAGAATGGTTACAAATTATTTCAATTTGAACAAAGCTATTGTTTAGCTGTGAATTCACAGCAGATAAATAATTCCGCATCCCGAATTCCAAATTAAAAAAACTTTTCCAAAACTCTTGCAAATAAAAAAATTATGGTGTATAATATAAGAAACATTTGTTTTGATAAAATTATACGGGAGGAACATTATGGAAGAAAAGAATAATGTCCATGCAGGACACAGACAGCGTATGAAGGAAATGTTCCTCAAAAACGGGTTCGAGGGATTCAGCGAGCATCAGATACTTGAAATGGTGCTGTTTTATACTTACCCGAGAATCGATACCAACGAAATTGCACATAATCTTATTGACCGCTTCGGCGGCTTATGCGGAGTTTTTGATGCTTCGGTCGATGACCTTGTCGCTATCGGAAGAATTTCGCTCAACTCCGCCGTGCTTATCAAAATGATACCGCTCTCGATGAGGACTTACAATATGTCGCGCATCGAGCACAGCGTTTTTGACAATACGGACAAGCTTTGCGAGCTGTTCAAAGGCTGTTTTCCGGGCGATGCAAAGGAGTGCTTCTATGTTGCCGCATTCGATGACGACCTGCATCTCGTCCGAAACAGCATCGTCTGCAAGGGCGGACCGTCCTCAGCGCCCGTCGATATGCGCAGACTTGCGGAGATAGTACTATGTTCGGGTGCTTCACTCGTTGCGATAGCGCACAACCACCCGAAAGGCTCGTGTGAGCCGTCCGATACCGATGTGCTGACAACAAGGCGGATAATGTCGTTCCTTTCAACATTCGGAGTGCGCCTGCTCGACCATATCATCGTCGGCAGGGACGGAGCTGTTTCGATGCGAAAGAGCGGAATGCTGCCGAGTATGTGAAAATATCGGCGCATTTCAACACGGTATTTCAACGAGTGAATTATTCTTCTAAAAAATACTGTAGGGGACGTGTTTCCCGTTCTTCAGTCACTGATACCGTTCAAAAAACGGAACAGTGACCCGTTCACTACGGTAAAATATAGCACTTTGAAATACATTCACATCAAAAGTTCACTATTTATTTACTCGTTGAAAGACCGTGTATATTTCAACCGTTTTCATTGATGTATTTTTCCGTAATTCATAATGAAAGGAAAACGCTATGGATTTTAAGCTTCATTCCGATTATACGCCTGCAGGCGACCAGCCGAAAGCTATAAGCGAGCTTGTCGAAGGCGTAAAAAAAGGCTACAAGGAACAAACTCTGCTCGGAGTAACGGGTTCGGGCAAAACTTTCACAATGGCGAACGTTATCGCACAGCTCAACCGTCCTGCGCTCGTTTTTGCACATAATAAAACCCTCGCCGCGCAGCTTTGCTCCGAGTTCAGAGAGTTCTTTCCCGAAAACGCGGTCGAATACTTCGTTTCCTACTATGATTATTACCAGCCGGAGGCGTATATACCCTCGACCGACAGTTATATCGAAAAGGACTCCGCAATAAATGACGAAATAGACCGACTTCGCCACAGCGCAACATTCGCCCTCGCCGAACGCCGTGATGTTATAATAGTAGCGTCCGTTTCCTGCATCTATACCCTCGGTTCGCCTATCGATTACCGAACAATGGTAGTTTCTGTACGTCAGGGCGCACAGATGTCGCGAGAAGAACTGCTTGCAAAGCTCGTTTCGATTCAGTATGAGCGAAATGACCTCAGCTTTACCCGAAACAAGTTCCGCGTGAGGGGAGATACCGTTGAAATTTTCCCCGCAGGTGCGACCGATACGGCTATCCGGGTTGAATTTTTCGGGGACGAAGTTGACCGTATCTCCGAGTTCAACCCTCTCACGGGAAACGTCACCTCGACTATCTCACACGCCGCAATTTACCCTGCTTCGCACTATGTTATCTCGCGCGAAAAAATGAACGGCGCAATAGGGGAGATCGAGCGCGAGCTTGAAGAACGCATCAAGTATTTCAAGGACAATGATAAGCTTATCGAAGCACAGCGAATCGAACAGCGCACACGCTATGATATAGAAATGCTTGAGGAAATAGGCTTCTGCAAGGGCATCGAGAACTATTCGCGAATCCTTGCAGGCCGTGAACCCGGCAGCATACCTTATACACTGCTCGACCACTTTCCGAAAGACTTCCTGCTTTTCGTGGACGAAAGCCACGTTTCACTTCCGCAGATACGCTCAATGAGCGCAGGCGACCGCGGACGTAAGACCACCCTCGTTGACTATGGTTTCCGACTTCCGTCAGCATTCGATAACCGTCCGCTCACCTTTAACGAATTTTACGACAAGATAGGTCAGGCGATATTCGTTTCCGCTACTCCTGGACCGTTCGAGCGTGAAAAGTCCGAGCAGATAGTTGAACAGGTAATTCGTCCGACGGGACTTGTAGACCCCGAGATCATCGTCAAGCCCGTTCAGGGTCAGATCGAAGACCTCCTGCTTGAAATAAACGAGCGCACAGCAAAGGGCGAGCGTGTCCTCGTCACGACCCTGACGAAGAAAATGGCGGAAGACCTCACAGCTTACCTCGATAAAATGGGCGTAAAAGTCCGCTATATGCACTATGACATCGACACTATCGAGCGAATGGAGATAATCCGTGACCTGCGTTTGGGCGAATTTGACGTTCTTGTCGGAATCAACCTCCTGCGTGAGGGACTTGATATACCCGAGGTCTCGCTCGTTGCAATTCTTGATGCCGACAAGGAAGGATTCCTGCGTTCGGAAAGCTCGCTTATCCAGACGATAGGCAGAGCCGCACGAAATTCGCACGGTCAGGTAATAATGTACGCCGACAGCGTAACACGTTCAATGGAAAGCGCAATAAACGAAACCGAGCGCCGACGCAAGATTCAGCTCGAATATAACGAAAAGCACGGCATCAAGCCGAAAACTATCATCAAGGACGTCCGCGACGTTATCAAAATTTCGTCCAAGAGCGAAACGGACGGCAAGACTTCAAAGCAGAAACAGAAGCAGATGTCCGCCGCAGAAAAGCAGGCTCTTATCGAGAAACTCACCGTCGAGATGAAGAACGCCGCGAAGCTGCTTGAATTTGAACACGCCGCTTATCTGCGTGACAGAATAAATGAACTTAAAGGAAAGAAGTGACATAATGGCTTTTGATTTCAAGAAAGAATACAAAGAATTTTATATGCCGAAAAGCCGCCCTGAGATCATCATCGTTCCCAAAATGAACTATATCGCCGTCCGAGGCGAGGGCGACCCGAACGAAGCGGACGGCGCGTACAAAAAGGCAGTCGGGGTGCTTTACTCCGTTGCATATACAATAAGAATGAGCTATAAAGGCTCGCATAAAATAGACGGCTTTTTTGAGTATGTCGTTCCACCGCTTGAAGGCTTTTGGCGGCAGGGCAGCAACAGCGATATCGACTTCGACTTTTCCGACAAGGGAAAGTTCAGTTGGATATCCGTTATCCGCCTGCCCGATTTTGTGACGGAGGAAGACTTCAAGTGGGCGGTCGATGAAGCTTCAAGGAAGAAAAAGCTCGACTGCTCGGCGGCTGAATTTTTCACCGTTGAGGAGGGACTCTGCGTTCAGATAATGCACATCGGAGCTTATGACGATGAACCTCGTTCGGTCGCGCTTATGGACGATCATATAAAGGAAAACGGCTATGAAAATGACTTGACCGAGGCTCGGCTGCATCATGAAATATATATTTCCGACCCGAACAAGACCATTCCCGAAAAGCGGAAAACGGTTATCCGACACCCGATAAAATTTGCAGAAAAATAAAGGAACGGGTAAGCTTTACCCGAATATGAAAGAGGAAAAAGAAAATGCCAACCGACAAAATAATCATCAAAGGCGCAAGGGAGCATAACCTTAAAAACGTTGACCTCGAAATTCCGCGCGACAAGCTTGTCGTTATGACGGGACTTTCGGGCAGCGGCAAATCCTCGCTTGCGTTCGATACAATATATGCCGACGGACAGCGCCGCTATATGGAGAGCCTTTCGTCCTATGCCAGAATGTTCCTCGGACAGATGGAAAAGCCTGATGTTGACAGTATCGAAGGACTTTCGCCTGCAATTTCGATAGACCAGAAAAGCACCTCGAATAACCCACGTTCAACGGTCGGAACTGTCACCGAGATATACGATTATCTCCGACTTTTGTATGCGCGAATAGGCGTTCCGCACTGCCCGGTCTGCGGCAGAGAGATAAAACAGCAGACTGTTGACCAAATTGCCGACACAATAACGGCACTCCCCGAGGGAACAAAGCTGCAGATCCTTGCCCCCGTCATAAGAGGACGAAAGGGAGAGCATACAAAGGAGCTTGAACGCGCGAAAAAATCGGGTTATGTCCGTGTTCGCTGCGACGGTATCATTTACGATTTGAGCGAGGAGATAAAGCTTGAAAAAAACAAGAAGCACAATATTGAAATAGTCGTTGACCGACTTGTCATAAAAGAGGGGATAACCTCACGCCTTACCGACAGCGTTGAAACCGCCTCGGCGATCTCGGGCGGAATCGTCATTGCAGACGTTATCGGCGGAAAGGAAATGCTTTTTTCACAGAATTACGCCTGCCCCGAGCATAATATCTCCATTGAGGAGCTTACACCGAGAATGTTCTCGTTCAATAATCCGTTTGGTGCCTGCCCTAAGTGTACAGGTCTTGGAATGTTCCGCAGGATAGACCCCGACCTCGTTATTCCGAACAAGGAGCTTTCGATAAAGCAGGGCGCGATAAAGGCAATGGGTTGGAACACTCTGAGCGATGATTCTATCGCAATGATGTACTACTCCGCGATCGCTGATGAATACGGCGTTTCGCTCGATACGCCCGTGAAAGACCTGCCGAAAGAGGCAGTCAACGCTTTCCTATACGGCACGGGCGAAAAAAAGCTGAAAATCGTTCGTTCAAGCGTCTACGGCGGCGGAACATACTATCAGCCGTTCGAGGGCATACTGAACAACCTCCAGCGCCGCTATAACGAAACCAGCTCCGAGTACAGCCGTTCCGAGATAGAGGACTGTATGAGCGAAGTGCTTTGTCCCGACTGCCACGGCAACAGACTTAAACCCGAAAGCCTCGCAGTAACCGTCGGCGGAAAGAATATTTCCGAGCTTACCGATATGTCCGTAAGTGCCGCAGTTGACTTCTTCTCGAACCTCGAACTCACCGAAACACAGCGGCTCATCGGCGAGCGTATCATAAAGGAAATAAACAGCCGACTTGGCTTCCTGAAAAGCGTCGGACTTGAATACCTCACGCTCTCACGTTCGGCGGCAACTCTCTCGGGCGGCGAAAGCCAGCGAATCCGCCTTGCAACGCAGATAGGCTCGTCACTTGTCGGAGTGCTCTATATCCTCGATGAACCGTCTATCGGACTTCATCAGCGTGACAATGACAAGCTTATCGCAACGCTGAAAAGACTCCGCGACTCGGGAAATACCGTTATAGTTGTCGAACACGATGAGGACACGATGCGAAGCGCGGACTATATTGTCGATGTAGGCCCTTACGCTGGTGTTCACGGCGGCGAGATAGTCGCAACGGGAACGGTCGAGGACATCGAAAAGTGCGAGCGTTCGATAACGGGTCAGTATTTGAGCGGAAAGCGGTTCATTCCCGTTCCGACCGAGCGCAAAAAGGGTAACGGTGAGTTTCTTCGCATTTTCGGCGCGGCTGAAAATAACCTTAAGCATATCGATGTTGAAGTTCCACTCGGAATTTTCACCTGCGTAACGGGCGTTTCGGGCAGCGGAAAATCCTCGCTCGTCAACGAGATAATCTATAAGAATCTCGCCGCAAAATTGAATCGTGCAAAGATAAGAGCGGGCAAATTCGACCGAATGGAGGGACTGGAAAACCTTGATAAGGTCATCGCAATCGACCAGTCGCCGATAGGCAGAACACCACGTTCCAACCCTGCAACATATACGGGCGTTTTCAACGATATCCGTGAGCTTTTTGCAGGAACGAACGATGCAAAAATGAAAGGCTACGGTCCGGGAAGATTTTCGTTCAACACAAAGGGCGGCAGATGCGAAGCCTGCGAGGGCGATGGCATCATAAAGATAGAAATGCACTTTCTGCCCGACGTTTTCGTGCCTTGTGAAGTCTGCAAAGGCAAACGCTACAACCGTGAAACGCTCGACGTTTACTACAAGGGCAAAAATATCTATGACGTTCTTGAAATGACAGTCGATGAGGGCGTTGAGTTCTTCGCAAATATCCCGAAGATCGCACGAAAGCTCAAAACTTTGCAGGAAGTCGGACTTGGCTATATCAAAATAGGTCAGTCCTCAACAACGCTCTCGGGCGGCGAAGCGCAGAGAGTAAAGCTTGCGACCGAGCTTTCCAAGCGCGCAACGGGCAGAACGTTCTATATCCTCGATGAACCGACAACGGGACTTCACACCGCCGATGTCCACAAGCTTATCGAAGTCCTGCAAAGACTTACCGAGGGCGGAAATACCGTCCTTGTCATCGAGCATAACCTCGATGTGATAAAAACAGCCGACCATATCATCGACCTTGGCCCCGAGGGCGGCGTAGGCGGCGGAACGCTTGTAAAATGTGGCACTCCCGAGGAAATTGCAAAGTGCGCGAAGTCTTATACGGGTAAATATTTGAAGAAGTATTTGAAGTAAACAATAGAATGTTGCACTAAAACCAAAGTTCAGGTCAAGCCTTTTCAAAGACTTGCAGGGGTCAATGGGACGTCGTCCCATTGACCCCTGCACCTTTTAAAAAGCGTGGACGTAAACTTTGCTTTTTTAGAACGAACCCAAATACTTTTTCTGCTCTTCGGAAAGCGAATCTATTTCCATTCCCCAGAACTTTATCTTGCGGCGGGCAACCTCGTTGTCGATGTATTTCGGAACATCGACTGTCATTCCGTCTGCGCCGATATTTCCCTTGTTCTTTACAAGATGAAGTGCGGAAAGCGCCTGAATTGCAAAGCTCATATCCATTATCTCGGCAGGGTGGCCGTCACCTGCGGCAAGATTTACAAGTCTGCCCTCGGCAATAACGTTGATAGTGTTTCCGTTGGAAAGCTTGTAGCCCATAATATTCTTTCGTGCGACCTTTGACTCAACAGCAATTCTGCGGAGAGCGGCAACATCGACTTCGACATCAAAATGTCCGGCGTTGCAGCAGATAGCGCCGTCCTTCATAAGATAGAAATGCTCCTCGGTGATAACGTCGCGGCAGCCTGTTACTGTTATGAAGAAATCACCGACCTTTGCGGCTTCACTCATCTTCATTACCTTAAAGCCGTCCATTACGGCTTCCATTGCCTTTATCGGGTCAACTTCGGTTACGATAACTTCTGCACCAAGTCCCTTTGCGCGCATTGCAACACCCTTGCCGCACCAGCCGTAGCCTGCAACAACGACATTTTTTCCTGCAACGATAAGGTTGGTCGTGCGGTTGATGCCGTCCCAAACGGACTGCCCCGTGCCGTAACGGTTGTCGAAAAGATGCTTGCAGTCGGCGTTGTTTACAAGAACCATCGGGAATTTGAGTTCCTTTGCCTTGTCCATTGCGATAAGACGGATAATGCCGGTTGTGGTTTCCTCACAGCCGCCGATAACATCGGCAATTTTGTCCTTGTATTCTGTGTGGATAAGGTGAACAAGGTCACCGCCATCGTCGATGATGATGTTAGGACCTGCTTCGATAACGCGCGAGGTGTGACGGTGGTACTCTTCATCGGTAGCATCGTACCAGGCGAAAACGTTAAGTCCGTCGTGAACGAGCGCAGCCGCAACATCGTCCTGAGTGGAGAGCGGATTGCTGCCCGTAACATACATCTCAGCACCGCCTGCCGCAAGAACCTTGCAAAGGTAAGCCGTCTTTGCTTCAAGATGCACAGAAAGCGCAACTTTCACGCCTGCAAAAGGCTTTGTTTCGGAAAAATCCTTTTCTATGCTGCGCAAAAGCGGCATATTAGCCTTTACCCAGTCAATTTTTATCTCGCCGTCCTGCCAAAGTTCGGGATCTCTTATCTCACTGTTCATATTTTTATTCCTTTCGTTTGAATTTTGTGGGAAATCGGGCGGATATGGAATCCGCCCCTACGATAAAATATTGTAAATAATATTTGTTTCTGCAAATCGTGACGAGAAACCCGTCCCCTACAGTAATTAAATAAATTCACAGGATCAAATAATTACGAATTACGCATTAATAATTTCCTGCGTCTTCAGGCATCTTGTCCGATTGCTGTATTCCGAGAAGAGTGTATTCGTCTCCGCGCTTCTGAACGATGTAGTTCACATACTTTTCGGGCTTGGGCGTTTCATCACCCGTGAGCGTCAGCCACGCAGGCGTTGGAGAAACATAACCGACAGTTATAGTGTAGCTTTCGCCGACCCTTGTTATGTCCTCGATGTAAGGGGAGTAGGTGAAGTATTTCGGGTTCGCAGGGATTCGGTAGGACTTTATGTCCTCGTTATAGTAAAACTGTACGTCCGCACCAAGGATAGACTGATGCTTTATCGAAAGTCCCGTTCCGAAAAGCTTTGCCGCATGCTGCTCAACATCAAGCTCGGGAACGATTATCATATCGAAATCCGAGTCGTACTTGCTCTTGTCCTCGTAAAGTATGATGTCCCAGATAGCCGCCGTTATCACAGTGTCGCTGCGAAGCTTTACGCTCTGTCCGAACGGCGCAGGGTCGCATATTACAACCGGGTAGATGAACCGCGCGAATTCGGTCTTTTGCTGAGTGTTGTCGGCGAATGCCTTTACCTTGTCAACGGTGAAGCTCACGGTCGAGATAAGTCCTATCACCGCAAGTATCATCATCAGCGCACCGAGGATAAGATAACCCTTGCGCTTGCCGCCCTTGCCGAGGTCAGGCATCTCAGGCTCGGGTTCAGCCATTGTCAGTTCCGCAAGCTCCTCCGACTGCTCATCGAGCGCATTGTCAAACATCTTGCGTATGCTTTCGATAGATTCATCAAGCTTTTTTTCGGGCTTCTTCTTTTCCGAAGCGGTCGGCTCTTTTGCAGGCTTTGGCTCTTTCTGCGCTTTCGGAGCTTTCGCAGATTTTTGCGGACGCGGCTTTTTCTTCTTTTTTCCGTTGGATTTTACATAGCTGTCGTAGTCAAAAATGTCCTTGTCCTTATTATCGTTATTGTTCATAAAATCACCTTGAAATAATTTTGCACTGCCGCTTAGGAGCGTATCTGACCGTTTCCACCAATGAGGAATTTCATCGAGGTGAGCTCGCGAAGTCCCATAGGTCCGCGTGCGTGAAGCTTCTGGGTCGAAATTCCTATCTCAGCGCCAAGTCCGAACATTCCGCCGTCTGTGAACGCAGTTGAAACATTGACATAAACAGCCGCCGCATCAATTTCCTTTTGGAAACGTTCAGCGTTCGCAAGGTCATTCGTCACGATACATTCCGAGTGGTGAGTTGTGTATTTGTCGATGTGTTCGATAGCTTCATCAAGCGACTTTACGACCTTTACCGAGATGATGTAATCAAGAAATTCCGTAGCATAATCTTCTTCGGTCGCAGGAACAACACTGTCGCCGAGGATAGCCTTTGTGCGCTCACAGCCGCGGATCTCAACGTGCTTTTCGTCAAGCTTTGCCTTTATCATCGGGAGAAATTCTTCTGCGACATTTTCATGTACAAGCAGAGATTCAACTGCATTGCAGACCGAAACACGGCGCGTCTTGCCGTTGTTGACGATGCTTACAGCCATTGGAAGATCAGCAGTTTCATCAACAAAAACGTGACAGTTTCCCGTACCCGTTTCAATTACGGGAACGGTCGCATTCTGCTTGCAGGCACGGATAAGTCCTGCTCCGCCTCTCGGGATAAGCACGTCAATGTAGTCGGAGCATCTCATAAGCTCATTTGAAACCTCGCGCGAAGTGTCCTCAACGAACTGGATAAGATCCTCGGGCAAGCCGACCTTTGCAAGTGCCGACCTCATAATGCTGCAAAGACAGCGGTTCGAGTTGAAAGCATCCTTTCCGCCGCGGAGGATAACAGCGTTGCCCGATTTTAGGCAAAGCACAGCCGCATCGACCGTAACATTCGGTCTTGACTCAAAAATTATAGCGATAGTGCCGAGCGGAACACGAACCTTTGTGATGCTCATTCCGTTCGGGCGAACACTTCCGCTTATGACCTCGCCAATAGGGTCTTCGAGCTTGATAACATCATCAACGCCGTCAGCGATTCCGTTTATTCTGTCAGCGGTAAGGCGAAGTCTGTCCTGCATTGCCTCGCTCATTCCGTTCTCACGGGCAGCGATAAGGTCAGCTTCGTTCGAGTCGAGGATAACATCGATGCTCTCTCTCAAAGCGGCGGATATTGCGGCGAGAGCAGCGTTCTTTTCGGCGGTGCTTGCCGTTGCGGCAGCTTTTCTGCAAGCCTTTGCACGGCTGCCGAGTGTTTCAGCGTAATTCATAGCAGTTCCTCCTTAGTCCTTTGCGGTGAAAAGCGTTCCGACCTGCTTTCCGTCAAAAAGATCGTAGAGCTGATCGGGCTTTCTGCCGTTGAGTATAACCATATCAATGCCGCCGTCCATAGCGATCTTGGCAGCGTTGAGCTTCGTTATCATTCCGCCCGTGCCAAGTCCCGAAACAGCGTCGGTAGCAAGCGCACGGATATCATTGTTTATTTCGTGTACAACAGGGATAAGCTTCGCATCGGGGTTCGTGTTCGGGTTGGAATCGTAGAAACCGTCAATGTCCGAAAGGATTATCAGCAGGTCGGCCTTTGCAATGATAGCGGCATAAGCACCGAGCGAATCGTTCTCACCGATCTCAAGCTCCAGCTCATCGATAGCAACCGTGTCGTTTTCATTGATTATGGGGATAATTCCGCGCGAGAGAAGCTCCTCCATAGTGTTGACGATGTGGTGGCTTCTCGGACCTTCGATGCTGTATTTCGTAAGAAGAAGCTGCGCAACGGTGAGGTTGTACTGACCGAAAAGCTTGTCATACATATACATAAGCTCGCACTGTCCGATAGCTGCACAGGCCTGCTTCAAACGTGTTTCCTTGGGGCGTTCGGTCAAGCCGAGCTTCGAGCGTCCGAGCGCAATAGAACCCGATGAAACGAGCGTCAGCTCCTTGCCGCTGTTCTGAATGTCAGCCATTGCTTTTACAAGGTTCTCCATTCGGCGAATGTTGAGCTTTCCCGTGTTGTGTGTGAGCGTGGACGAGCCAAGCTTTATTACCACTCTTTTTTTATCGTTGATGTTAAACATTGTTTTTCTCCTTTAAGTAAATTTTTCCGAGCCTTTTCAGATTTTCGATGCCGTCTTTGTCCCAAGTCAGAGTTATCTTCAGCAGACTGCAGGGAAAATCATCACAAACGCCGCAGAACCGAACATTGTGTTCCCGACAGCATTTGCAGAGCGAACATTCGCTGCTCCACATTTTGACGCAAATTCCGCCGTTGTTGTTGCAGCCGACACATTTGCCGCTTTTGTAATGCTCGCAGCCCGTGCAGTCACCGCCGCAGGCAGTTATATTCGTAAAGTCCATATCAATTCACCTTATTTATAGGCTTCCCTGCGATAAACGCCGCCAGATTCTCCGCAACGACTTTCATCAAGCGTCTGCGTGTGTCAATGGGCGACCAAGCAACGTGCGGTGTTATCATACATTTGTCCGAGCCAAGCAAAGGATCGTCCGCAGCCATCGGCTCCTGTGCAAGCACATCAAGTCCTGCCGCCGCAATTATCCCATTGTCAAGCGCATAACGAAGATCAGCTTCGTTCACAACAGCGCCGCGTGAGGTGTTTATGAGCATCGCCGTAGGCTTGCACTTTTTCAGAAAGTCAATGTCAACAAGTCCGTTCGTTTCGGGCGTGAGAGGGCAGTGCAGAGTGATAAAGTCAGCGCGCGAAAGCATATCATCAAGCGAAACATATTCAACGCCGTCCTCATTGCGGACAGTGCGTGTATGAACAAGCACTTTCATTCCGAATGCGCGCGCAATTCGTGCAACAGCATGACCTATCCTGCCGTAGCCGTAAATTCCGAGAACTTTTCCGTCCAGTTCCACAGTTGGATAATCGAATACCGAGAACGAAGCCGAGCGAACCCAGCCGCCGTCCTTTACAAAGCGGTCATAATCACCCGTTCTGTTGCAGTAGCGGAGAATATACGCGAAAACCTGCTGCGCCACCGCCATATCGGAGTAAGCAGGGACGTTCGTTACAACTATCCCTAAACGTGAAGCCGCTTCAAGGTCAACATTGTTGTACCCTGTCGCGCAGATGCCAATGTAGCGCAAATTCGGGCATTTCTCCATAATTTCAGCCGTAAAATGCGTTTTGTTGCAAAGCACCGCTTCCGCATCACCAATGTTTTCAACTATCCTGTCGTTGGGAGTGAGCGGAAATTCGCGGACTTCGCCCAATTTATAAATATCATCGAAAGGAATATCGCCCCGAGAAACGGAAGCCGCCTCGAGCATAACAATTTTCATATCTCTTCCCTCTAATCATAATAGATAATTAATTATATCACACTTTGAAGCTTTATTCAAGTAAAATTATAAAAAATCTCACGGTATTTTTTAGAGGTGACCATCAATAAATTATTGTAGGGGACGGTTTTCCGTCCCGCAGTCACCAATACTATTCAAAAAACGGGACGGAAACCCGTCACCCTACAGAGAATTTGCCTAAAATTCAGGTATTGAAACGGGCGGATATAGAATCCGCCCCTACGGGAAAATGTTTTTTGCCCAAATTTTGCGAAGAAAAAATTCCGCATTCCGAATTCAAATAATTACAGCGCTTTGCACAATTTCTCCCGAATTATGCCGAAACAATTCTACTTGTGTTTTCCCGAAAAAAGGAGTAAAATAGAAAAGTCGGCGGCTTTTTGCTGCCAAATTTTTTTGAAAAAATAGGATTAAGGGGTGTTTTTTCTTGAATATCTTCAAAAACTACGGAACAAGGCTCAGAACCGAGTTTAAGGGGTACAACGCAGGCGCGTTTGCAAAGGACGCACTCGCAGGCGTTACCGTCGCAGCGGTCGCTCTTCCGCTCGCACTCGCATTCGGCGTATCCTCGGGCGCAACAGCCGCAGCAGGACTTGTTACCGCTATCATCGCAGGTATCGTTATCGGCGCACTTTCGGGCGGCTCGTACCAGATAAGCGGTCCAACGGGCGCAATGACTGCTATCCTGCTCTCACTCGTCGCTAAATATCAGCTTCAGGGTGTTTTCATCGCAAGCCTTATGTCCGGCGTTATCCTGCTGATATGCGGACTTTTAAAGCTCGGCAAGATAGTTTCCTACCTGCCGCTGCCCGTTATCACAGGCTTTACATCGGGTATTGCAATAATCATCGCTTTCGGTCAGATAAATAACTTCACGGGTCTTACCTGCGAGGGCGACTCCACTATCTCAAAAACGATAAGCTACTTCACCTTGGAGCAGCATTTCAACCTCGCAGCATTCCTTATCGGCGTTGCAGTCGTCGTCTTTATGGCATTTTATCCGAAAAAGATAAACCAGTATTTCCCCGGTTCGCTCGCAGCAATTATCCTTGCAACTATCGCAGAGTTCATCTTCAACTTTGACGTTAAGCAGGTAGGAGAGATACCGAAGAGCATCTTCCTCCCGGACAGACTTGACGTTTCCGCTATCACTATCCCACAGCTTGAAGCGCTCATCGTTCCCGCTATCTCAATTGCAGCGCTCGGACTTATCGAAAGCCTTCTCTGCGGCGCATCGGCAGGCAGAATGAAGAACGAAAAGCTCGACGCAAATCAGGAGCTTATTGCGCAGGGTATCGGCAATATGGTCATTCCGTTCTTCGGCGGTGTTCCCGCAACAGCCGCTATCGCAAGAACAGCCGTTGCTATCAAATCGGGCGGAAAAACAAGACTCACAAGCGTTTTCCACTCTATAGTCCTCCTTGCAGCGATGTTCTTCCTCGCTCCCGTTATTTCGAGAATACCGCTCGCAGCGCTCGCAGGCGTACTTATGATGACAGCTTGGAGAATGAACGACTGGAAGGTCATCAAGGGCATCTTCAACCGCAAGATAAAGACCCAAATGGCACAGTTCCTCCTCACAATGATCGCAACAGTTATCTTCGACCTCACTATCGCAATTCTCATTGGCATACTCTTCTCCGTTGTAATGTTTGTCCTCAAGGTTTCGGATATGCAGATAAGCGTTTCGGAAGTTGACCCCGAAAGACTTCCGAACCACCCCGACCACCTCAAGGATAAGAGAACAGCCGTTGTCTATATGACAGGACCTCTCTACTTCGGCACGGCAAATATCCTCGAAGATAAGCTTTCCGATATCGCCGACAGAGAAATAATAATCCTCTCGATGCGAGGTGTTCCGTTCGCGGACGCAAGCGGCGTTCAGGCTTTGCAGGAGGTCGTTGAGGAGCTTTCCAGGAAAGACGTAATGGTGTTCTTCACTGCTATCCAGCCGCCCGTTATGGAAATGATAGACCGCTGCGGTCTGAGTGCAGACGTAGGCAGCGACAAGTTCTTCTGGAGCACAGATAAGGCGATAGACGCTATCCTTACGGAAAACTAAGATTCAATGCGTAATGCGTAATTATGTTAGGCAAACTTTTCTGAAATAACAAAAGCGGTACATTCACAATATTATCAAGATCGTGAATGTACCGTTTTAACGAAACAGCCAAGCTAATTACGCATTAAAAAAGCGTGTTATTCCAAATTCTATATGATTTATGCAAATTAGAGCAGAACACGCAAAATAACTTGACATTTTTTGCAGAAGTGCTATACTTTTTTAATGGATAAAGGTTCACCTTAACGAATATTTTGGCGCAACCTTAAAAATTAATCGTTTTGGAGGCAATTTAATATGTCACAGGAATTTATCGTTGAAACATCAGCACGTCACGTTCACGTTACAGAGGAAACCCTCGAAGTTCTTTTCGGCAAAGGCCATACCCTCACAAAGAAAAAAGACCTCTCACAGCCGGGTCAGTACGCTTGCGAAGAGCGTGTTGAAGTAGTAGGCCCTAAGAAGTCCCTTGCTAACGTTTCTATCCTCGGACCTTGCAGAAAGGCAGATCAGGTTGAACTTTCCGCAACAGACGCACGTTCTATCGGCATCGCAGCTCCTATCAGAGAGAGCGGAGATACAGCAGGTTCGGGCGCTTGCAAGCTCGTTGGACCTTGCGGCGAAGTTGAGCTCAAAGAGGGCGTTATCGTTGCAAAAAGACATATCCACCTTACAAAAGCAGACGCAGAAGAACTCGGCGTAAAGGATAAGGACGTTGTTTGGGTAAAGGTAGAAACTCCCGAAAGAAAAGCTATCCTCGGCGACGTAGTATGCAGAGTTTCCGATTCATACGCAAGAGCAATGCATATCGATACAGACGAAGCAAACGCTATCGGTTCTGTTCCGGGTCTTACAGGCGTTATTGTTAAGCTTTAAGTTAAATCAAAATTACATATAAAAGCCTGCTCCGCTATGGAACAGGCTTTTTATATGTACCAAAACAATTCGCCGCAAGTCCCAAACAGACCTGCGGCGAAAACTTTTGTAAAATTTACTTAGTGAAAAATCTCTGCGAAACAGTGTAGCTTTCCTTTGGTTCAAGCTCAAAGTAACCGGTCTTTTCAAACGGAAGGTCAAGGTTGGCTGCATTGACTTGCGCAGTCATAGGCTCGGGGCAGAAATAACCCTTGAATCCTTCGTGATTCCATACGATCCAGAACTTGTATTCATCATCAACTTCGTAGCAAAGACGCTTGCCGCTTGCCTTGTCCGTCATTACACAGCCGTAGAAATCCTCACCGTCAAGCTTTATCGTGCCTGCGGTGTACATATCGTTGCAGATATCCGTGAGAACAGGACATTTTGTGCCGTTCACATATTCAAGATCATAATCGGTGAGCGCAAGCTGTCTGCCGTTCGGAAGCCAGCGCTTCTTGTTGAACTGAAGCTTCTTAACAGCAGGAACTTGGAGCGTGATGTCCTCCTGCTTTGCACCGTCAACGAACGGAGCGTTGATAGTTGTGTGCGTTGCAATGGAAATAGGCATCATGACCTTGGAGCAGTTTTTCAGTGTGATAGTGTGCGTAAGTCCTTTTGCCGAAAGGTCGATAGTAATTTCAGCCGTGAACTTGACGGGGAAGCAGTTGAAGAAATAATCACTCTCATCATATTTGTATGTTGTGGTAACGAATGCGTGATTTTCGTCCGCACCCATTTCCTTTACCTTGTGAGCGCGCTTGTGAAGAAAACCGTGAAGATGATTCTTGAAGCGTGTTTCATTCTCGGGGAGATAGTAAACGTTGTCCGAAGTGCGGAGAACACCTCTGTCGTGACGGTTCGGAAGATAAAGCGTTGGAAGTCCCCAAATTTCGGGCGACTGCATAAATTCGGCAATGGTCATATCGTCCGAGTAACGGAAAATTTCCATTCCCTTGTCCTCATCACGGAAACGCATAACGTTTGAACCGAGCGTAGGCATAACGAAAGCGTGATAACCGCCGAACCAAAGCTCAACAGCGTCTACACCCTTGAATTTAGTCATTTCAGCACTGCTTTTTGACATTTATATCATTCCTTTATAAAATTATTTCTGTTTGGCAAAGCATATTTTTCGCCGCAAAAAAGATTGTCAAGCTGACAGAAAACTATTTCCGCGGCATAAACTTTATTTTCTTATAAACAAGCGAAACGGAGTGGAGCATAGCGCAAACCGCCCGCAGGGGCATCCCTGCTTAGCTGTCGTATTCGCGTACACGAAGCGGTATGCCAATGCTCATCGCGAGCGCCTTTGCACGGCTTATGTCCTCGGGAGGGATAACATCAACGACCGTGAAAATGACCTGCGGAAGATATGCTTTGCAGTCAGCCGCAAACGCAAGCATCGCATCAAAAGCATCGTCCCATTTAGGACGGGTGACTTCGTTGTATTTTTCCTTGCAGTAGGAGTTGAGCGAAATGGAAACAATGTCCACAGCGCCCTGCAAAAGCTTCGCCGTAGGAACACCGTGGATCTTGTCACCAAGTCCGTTCGTGTTAAGACGAACCGTCACGTCACCGTAATTAGCCTTGACGAATTCGCCGACCGCGATGACCTCGTTCACCCTCTCCATAGGCTCGCCGTAGCCGCAGAAAACAACTTCCTTGTACTTCGACATATCCACCTTGGAGAAAGCCTCCTTGACCTCGTCAAGTGAGGGTTCGTGTTCGAGCCATAAGCTGTCACTGCCGTAAGCCCCGTCACCATTGTGACGAATACAGAACGTGCAGTTGCACGGGCATTTGTTTGTAAGATTGATGTAAAGCTTTCCGCCCACATCATAAAGTATAGTCATTCTTTTTTTCATTTTAAAGCCTTATTTCAATTATTTTTTATCAATTCTGAGTGAAATATCGAACGCCTTTACCGAGTGGGTGAGCGCACCGACAGATACAATGTCAACACCCGTAGCCGCAACCTCAGCCATGTTGTCGAGCGTAACATTTCCCGAAGCTTCAAGTACAGCCTTGCCGTCCGCAATTTCAACGCACTTCTTCATCTGCTCGCAGGTCATATTGTCGAGCATAATAACATCTGCATTGCAGGAAAGAGCCTCGCGAAGCTCCTCTTCGTTGCGTACCTCAACTTCAATTTTTATCATGTGACCCATTTTGCTGCGAAGCGCCTCAACAGCCTTTGTAATGCTGCCGTAAGCGTCAATGTGATTGTCCTTGAGCATCGCGCCGTCGGAGAGATTGTAGCGGTGGTTCTTGCCGCCGCCGACCGTTACAGCGTACTTTTCAATTGCACGGAGTCCGGGGAGAGTCTTTCTCGTTTCCGTAACGTGCGCACGAGTGCCCTTGCAGCATTCAGCGTATTTCGCAGTTTCGGTAGCGATTCCCGACATATGCTGCAAAATGTTGAGCGAAGTTCTTTCAGCTTTGAGTATAGCCTTGGTCTTGCCCGTCACAACAGCAATAACATCGCCCTTTTCGACCTTGCCGCCGTCCTTGATGTTGATCTGTACCTGAATGTCCTTATCAAGCATCTCAAAAACACGAACAGCAATGTCGATGCCGCAGAGGATTCCGCTTGCCTTTGCAACGAAACGTGCGGTCGAAACATCATCATCGTCAAGAAGATAGTCGGTCGCAGCGTCAACATAGTTGATGTCCTCGCGAAGTGCGCGTTCGATTATTTCATCTGTAATAAACTGTGGTAAATTCATTTTATATAAACTCCTTATATGGTTTTTCGTTCAAATCATATCGGTAAAAAAGACTGATCTTGGCGCAAAAGCACAATGTATCATAGGAAAAAGCTGATTAAAGCGAAGCGTTCGTTTTGCCATTTTGAGAAATGTACGAGTTTACGCCTTTAATGTCAATTTGACATAAACATTTTGAAAAATGGCAAAAACGTATTAATCAGCGTTTCCTTAGTAACACTAACGATCTTTTCACCGTATCAAAGCTCGTCAACAACGCTGAAAGCCTTGCAAATGCTGTCCTGGATAAGCAGATCGGCAGCACTGTCCTTAGGCGTAGGCGTCTTGTTTATGAGAACGAGCCTGTTTCCCTTGTAATAGTCGATAAGTCCGCTCGCAGGATATACCGTCAGCGAAGTTCCGCCGATGATAAGCATATCCGCCTCGGAAATTGCCTTTATCGCACCGTTCACCGTCGCCTGATTCAAGCCCTCTTCATAAAGCACAACATCAGGCTTTACCAGACCGCCGCACTTTAAGCAGGGCGGAGGACCGTCAACGCTTTTTATGTATTCCGCCGTGTGATTTGCTCCGCATCGCAGACAATAGTTGCGGTGGATAGAGCCATGAAGCTCATAAACCACCTTGCTGCCTGCCGCATAGTGCAAACCGTCAATGTTCTGCGTCACAACAGCCGTCAGCTTGCCCATTTGTTCAAGCTTTGCGAGCGCGTAGTGCGCAGAATTCGGCTTCGCATCAAGACAAAGCATCTTTTCACGGTAAAATTCGTAAAAATCCGCAAGATGATTCACATAAAACGACCTGCTTAATATCGTTTCCGGCGGATATTTGTATTTTTGGTTGTAAAGACCGTCAACGCTGCGGAAATCGGGAATACCGCTCTCGGTAGAAACGCCCGCACCGCCGAAGAAAACTATCTTGTCAGCCTCAATTATCCATTGTTTGAACTGCTCCAGTTTTTCGTCCATAAGATCCTCTTTTCATACTTGAATCGTATAAAGACAGGGGATAATTAATTCGGAATCCGGAATTCGGAATTCGGAATTATTTATCTTTTCCGCATTTATTGTTTAATTAAATTGTAGTGAACGGGTCCTCCGTCCTTTTATCTGCGAAATATATACATACATTCTGCGGGCGGATACAGAATCTGACCTAATGATTAAAAATTCATACGCAAACAGCACAAAAAATTCGCTGTAAAAATTAATTCCGAATTCATAATTCCGAATTAATTTTCTCGTATGTGCAAAACCTGAACTTCACTCCGTCGTGTTCGTGTTCGTCCGAACATTCGATAAGCTTCCATTCGGGAAGTGCGTCAAGATCGGGGAAGAAAACCTCCGCATTTGCGTGAGCATCTATCTTCGTGATAAGCACCTTCTGACAGTAGGGGAGAAGCTGACGGTATATCTCACCGCCGCCGCATACGAAAACCTCGTCCTCACCCTCGGCAAGCTTTACAGCCTCCTCAACACTGTGAATGACCTCAACACCCTCGGGAGCAAAGCTCTCATCTCTCGATAAAACAATGTTCCGTCTGTCCTTGAAAGGCTTTCCGTTCGGCAGTGATTCAAGCGTTTTTCTGCCCATTATAACAGCGTGGTGAAGCGTCGTGCTTCGGAAAAATTTCATATCCTCGGGAATGTGAAAAAGCAGATCACCGTTCTTGCCAATGCCGTAATCAGCATCAGCGGCAACTATCTCAGTAAGCATCTTCCTGCCCCCTTATATCGCAACTTCTATCTTGAAGTCGCCGTCGTGATATCTGTAACCCTCCAGCGAGAAGCTGTCGGGCGTGAATTTGTAAAAATCATCAATGCTCTTGTCAATGATAAATTTCGGAGCATCGTAAGGCTCGTTTTTGATAATTTCCTTTATAATAGGAACGTGCCTGTCGTATATGTGAGCATTCGCAATAACGTGAACAAGCTCGCCGACTTCCAAGCCGCATACCTGCGCAAACATATGAACAAGCACAGCGTATTGACAAACGTTCCAGTTGTTCGCCGTGAGCATATCCTGCGAGCGCTGATTGAGCAAAGCATTGAGCTTTCCGCCCGAAACGTTGAACGTCATACTGTAAGCGCAAGGGTAAAGTCCCATTTCCGAAAGATCGTGATGATTGTAAAGATTCGTGATGATGCGCCTGCTCGACGGGTTGTGCTTCAGGTCATAAAGTACACGGTCAACTTGGTCGAAATCCCCCTCGGGATAGTGATGCTTCACCCCAAGCTGATAACCGTAAGCCTTGCCGATTGAACCGTTTTCATCAGCCCAGCTGTCCCATATATGCGCACCGAGATCGGCAATGTTGTTCGACTTTTTCTGCCATATCCAAAGCAACTCCTTGACTGCAGTTTTGAGATAAGTGCGGCGCAGAGTGATGATAGGGAACTCCTTTGAAAGATCATAGCGGTTCACAACGCAGAAACGGCTTATCGTGTGCGCAGGAGTGCCGTCAGCCCACTTCGGGCGAACGTCCATTTCCGTGTCCCACGTTCCGTTTTCGAGTATATCCTTAACATTATCAATAAAAGTTTGATCTGCAAAACTCATTTTGTAATAATTCCTTCAATAAAAATACTTATAATTCATTATAACACGCTGCAGCATAAAAATCAATAGCCAAAAGGGGGATTTTTTTAATTCGGAATTCGGAATGCGGAATTCGGAATTATTTTTTCTCCGCAAATTCACAGCAAAACCCATTTTCGTAGGGGAGGATTCTATATCCGCCCGTTTCGGTAGCGAATTGCTGTATATTGAACGAATATTAATGTAGGGAACGGTCGCACGTCTTGTGCCGAAAAGACGTGTGCATATGCTTTTGAAGACAGGTTCTTATATGCTAAAAATTTCTGGCGCAATTTGGAACGAAAAAATGCCTAAAATACAAGGTTTGCAGCGGGCGAGTAAAGAATCCGTCCCTACGATTTTTATTAGAGCCTGTTGACACTATTTTAGCCACGTGAAGATGCACGCGATTTGAACGAATGACAGAAAGATAACATCGAGTTTATCATATCTTGTACACACTCTGCGAAACGCTTTTAGCCATCGAAACAGTCTTTCGATAATATTCCTTTGCTTATATAATTCATGGTCATATTCCCATGGATTTATGCGGTTTTTCTTTGGTGGGACAACCGGTTTATGTCCGAAAGATTGGCAGAGTTCTCTTGTTTTATCACCCTCATAGGCTCTATCCATTAAATACGGAATTCCCGAATAGCTATCTCCTATGTTTTCAATTGAGATTCTTCCTTGTG